>NZ_JAMOIE010000041.1 GCF_024448935.1 Stutzerimonas stutzeri
GATGTGTAGAGGGCTTTCATCTCCAAGTCACCCGCTTGACCACCACAGCCAAGCCAGTTGCGCTTATGCGCAATGCGCCATATGCCTGGCGCACCAATGAAAAAACCCGGGCAAGCCCGGGTTCTTCATTTCGTCTACGCGTGTCAGGCGTTCTGGCGGATTCCCGCAACCAGCCACGGCTGGTTCTCGCCTTGCGCACGTTCCATGCGCCAGCTTTCGCTGAAGGGCTCGCCCTGGTCGAAGCGCGAATTCTTCGATACGCCCACGAAGGTGAGGGTGGCGATGGTCTTGTCGGCCTGATCGTCCACGCCATCAAGCTGGACCTGCAGGTCGTCAACGTAGGTGGCCTGATAGGCGTCGCCGATCTCGGCCCGCTCGCGCTTGAGGAACTCATGCAACTGCGGCGTGACGAACTCGGCGATCTTGTCCATCTCGTTGGCATCCCAGTGCTGCTGGAGCGACAGGAAGTGCTCGCGCGCCGCGGCCACGAAATTCTGCTCGTTGAACCAGGCGGGGGCGTTGATCACCGGTGCAGCCGCTGCGGATGTGGCGCTGCCACCGAAGATCGACGGTTGCGCAGGCATCTCGCGCTGCATCGGCGCATGGCCGGCCACGGCCGGTTGCTGCTGGCGACGACGGGCGGCGAGGAAGCGGAACAGCAGGAAGGCGATACCGCCGAAGATGAGGATGTCCATGAACTGGATGCCTTCGAAGCCATCTCCCATGAACATCGAAGCCAACAGGCCACCTGCGGCGAGACCGGCCAGCGGACCCAGCCAACGCGACGCGCCACTGGCAGCGGCCGGGGTCTTGCCTGCCTGGTTGGGCGCTGCCTGAGTCTGTTGAGGTGCCTGGCGAGTCTGATGGCTGGGCGCCGAGCCGAAGCTCTTGCCGCCGCCGAAACGCTTGGCGTGAACGTCGAGGCTAAGGGTCAGGCCGATACACAGCGCCATGAATAAGCTGAGCACACGTTGCATTTGGTATTCCTGAGTAATGAACATTCGGAGCAGATGGTGCACGGCCCGGTCCGGGCGCGCCAGTTGCAGAGTGTTTCGGGCTTTTGCTCCGTTGCGCTTGCCGACACACCGGCAAGCGCAACGGGTCGTCTGCCTCAACGCCAGTTATACAACTCTTTCTCGGAGATCTCGTGCATCGGCTTGACCTGCGCCTGGAACGCCTTCATCGAGGCCCAGATGCGGCCATTCAGCTCGCTCTGCGCGGCCAGTTCGCCTAGGACGACATCGGACTGCTCGCGCATGGCGTTCAGCACCGCGTCAGGAAAGCGCTTGAGTTGCGTACCTTGTTGCTTGAGCTGCTCGAGTGCCATGGCGTTGTTATAAACGTAATCGTCGATCATGTCGCGGCTGGCGGCGAGCGCGGCTTCGGTTAGGATCGCGCGCAAGTCGTCCGGCAGGCTGTCGAGCGCCTTCTGGTTGACCAGCAGCTCCAGCACCGCCTGTGGCTCCTGCCAGCCGGGGTAGTAATAGTACTTGGCGGCCTTGTGCAGGCCAAAGGCGAGATCGTTGTAAGGGCTGACCCAGTCGGTGGCATCGATCGCGCCCGTCTGCAGCGCGGTAAAGATCTCTCCGCCCGGCATGTTGACGGTGGTCGCGCCGAGTCGACTCAGCACTTCGCCACCCAGGCCGGGCGTGCGGATCTTCAGACCCTTGAGGTCGTCGAGCGAATTGATTTCCTTGTTGAACCAGCCGCCCATCTGCATGCCGGTATTGCCCACCACCATGGGTTTGACGCCGTAGGGCGCGTAGGCTTCGTCCCAGAACTCCTGACCACCGCCGCGGGTCAGCCAGGCATTCATCTCGCTAGTGGAAAGACCGAACGGAACCGAGGTGAAGAACTGCGCGGTGGGCACCTTGCCCTTCCAGTAATACGCGGGGCCGTGGCCAAGCTCGGCGGTGCCGCGCGAGACGGCATCGAAGACTTCCAACGCGGGCACCAGCTCGCCACCGGCGTAAACCTTGATGGTCAGCCGGCCGTCGCTCATGGCGTTGACCCTATCGGCCAGGCGCTGGGCGGCAGTGCCCAGGCCTGGATAATTTTTTGGCCAGGTGGTAACCATTTTCCAGTGATAGCTCTTGGGTGCTTCGCTGGTGGTGGCTTGCGGCTCGGCGGTGGATTCGACTTTCTTCTCGTCGTTGCAGCCTGCGAGGCTGAGGGAGGCAAGCAGGGCAGCGACGGCACCAAACAAGTGACGGCGTTTCATGAAGGCTATTTCCTTTGGCGAATTTTATTAGTATTGGTACAGGTTCACGTAAACGTTATAGCGGTTCCAGTTTGGCATAACTGAGCATCAGCCACTTGCTTCCTTCACTTTCGAAATTCACCTGCACCCGGGCCTGGGCGCCGGAACCTTCGAAGTTGAGGATGGTGCCTTCGCCGAACAGCGAATGGCGGACCCGCTGACCGAGGTTGAACGGGGTATCCGGCACATTGGCGCCGTCGAACAGCGAGCCGCCACCCATGCCGCGTGTGGTGAAGCTGCGACTGACGGTATTACGCAGGCGCACTTCGCTGACCAGTGCCGGGGGTAGTTCGCGAACGAAACGCGAGATCTTGTTGTAGGTCTCGCTGCCGTACAAGCGCCGAGTTTCGGCGTAGGTGATGATCAGCTGCTGCATGGCACGGGTGATGCCGACATAGGCCAGGCGGCGTTCCTCTTCCAGACGGCCGGGTTCTTCCAGGCTCATCTTGTGCGGGAACAGGCCTTCTTCCATGCCGACCAGGAACACCAGCGGAAACTCCAGACCCTTGGCGCTGTGCAGGGTCATCAGCTGCACGCTGTCTTCGTGGTCGCCGGCCTGCTGCTCGCCGGCCTCCAGCGAGGCGTGATCGAGGAAGGCCGCCAGCGGTGTCTGCTCGTCTTCCTGGTCTTCGCTGTAGTTGTCGAAGGCGCGTGCAGCGGAGACCAGTTCCTCGAGGTTTTCCACCCGTGCCTGAGCTTTCTCGCCCTTCTCGTCGCGGTGGTAAGCGAGCAGCCCGGATTGTTCGATGACCAGCTGCGCCATGTTGTGCAGCTGCATGCCCTCGACTTTCAGGGCAAGGGTGTCGATCAGTTCGACGAAACCGTTCAGCGCGCTCGCCGCACGGCCCGAGACTACCTTGGTGCCGACCGCCTGGTGCAGCGCCGCCCACATCGATGTGCTCTCTTGGCGGGCCAGCTGACGCAGGCATTCGACGGTTTTTTCGCCGATGCCGCGGGCCGGCACGTTGATCACCCGCTCCAGTGCCGCGTCGTTGTCACGGGCCTGGATCAGGCGCAGGTAGGCCATGGCGTTCTTGATCTCGGCGCGCTCGAAGAAGCGCTGGCCGCCGTATATCCGATAGGGGATGCGTTCACGCAGCAAGGCTTCTTCGAGCACCCGCGACTGCGCGTTTGAGCGGTAGAGGATGGCGATCTCGCTACGGCTCATGCCCTCGCGGATGGCCTTCTCGATGCTCTCGACCACGTAGCGCGCTTCGTCGTGCTCGTTGAAGGCGGCATACAGGCTGATTGGCTCGCCCTCGCAGCCTTCGGTCCACAGTTCCTTGCCCAGACGGCCCTGGTTGTTGGCGATCAGCGCGTTGGCGGCCTTGAGGATGCAGGCGGTGGAGCGGTAGTTCTGTTCCAGGCGGATGGTTACGGCGTCCTGGAAGTCTTCGCTGAACTGGTGCAGGTTTTCCACTCGTGCGCCGCGCCAGCCATAGATCGACTGGTCATCGTCGCCCACCACCATCAGGCTGTCGCCGCCCTTGGCCAGCAAACGCAACCAGGCGTACTGCACCGCGTTGGTGTCCTGGAACTCGTCCACCAGGATGTGGCGGAAGCGCCGCTGGTAATGATCGAGCAGGCCCGGGTTATCGCGCCACAAATCCAGCGCGCGCAACAGCAGCTCGGAAAAATCGATGACGCCGGCACGCGCGCAGGCCTCTTCATAGGCCTGGTAGATGCTCAGCATCGTCGCCAGAAACAGGTCGCCGCTGGGCTGGATGTGCTTGGGCCGCAGACCTTCGTCCTTCTGTCCGTTGATCCACCACTGGGCCTGGCGTGCCGGCCAGCGCTGCTCGTCGAGACCGAGTTCGCGGATCACACGCTTGACCAGGCGCTGCTGGTCGTCCGAATCGAGGATCTGGAAGTTCTGCGCCAACTTCGCTTCCTGCCAGTGAGCACGCAGCAAGCGGTGCGCAAGGCCGTGAAAGGTGCCGACCCACATGCCTTGCGGGTTGACCTTCATCAACTGCTCGATGCGCTGGCGCATCTCGGCAGCGGCCTTGTTGGTAAAGGTCACCGACAGGATCGAATGCAGCGAGGCGCGCTCGACCTGGTGCAGCCAGGCGATGCGGTGCACCAGCACACGGGTCTTGCCCGAGCCGGCACCGGCAAGGACCAAGTGACGACCCAGCGGTGCGGCCACGGCCTGGCGCTGGGCATCGTTGAGGGAGTTCAGGAGGAGGGAGAGATCGTCATGCATGGGCGCATTCTAGCCATAAACCGGCCCGGCTGGCTCGTGCAACGGACGGACGTCCGTGAAGCCATGCGCAGACAGAGGGCTTGCTGGGAGAGGACAGGCAGCGCCGGGCGCCGGGCCGGGCTCTGGTCATCGACCTGTTGACGGAAGAAGCGTCGCCCTGCTGGCGCCGCCAGCAACATTCGGTTATTCGCGAAAGCCTGGGGCAGCACGGTATCTGGCAAGGCGAGCTGATCGAGACCCGCAAGAATGGTGAGGTCTGCCCGCAGTGGGCACAGATGCCAGTGGTGCATGATCGGCTCGGCAACGTCACCGATGTGGTCGCGTTCTTCTCCGATCTCAGCGTCAGGCGCCAGGTCGAGGAGCGCCTGCGCTACCTCAGCAAGCGAGCCTGAAGCTGCTTTGCTGCACCTGCCTTGCTAGCCGCGAGTTGTGCTTTCACCCAGCTCACGCATCAGCAGCGCATGTTGCAGATCGACGCTTTCCGGTACGGGCAGATAGAGCACATGCCCGTCGCCGGGCGCCACTTCGGCGCGTTCACCCCGCTTGTTTTCCAGCGCCTCCAGGCGGAAATTCAGGTTGCCCTGCGGGGTCATCAACTCCAGGCGGTCGCCGACGGCGAAGCGGTTCTTGACGATCACTTCGGCCAGCCCGTTGCGCCGTTCGCCGGTCAGTTCGCCGACGAACTGCTGGCGCTCCGAGAGCGAGAAGCCACGTTCGTAGTTCTGGTACTCGTCGTGCACATGGCGGCGCAGGAAGCCCTCGGTGTAGCCGCGGTGGGCCAGCGATTCCAGGGTATCCATCAATGACTTGTCGAATGGCCGACCGGCCACCGCATCGTCGATGGCCTTGCGGTAGACCTGGGCGGTGCGCGCCACGTAGTAGTGGGATTTGGTCCGGCCTTCGATCTTCAGTGAATGCACGCCCATCTGCACCAGCCGCTCGACATGCTGGACGGCACGCAAGTCCTTGGAGTTCATGATGTAGGTGCCGTGCTCGTCCTCGAATGCTTCCATCATTTCGCCGGGATGGCCGCTGCCTTCGAGCAGGAAGACCTGATCGGTCGGCGCGCCGGCACCCAGGGTCGGCTGGATGGCGCCTGCCCCAAGCTGCTGCACGGGGATCGGCTGATGATACTGCTGGACGATATTGCCCAGCTCGTCTTCCTTGCCTTCGTGCGCCTTGTATTCCCAGCGGCAGGCGTTGGTGCAGGAACCCTGGTTGGGGTCGCGCCTGTTGATGTAGCCGGAGAGCAGGCAGCGGCCGGAGTAAGCCATGCACAGCGCGCCGTGAACGAAGACCTCCAGCTCCATGCCCGGCACCTTTCCACGGATCTCGCCGATCTCTTCCAGCGACAGCTCGCGCGAGAGGATGGCGCGGGTCAGGCCCTGCTGACGCCAGAACTCGACGCTGGCCCAGTTCACTGCGTTGGCCTGCACCGAGAGGTGAATGGTCATCTTGGGGAAATGCTGGCGAACCAGCATGATCAGACCGGGATCGGACATGATCAGCGCATCCGGGCCCATGGCGAGCACCGGCTCGAGATCCTTGATGAAGGTGCGCAGCTTGGCGTTGTGCGGCGCGATGTTGACCACCACGTAGAACTGCTTGCCCTGGGCATGCGCCTCGTCGATCCCCAGGCGCAGGTTGGCGTGGTCGAATTCGTTGTTGCGCACGCGCAGGCTGTAGCGCGGCTGCCCGGCGTAGACCGCGTCGGCGCCGTAGGCAAAGGCGTAGCGCATGGATTTCAGGGTGCCGGCGGGCGACAGCAATTCGGTGCGAGGGTGGGTCATGGTGCGGCGGCTCTGTATACCAGCAGAAATTGTGCGGATTCTACTGAGTTGGCCGGCGCTTTTCGCCCGGTCAGGTCAAGACGATGGAGAACTCCTGCGGCTGACCCCAGTCACTCATAGACAGGGCTTGAGTCGAGCGTACCGAGTTCCGGTGCAAGCCAACCCGTTATCAGCCGAGTTCCATCATTAGCAGCCGGCTTGTACCTGTGCGTGCAGCTGGGCAGCCGTCGCGCGGTGTCGCGCTTGCAGGCCTGGGCCGGTTTGTTGCTTGGCGCAGGCGGCTTTCAGCTGTTCTGAGCTGTTGCTGGCGTTGGTGTTTTTCGCCACTGGCACCGATGGCGCAAAATCTCCGAGAGACCGTCATCGACGACCGACGACGAGCCACCGACCCTGGCTAGAGCCAAGGCCGGCGGGCAGGTGCAGCCGTAGCTTAGGCTGCGGCGATCACATCGCCATGGTTTTCCGGCTCGATCAGTGCGCGGTGCAAGGCTGCCACCGCCGCACCGTAGTCCTCCTCATTGACCACGCACTGCATCTCCACCTGGCGGATCGACTGATGCACTGCCTGGATGCTGATGCCCGCACCGGCCAGCGCCGCGACGGTCTTGGCCAGGATGCCCTTGACCTTTAGGTCCGAACCGATCGCCGAGACGATGGCGACGTTATGCACGGTGACTTCGGCGGCCGGGTACTTCTCCTCGATCAATCGCGCGGCGCGGTTGATAAGCTTGCGCGAGCCCGAGGCGTAGTAGGTGATGCTGTTGGCATCGGAGTCCTTGTTCACCACATACAGACGCAGCTGCTTGAGCAGCTTGCTGATCTCGATGTCGTAGCCGATGTCGCCGAGCATGTCCTGATCGAATACTTCGATGCCAAAGACATCCTTGCGGCCGGCGATGATCTCGACGCAGGGCCGGTCGCTCTTGTAGTCCTGGCTGATGAGGGTGCCGGCGTGCTCGGGCTCGAAGGCATTCTTGATGCGCAATTCGATGCCGGCGCGACGCAAGGTCTTGGCCGCACGCGGATGGATCGCTTCCATGCCCAGGTTCGACAGCTGGTCGGCGACGTCGTAGTTGGTGCGGCCGATGGTGACGACCGTGTCGGCACCGACCAGGTTCGGGTCGGCGCTGGAAAGGTGGAATTCCTTGTGAATGATCGCCTCGCGCGCGCCGGTAGCAGCGGCAATCTGGGCGAAGGTGATCTCGCTGTAGCCTCGGTCAAAGGTGTTCATCAGGCCTTCGCTGCAGTGCGTATAGCCGGTGGCGACGACCAGCTCGCGGCTGAGGTCTACCTCTTCGAAGCTGTGGCGGACCATCTCTTCGAAAGGCAGCGGCGCGTCGCGGTGCCAGCCGGTCAGATCGACCATCCTGGCATTGACGCCGCGGTGCTTGAGCGCCAGCACCGCGTTGAAGGCACTGTGCGCTTCGCCGAGGGAGGCGAGCATCTCGCGGACCTTCATCAGGTGCTCGTCGAGCTGGAAATGACCATAGGCGCACAGACGCTGCAGGCTGCTCATGCATTCGCGGGCATCGTCGATGCGCGAGTTGATGAACTGGTTGGCCGCGTGTTGCTCGAACTCGCTGGCGAACAGTTCGGCGTTCTTGCCCAGCATGCGGTCACGTACGATTTCCAGCGCGTCGAGCCAGGCGCCCTCGTTGCGGGCATCGGCGAAGCGCTGGTAGACGCCGGGTTCACCGGTCTTCTTGTGTTCCAGCAGCAGGTTGGTCATGCCGCTGTAGGCCGACACCACGAAGACGCGTTGATAGAGCGCGGCGCCTTTGCGCTGGCCGATAAAGATATTATTGAGTACTTCATCAAAGCGGCTCATGGATGTGCCGCCGATTTTTTCTACGGTATGCATCGATTCAACGTCCCGTCTTGGGGGTGAATTTTCATCCCTGGGCCGCCATCTGGCCGCCAACAAAGATCAGGCCCGGTTTGGTTGCGGGCCTGAGTTACCTATTTCAGAGATATCGTTGTGGCTGGATCTGCAGCGGCTCGAAATGCTCGCGCTCGGCGACGAAGGCCGGGCGTGGCTCAAGGCCGCAAAACGGCGCCTGCGCGGCATTATCCACGTGGTTGTAGACATAGAACAGATTGCTGCGCGCGCTGGGCGTGATGTTGCTGTTGGAGCCATGCATGGTGTTGCAGTCGAAGAACACCACACTGCCCGCCGGGCCCGTAGCGGTCTCGATGCCATAACGGTCCGCCAGTTGGGTCAGGCTGTCGTGATCCGGTACGCCGAACTCCTGCTTGCGCAGGGACTTCTGGTAGTGGTTCTCCGGCGTCGCGCCCACGCAGCGGATGTAGTGCTTGTGCGATCCCGGGACCAGCATCAGCGGACCATTGTGCGGTTCGTTGTCGGTGAGCAGGATCGAGCAGCTCAGGGTGCGCATGCGCGGCAGGCCGTCTTCGACGTGCCAGGTCTCGAAATCCGAATGCCAGTAGAACTCCTTGCCGGTGAAGCCGGGTTTGAAGTTCATCCGCGACTGGTGCACATAGATATCCCCACCCAGGATGAAGCGGGCGATCGCGGCGGTGCGCTCGTCGCTGGCGACACGGGCGAACAGCGGATTGTCGGCGTGGATGGCGAACACCGAGCGGATTGCGCCGCTGTCCGGTTCCTGGATGGTCTTGCCGGAGTCGGCCACTGCCGGGTCCTGACGCATGCGCTCGAGTTCTTCGCGGAATACCGCGACTTCCTCGGCGCTGAATAGATTGGGAATGACCAGATAACCGTCACGCTCGAAGCGTTCGATCAGGTCCGGTGCGATCGGGGCGTTGGCCAGATCACTGCGGTAGACAACCGGATCCAGACGCTTCTGCCAGCTGGGTTCATCGTGCTGGCGCGAAGGGTAGAGGTCGGCTTGCACGGGGTTCACGTTAGGTTCTCCTTAGGGCTGGACGATTGCCGCGAATGCCAAGGTGCGATCCTGCGTGTCAGTTGGCGCCGAGCATGAATGACGGGTTGCTGCGCCCATTCGACGATTTTGGACGCCCGCCACATCGATGCCGGCGCTAACACCGCTCGGCGCGTTTTCATCCGAGCTTCGTAGGATGGGTGCAACCCATCAAATAGCTGTTACGAGCTGCACACGCGTTACGCGCCTTAGACGGTTTCAGCCTCCAGCGGGTAGACGCCGCTTTCGTCATGCACTTCTTTGCCGTTGAGCGGCGGGTTGAAGACGCAGGCCATCTTCATGTCCTCGCTGCCGCCGCGCAGCAGATGCTCGTCGTGCTTGTCGAGGACGTACAGGGTGCCGGGCTCGATCTTGTAGATCTTGCCGTCGGCGAGGGTCTCGACTTCACCATTGCCACTGATGCAGTACACCGACTCCAGATGGTTCTGGTAGTGGATATGCGTCTCGGTGTTGGCATAGATGGTGGTGATATGGAACGAGAAGCCCATGTTGTCGTCCTTGAGCAACAGGCGGGTGCTGTCCCAGGTCTCGGTGGTGATTTTGCGGTTGGACTGCTCGCAGTCAGCCAGAGTACGTACGATCATATTTTCAATTCCTCAAGAAGCGGCCTTGTTGGTGTCCTGTTCGGACATCACGGCGGCGAATGCCTTGTCCAGAATGCTCATGGCCTTGTCGATCTGCTCTTCGCTGATGATCAGCGGGCAAAGGCACTTGACCACTTCGCTGTGGGCGCCGCTGGTTTCGATGACCAGTCCGTTTTCGAAGGCGTGGCGGCAGATGGCGGCGGCAGTGTCGCCATCCGGGCAGCTGATGCCGATCATCATGCCGCGGCCCTTGACGAACAAGGAATCGGGACCATAACGGCGCACGATCTTGTGCATACCGTCGGCGATGCGCTTGCCCTTGGCCTGGACGCTCTTGGCGAACTGGTCATTGCTCCAGAAGTGCTCGATGGCCGCAGCGGCGGTGACGAAGGCGTGGTTGTTACCACGGAAGGTGCCGTTGTGCTCGCCCGGCTTCCACTGGTCCAGCTCCTTGCGCAGCAGCACCATGGCGAATGGCAGGCCGTAGCCCGACAGCGACTTGGACAGGGTGATCATGTCCGGCTTGATGCCCATCTCCTCGAAGCTGAAAAAGGTGCCGGTACGGCCACAGCCGGCCTGGATGTCGTCGATGATCAGCAGCATCTCGTGCTTGCGGCAGAGCTTTTCCAGCTTGCGGACCCACTCGGCCGATGCCGCGTTGAGACCGCCTTCGCCCTGAACCACTTCAACGATCACTGCAGCCGGCTTGTCGATGCCGCTGGACGGGTCGGTCAGCAGCTTGTCCATCATCCCGATGGTGTTGACCTTGTCGCCGAAGTAGTTGGCGTAGGGCATGCGGCTGACATCGGTCAGCGGTACTCCGGCGGCGCCGCGGTGATGCTTGTTGCCGGTCGCGGCGAGCGCGCCGATGCTGCAGCCATGGAAGCCGTTGGTGAAGCTGATGATGTTGTTGCGGCCAGTCACCTTGCGCGCCAGCTTCAGCGCGGCCTCGACCGCGTTGGTGCCGGTCGGGCCGGTAAACTGCATGACATAGTCCATGTTGCGCGGCTTGAGGATCAGCCGGTCGAACGTCGACAGGAAGGTCTCCTTCGCTTCGGAATACATGTCCAGGCCATGGGTGATGCCGTCGGCGCTGATGTAGTCGAGCAGCGCTTGCTTCAGCACGGGGTGGTTATGGCCATAGTTAAGCGTGCCGGCGCCGGCTAGGAAGTCGATGTAGTGCTTGCCTTCACGGGTGATCAGTTCAGCGCCGCGGGCTTGCTTGAATACCACCGGGAAGGAGCGGCAGTAACTGCGAACACCGGATTCGTGCAGTTCAAACGTTTGCATGGAATTTCCTCGAATTCTTTCTCTGGTTCTTTCTCTGGAGTCGGTGGCGACGAACGGACCCGCGCGATAGAGCTCTTCGTCCTCGTGCTGGCCGGCGAAGTGCTTGGCCCGGGAGAACAGCGTGCGGGTGCTGTACTCGGTCTCCAGCTGAGCGAAGGCTTTCTTGAAAAGCGCCTGCGAAGCGCCGTTGTCTGGCGAAATGGTCGTTTCCAGGTGACGGACGCCCTGTTCTCTGGCGACCCGAGTAACCAGGGCCATCAGCATGCGCAGAGCCAGACCCTGGCCGCGCATCGAAGCATCAACCGCGACCTGCCAGACGAACAGCGTGTCGGGGCGAGCGGGTGGGCGATATCCGGAAATGAAACCTACCAGTTGGCCGTGTGCATCTTCGGCCGCGATGGAGGTATCAGCGAAGTCGGAACACTGCAGAAGGTTGCAGTACACCGAATTGATATCCAGAGGCTGGCAGCGAGCTACCAGATCATGGAGGGCGGAACCGTCGCTGTCGGTTGGGCGACGGAGCGTTACGGTAGGAATACTCAAAACAAATCCTTTGGGGTTGTTGATTGAATCCTTTATCAGGATAAACACATTGAAAATTTAATCTCAACCCGAGCGGACGATCATCACCCTGGATTCACCGCCGATATCGTAGAAGTTGGCCGTATATCGGCCGGCTTGGACTTTCTGTCGAACTCGCGAAATGCCCGCTGCATTCGGCTACATATCGAGGCGGATGTCTTCCGTGAGTTGGGCTGACGAATCAGCGGGTGTTTCGGCTGCCGCGTGGTGCTCCAGGTGCCCTGCTGGAGCGTGCCGCAGAGTTGTTCCAAAGCCAGCAAAATCAAGCGCTGTGGCGAAGTTGGGCGCCGCCATCGGTGCCCCCGGCTGGCACTGCTGCAAACTGTTGTTGAAGTAACGGAAGTTGGCTGGCCGGATGCGCCGGATTCAGCTGGCAAACTACCGTGAGGGGGCGTAGATATCGGCGACTGATATCTGGACCCTTATTCCGGAAGATTGGCGACTTCGTCGCATTCGATGAAATTTTCATGGCGAGTTGGTTGCTGCGATTCTGGCGAGTTGCTCTGAATAGTTGTATGGCGGCTGCTGCGTTAGTTGTGTCGAAATGCAGCAAGCCGCTCTGTCCCGCATGCTGGAAGCGTTCTGGGCTTGATCGGCAGTGCGCTCCGGCCGGACCTCAGCGCCACCACTGGCGGCCCTGGTGCTCGATCAACTGATGCGCCTGCTCGGGACCATCGGTGCCGGCCGGGTAGGGCCGCGGTTTGCGGTAGTGGCTGTGCCAACCGCGCAGGATCGGATCGACCCAGTTCCAGGCGGCTTCCACCTCGTCGCGGCGCATGAACAATGTCGAGTCGCCTTCGATCACGTCCAGCAACAGCCGCTCGTAGGCCTCCCAGCGGCGTGTGCTGCTGAACGCATGGGCCAGATTCAGATCGAGCTCGACGGGCTCCAGTTGCATCCCTTTACCGGGTGCCTTGGCCATGAGCTGCAGGCTGATGCTCTCCTCCGGCTGCAGACGGATCACCAGGCGGTTCACTTCGCCTTTGGTGAACAACCTGTGCGGCACCTCCTTGAAGGTGATGATGATTTCCGAGCGCTTCTTCGCCATGCGCTTGCCGGTGCGCAGATAGAAGGGCACGCCGGCCCAGCGCCAATTGTCGATTTCGGCCTTTACCGCGACGAAGGTTTCGGTGTCGCTGTCGTTGTCGACATCGTTCTCGAAGTAATAGGCTCGCACGTCCTGACCACCGATGCGGCCGGCGCCGTACTGACCGCGCACGGTCTGGTCCTGAACGTCGTTGCCAGTGATGGGCTTGAGGGCTTCGAGGACCTTCACCTTTTCGCCACGTATGGATTTGGCGTCGAAACGCACCGGCGCTTCCATTGCGACCAGGCAGAGCAGCTGCAGCAGATGGTTCTGCAGCATGTCGCGCATGGCGCCGGCGTGATCGTAATAGCTGCCGCGCTCTTCGACGCCGAGGGTTTCGGCCACCGTGATCTGCACATGATCGATATGGCCGCTGCGCCAGATTGGCTCGAACAGAGCATTGGCAAAACGCAGCGCCATGAGGTTCTGAACGGTTTCCTTGCCGAGGTAATGGTCGATCCGGTAGATGCGCGGCTCAGGGAACACCGCTCCGATCGCTTCGTTGATCGCCAGTGCAGAATCCAGTGAGTGACCGATGGGCTTTTCCAGCACGATGCGCGCGTTCTCGCCGGCAAGCCCCGCGCTTTCCAGGTTGCAAGCAATGGGTTCGAACAGGCTCGGCGCGGTCGCCAGATAATGCACCAGCACGTGGCCCTCGGACTGACCAAGGTGGTGCGCCAAGCCAACGAATTCGCCCCTCTGTTTGGCATCCATGGCGAAGTAATCGAGCCGCCGACTGAACGCTTTCCAGATGTCGGCCTCGAAATCGGTGCGCGCGATTTCGGCACGGCAATGACGCTCGGCCAGGGTCAGGTAAGCGTCGCGGTCGATATCCTGACGGGCGATCGCGAGGATGCGTACATCGTCGTGCAGCCGCTTTTCACGGTGCAGGTGATAGAGCGCAGGGATGAGTTTGTGTAGCGCCAGATCGCCGGTACCGCCAAATACCAGCATGTCGCAGGAAATGGACACAGCATCACTCCTAGAAGGTGGGCAGACTCGATAGGTGGGCGATGCGGCGAGTCTTGTAGTATAACTACAAGCCCACTACACCCAGCCGGCAAGACGCATGCGAGCGCAGCCACAGCGTTCGACCACGCTTGCCCGGTATTGATCATAGCGAGTCCGCCACGTGAACCTGCTGCAACACATCGCCCAATCGAGAAGTACGTTACGCAAGTCGGAGCTGAAGGTGGCCGACCATGTGCTCCTCGATCCAGCCGCCGTGATGCACAGCTCCATGGCCGATCTGGCGCATGTGGTGGGTGTCAGCGAGCCGACCATCGTGCGCTTCTGTCGCGCAATCGGGTGCTTGGGGTTCCAGGATCTGAAGCTGAAACTGGCACAAAGTCTCGCCGCTGGCGCCAGCTTCGGCCAGTTCGCCATCAGTGAGAACGATTCGGTTACCGACTTCGCGCTGAAGATCTTCGATACCACCTTGCATACGCTGATGGAAGTGCGCGAAAAGCTCGACTCCGATGCGCTGGAGCGTGCGGTCGCGGCCATGGCCAAGGCGGAGCGGGTGGAGTTCTACGGCTTCGGTGCGTCCGGCGCGGTGGCCACCGATGCCCAACACAAGTTCTTCCGCCTGCTGCTCAGCGCCGCGGCCTATTCCGACCCGCACATGCAGGCGATGTCGGCGGTGACGCTGAAACCCACCGATGTGGCGATCTGCATTTCCCAGTCAGGCCGCTCCAAGGACTTGCTGATCACGGCGAATGTGGTCCGCGAATCCGGCGCCACGCTGATCACCCTCTGTCCGAGCCAGACCCCGCTGGCCGAACTGGCGACTATCAACCTGGCCATCGACGTGCAGGAAGACACCGAGATCTATACGCCGCTGACCTCGCGTATCGCCCACCTGGTGGTCATCGACGTACTGGCCATGGGGGTCGCCATGGCGCGTGGTCCGAGCCTGGTCAATCACCTCAAGAGCGTCAAGCGCAGCTTGCGCAGCCTGCGTCTGTCGCCGAAATCGGTGAAGCCGCACGAAGATTGACGAGCGCTTGAGCGGCGTTCATCGCTCCGTCATCTGCTTGTCCTCATAGCGTCACCCGGGGCTTCGATGCTGGGCTCTCCCGACACCTGTTCCGGAGACCGCGCATGTCCCAGCACCGTGAAGCCCACGTCAACCTCGATGCCCGTGCCCGCCGCAAGCAGCTGGACGAGCGCCGCATGCACTTCCGCCGTGCCATCGAAAGCTACGACGAGCAGCGCCAGCTGCATGCGCAACTGATGGAGTTTCCCGACCTGCTGATGGTCAGCCCGCTGCTTGAGGCTTTGCCTGCGAGCCGTCAAAGCGCGTAGCCAGGGCGATGATCTGCGCGCGTTCTTCGCGGATAAAGGTGCAGAACGCCTGAGCCACCGGGCTCAGCCGCTTGGCTCGGGGATGCACCACGCACCAGCTGCGGTACAGCGGTAGCTCCTCGACTGGCAGCTCCCGCAGCAGGCCGTGAGCCAGCTCCAAGTGGACTGCATGGCGTGGCATCAGCGCTACGCCGAGCCCTGCTACGACGCTTTCACGCAGGGCGTCCAGTGATGCCACCTGGATCGTCTGAGCGAAATGTGCACGCTTCTGGCGCAGATAGTCTTCGCCTGCCTTGCGCGTGCCCGAACCCGGCTCCCGGACCAGTAGTGGGTAGGCGGTCAGGTCCTGCAAGGTCAGGGTTGACGCCTGGCTCAGTGGATGATCAGTCGGTGCGACCGCCACGATGGGGTTGTTCAGGAATGGCATGAACTCCAGATCCATGTCAGTTGGCACCTGCGACATGATCAGCAGATCGTCGCGGCTGATCGACAGGCGCTTAACCGCCTGCGCGTGATTGACCACCACGAGTTCCAGACTGACCTCTGGATGCTTGCGTTTGAAGGCCGCAAACAGGTGCGGCGTGATGTATTTGGCGCTCGACTCGACCGCCAGATTCAGCTGACCCTGTAGCGAGCCCTGCATGTCGGACAGCTGCATATCCAGGCTGTCCAGGCGTCCAAAGATGTCGGTGCTGGCGCGCTGGAGCGCTTCGGCGGCGGCGGTCAGGTAGAGTTTTCTGCCCAGATACTCGAACAGCGGCTGGCCGATCAGATCCTCCAATTGGCGAATCTGCAAGCTCACTGCTGGCTGGGTCAGCGCCATTTCTTCTGCCGCTCGACTATAGGAGCGGCTTTCACATACCGCCCGGAACACCTGCAACTGACGCAAGGTTATCCGCATCATGCTTTTTCGCATCGATTTCGCCACTCCTGTTGAGACCCACCGCTTCGGCTCTGTGATTGCTAGGCCGCTAAGGCCCACCCCACCCCGCACAGCCCTGGCTGAATCAGAGCGTGGCGATCAGCAACTGCAAGGCCAGGCGCTGGATTTCGACGTTGCCGGTACACAGCGACACCGCCCAAGACCCGCCGACGAGGATGATCAGGTCGATCACGAACGCCGCCGCCAGCGCCCAGGCCACGCCGTCGAAGGTTACGAAGCGCGCATGGCGATACGTGCCCGTGCCGAGCGCCTGGCCCACGCGCACGTTCAGCGCCATGCCGAGCGACAGCGGCAGCATGAACAGCCCTGAGCTGGAATTCAGCGCCACCGTGGCGCGGCGATCACGATCTCGTCGTAGCCGGCCAAAAACAGCGCGAT
The DNA here is from genome assembly GCF_024448935.1 of Stutzerimonas stutzeri. GTDB lineage: Bacteria > Pseudomonadota > Gammaproteobacteria > Pseudomonadales > Pseudomonadaceae > Stutzerimonas > Stutzerimonas stutzeri_AO. The sequence continues at coordinate 16,349 of NZ_JAMOIE010000041.1, forward strand.
CATCGTGAACAGCGACACCTTCGGCGAAGATCGCCACGCCCACCGGCATGCCCACGCGCAGCAGCTCGCCGATCAGCGCCAGCATCAGCCATGAGAAAGCCGCGCCGAAGCGGGGGCGAGTTACTTGCAAAGCTGGTGTATGGCGTCATTGATCTCAGGCGGCCTTCCTGCTGATGGTTCGCGCGTCGCCACCGTCGACGAATCTTACTCCCTTGATGACATCCGCGATCTGCTTGAAACCGCATAATCGCCGCCAGCGTTTCTGTGCGCTCATGGCCCGCTCGTGCATGAGGCTCAAGCCGCTCCTGGCGCTGACACAGTTGCGCGCCTTGGCCGTTCGCAGTCGAATCGTGGCAAACGTCGATTCGACCGAAGTAGTGGTGGCGCAAATGCTGCCAATGCGCGGCCGGGAAATCGTAGAAGGCCAGCAGTGCCTCCCGGTCCTTGGCCAGGCAATCAGTGGCCTTGGGGTATTCGTTCTGGTAGGTCGCCACGAAGCGATCGAAGGCGGCCTCGGCGTGCGCGCGGGTGTTGGCCTGCCAGAGATCGCGTGCCATGCGGACTTGGCCTGGGCTGCACGCGCTTGGGCAGCTGGTCGAGCACATTCGCCGTTTTGTGCACCCGGCAGCGCTGGGCGCGCGTGCTGACGAGATTATGATCGCTACTGGAAAGAGATAAAACCCGCCGATCGTGGTGTCGGCACTCTGGCGATTGTCGTGTTCTACATCGTCTTCGGGGTCCCGCATGCGATGGCGGGCGCGTTCCAGCTGTCGGCCTTGGCCTTGACGGGGCTTTCGTACGCGTCCGCGCTTGCGCTGTTCATGGTGCCGGTGGCCCTCATGGAGACAGCACCAGGTGCTGCACTCAGAATTGCGGCCAAGCATTCCCGAAGCGTTCCCCCCTCCCTGTTTTCTTGAAAATAAAACAGGCCGCAACGGCCACCGCTGCGGCCTTGGGATAGCTTAGACGGCGTTTTATTGAGCCGTATATCCACCGTCTATAACCAGTTCGGAGCCGGTTACGAACTTCGATTCGTCGGAGGCCAGGTAAAGCACCCCGTAGGCGATGTCCATGGGCTCGCCCACGTGGCCGAGCGGATGCAGGCTGTCGAGCGCCTTGCGGCCCTCTTCCACGCTGCCCTGTTCCGACAAGTAGCTCTCAACCATTGGAGTCCAGATAAAGCCCGGGTGGATGGAGTTGACGCGGATCTTGTACCCGGCCTTCGCGCAATGCAGGGCCGTCGATTTGGTCAGGAGCCGCACCCCCCCCCTTGCTCGAGTTATAGGCGGCCAGGTTCGGGTCGCCCACCAGCCCTTCGATGGAGGAAAGGTTGATGATGCTGCCGCCGTTCTCGTTGCCTTTCATGGCCAGCACGGCCTCGCGCGTACCAAGGAAAACCCCGTCGAGGTTGACACTCATCAGCCACCGCCATTCATCCAAGGTTGTCTCCTCCACGCTGCCACTAACCGCCACGCCAGCATTGTTGACCAGCACGTCCAGGCGGCCGAACGTGTCCAGCGTCTTTTTAACCACACGTTTCCATTCCTCTTCCTGCGATACGTCCTGCTTGATAAACAGCGCCTCGCCTCCTTTCTTCTCAATACCTTTAACGACCTCGCGGCCTTCCTTCTCTTTCAAATCCGTAATAACCACTTTCGCGCCCTCGTCGGCCAACGACTCGGCAATGGCTTTGCCCAGCCCGACAGCACCGCCGGTTACCAGGGCAACTTTATTTTTAACTCGATACATAGTGCACTCCTAGGGCCTGTTGACGTTTCACATGGGGACCATAAAAAAAGCCGCAGGCCAGGCCATCATGCTTTCGTAATTTCGCTTGAGCTTATCGTAACGCGTCGCTATGGCGCGATACGGTCTCAATCGAGCAAAGGCATTCTCAACGAGATGCCGATAGCTATATACGCTCCGTCCAGGTTGGAATTTCCTTTTTCCGAGTTGCGTTCGCGAGGGATAGGCATCAGCGCTCAGAGGGATCTTGCGGGTGTTGCCTGCACGAATTTTGCCAATGACTTCTGCGTCTTCCGTGGCAGCCCCTGTGCTGTCCTGGTGTGCCTTGACGAAGGAGTCCATCAACATGTTGAAAACCGCGATCAGTTTCCCGACAGCTGACCAGGCGTTGAAGCGCTTGTAAACGGTGTTCGCCCGAAAGCCTCGGGTAGATCCCGCCACTGACAACCGGTGCGCATCCGCTCAAGGATGCCTTCCACCGTGACCGCAGGTCAGCCTTGTCATAGATCCCTTATTGAAGCAGGATAGATTTCAGCTTCGACCAGTATTCATCCGTGAGCATTTGTCGGGGCATGGCAAGCTCGCAGTTTGTTGATGCCGAAACCTATATTCTGCGAGCTTGCCCCTATCCTGCCAAATCTCCCTGTTACCAAACGTCAACAGGCCCTAAAGCCTCACTTCGCTGACCTGCACGATCGGCTCGACGTTGGTGAAGTTCGGCACATCGCCCATGATGGCCTGCGCATGCGGGGCGAAGGCGGCCGTGAAGGCTTCTGCCGAGTCGAAATAGAGGTGGCCCATGGCGATATAGGGCGCGCTTGACCCTGGCGCCGCGCCACCAAGGCCCTGTTCTGCGGCTGTGCGTTTGCAGGCTGCGCCGAGCTTCTCCTGGACCATCGGCATATGGCTGTTGCAGTAGTAGGCCATGTCGAACGTGGTGCCTTCGTTGTTAGGGTAAAGAACGCTGACCTTGATCATGTTTTACTCGCTTGGTTTTTGTGTTTGTTAGACCGTTCAGGCGGCATTTGCGGCGCTAAGAGAGGCATAAAAGGCGCTCTCGAACTCCAGGTAGCCGGTGAAGGACGTCGCATCGCCAAAAGGCAGGATCTGTGTCGCCCAGAAGCCTGCGAAACCGTTGGTTCGGTCGATCCAATAGAACAGGTTGGCGAGACCGGCCCAGCCAAGGGCACCGGCGGGGCGACCGGTCGGGGTCTGCTCGTCGTTGACCATCGCGATGTAGGACCATGACTTGGACAGGCCGGGAAAGAATTCGGCGTCGTTCGCAAGCGATGGAATCACGCCCGGCAGCGCGCCGACCTTCTTCTCGCCCAGCTGGTTCTTCGCGGCCATGGCGACGGTTTCGGGCTTCAGCACGCGACCGTTGGCGCCCATCCCGTCGTTCAGCCACATGCGGATGAACTTCATGTAGTCGCCCACCGTGCCGTACAGCCCATGACCGCCCATATGGATGTCGGGCTTGTCAGGCAGTTCGAAGTCCATCGCCGTGAGCGAGCCGTCTTCGCCGCGGGCATGCATGCCCGCCAGCCGGGCCCGTAAGCGGTCGTTCAGCTCGAAGCTCATGTCCTCGATGCCGAGCGGCTCGAAGATCCGACTCTGGAATACCTCGCCGAGGCGCTTGCCGGTGATGCGCTCGACCACCTGGCCGGCCCAGTCCATATTGGTGCCGTATTCCCATTTGTCGCCGGGATCGAACAGCAACGGCGTCATCAGCGCTGCCTTGGACGCGGTGATGACGCTCGGCTGATCCTTTTCCTGGGCGAGCCGGTTGTAGGTCTCGTTGAAGAAGTCGTAGCCGAAACCGGCGGTGTGCAGCAGCAGATGCTTGGTCGTCACTGGCTGCTTCGGATCGCGCAGGATCGGCACGCCGGCCGCGTCGAAGCCCTCGATCACCTTCAGCGTGCCGATCTCGGGCACGTATTGACTGGCGGGCGCGTCGAGGTCCAGCTTGCCCTCCTCGACGAGCTGCAGCACCGCCGTCGCGGTGATCGCCTTGGTCGTCGAGAAGAGCGCCACGACGTCGTCAGTGGTCATCGCTGCGTCGTCGTCGATTCGGCGCAGGCCGGCGGCGCCCTCGTAGATGTTGTTCTCGCGGTCCGTCACCATCGCCACTACGCCCGGCACGCGCGGCTGCGAGTTGACGACCTTGTTCAGGATGTCATCGGCATTGAATGAATGGCTCATATTGTTGTTCTTCTCCTGTGATCAATGACTGATGTCACTTCTCGGTTCTTCATCCGCCAGCAACGCGCTTCGGGGAGCGGAGCGCGCGGCGGATGACTCCCAGCCTCAGGCGGCCTGCGAGGGGCCGGCCTTGCTCATCCTGAAGGAGGGATAGCCTTGCCTGGCCTCTTGATCGCACTTGTCGCGATAGGTGCCGACCCCTCCGATATAGGACAGGACGCGCCGGGGCTTGCCCGGCACGTTCGCCCCCGTGTACCAGGAATTTGTCTTGGCGACCAGGGTGGCGTTCGCCGTTTCGTCATGATGGCGGACCCAGGCGTCCTCACCCTCCCGCGTCGGCTCTATGAGCTCTTGGCCGGTCTCGCGCAGGTGACGGATGCAGTCGGTGATCCATTCGGTCTGTTGCTGCAGGCAGGTGGTCATGTTGCACAGCGCGGCCGAGGGCGCGAGCGGGGCGCCGGTCATGAACAGGTTGGGGAAGCCGTGTTTCATCAGCCCCATCGTGGTGCGGATGTCCTTGCGCCAATCCTCGGCCAGCTTCATGCCGGCGCGACCGGTGATGTCAATGCGCGAGAGCGCACCCGACCTGGCGTCGAAGCCCACCGCCATGATGATGGTGTCGACTTCGTGGAGCGTGCCGTCTTCGAGCCTGACCCCCTCGGGCACGATCTCGGCGATCGGGTTGTCGCGGACGCTGACCACCTGCACATTGTCGCGCAGATAGGTCTCCAGGTAGCCGGACTCCAGCGGCACGCGGTGGGTGCCGAAGCCGTAGTCCTCCTGCTTGGGCACCAGGATGTCGATCAGCCGCGGATCCTTCAGCCTCGCGCGCATCTTCTCGCGGACGAACTCCGAGACCTCCTCGTTGATTTCGGCATCGAAGAACATTTCACCGAAGGAGGCGAGCCAGAGCTTGAGCGAGCCGTCGGCGTGGACCTCCTCGAGGAGTTCGCGGCGCCGCTCAGGCGTCAGGTCAGCCCAAGCGTGCACGAAGTCGTACTCGAAGCCGGAGAAGGTGCGGGGAAGGTTGGTCTTCAGCTCCTGGAACCGGCCCTTGTACCATGCGGTCTCTTCGGGCCCGTATTTCGGGTTTTTCATCGGCAGCACGTATTGCGGCGTGCGGACGAAGACAGTCAGGTGGGCGACCTCGGGCGCGATGGTCTGGATCACCTGGATACCGGTGGCGCCGGTGCCGATCACGGCGACACGCTTACCTTTCAGTTCCAGCCCCTGTTGTGGATAGCGCGCAGTATGGACGATCTCGCCCCTGAAGCTGGCCTGTCCGGGGAAGCGGTCAGTCAGCGGCGCCGAGAGCATCCCGGTGCAGCCAATCAGGTAGCGTGTCTTAACTACATCGCCCTGGTCGGTCTCGACCGTCCAAAAGCCGCTCACCTCGTCAAAGGTGGCCTTGGTGATCATGGTCGAGAAAGAGATATCACGGCGCAGGTCGAGCCGATCGGCGACATAGTGCATCCAGCGCTCGATCTCCGGCTGACCGGGGAAGCGCTCGCTCCAGGTCCAGTCCTTGTAGAGACTTTCATCGAAGAGATATTGGTAGATATAGGATTCGCTGTCGAACTTGGCGCCGGGATAACGGTTCCAGTACCAGGTGCCCCCACATCCGCCGCGGTGTCGCAGGCGTGGGCCGTAAGCCCCAGGCCGCGCAGTTGATGCAGCTGATACAACCCGGCTACTCCGGTACCGATCACCAGCGCGTCCAGTTCGGCCGGCATGGGATTGCGGCGGCCGACTTTCTGTTTCGCACTACCCATTGGCGTCTTCTCCTTTGGCGCAGCCGTTGTCCGGCCGCTGAATATTGTTGTCATTACCTTTCTTTGAAGGCATGTGCCGTATGCAAGCAACTGTTACCCTAGGCAACAAGCGATGAGCCGTCAAGAAGCATAAACCACCATTTCATTGAACAATCAGTCCCACCCCAAACCAACCCGGCCATTTCCGCCCCAGTGACCCTCTCAGACCCAACCGTCAGCCGAGCGCCACCTTGCCTGGTGTCGCCGGCAACGTCCTTGTCTTTGCCGAACGGATCTTCCTTACCCGAATAAGCGCGTTTGCGGCGGGCCGCGACGCTCGGGCAATCGAAACGCATTCGGATATTCACTTTTTCCCTTCAGGTTATTCAGGATCTTCTGGATCACCACCAGGTCTTCGATGCCGGCGATGACCGTTCATGGCGCCGCCGCATTTCCGGCAGGTCTCGCTACCCATGTGCAATGCCCGCTTGAGGCGCTGCGCCCAGCTCACGCGTGGCTTCGGCATCAGGACGGCCAGCCGGGCGATGAAGTCGAAAGGCCCGAAGATCACAGGCGAGGTGCCGTTCCGGTACGGCGTCTTGAGCTGGTCGCGAACGTTGCCATTGGGCGTGAGCGACAGGCGCTTTTCCGACACCGCCGGGCGGCTGATATAGCGGCGCAGCCGTTCCAGTTTCTGGCGCTCATGGGCCTTGGCCGCCACGCCGGCGTGCCGCGAGAAGCCAGCCACTTTGCCGACCGTGTCGCCGACTTGACCTTCTGGATCACAGGCGGGCGGCGCCTGCCAGGCAACCACCTACCACCTTCCTTCAGGCTCATTTCAGGATTGGAAAGGACTCGGCGATGCGATATGGGATCGAGTGACCGCACAATGGGCTCATGGAACCGTCATCCACCGCATCCCCGCTCAGGTCGCTGTTTTCGGCATCCCGCTCCAGCAGGCCCTGGCGCTCCAGGAAGCGCCCGAGCCGATGGGCGATGGTGTGCGCCCGTTGGATGAGTTCCTAAGCCGCGACGTTTGCAGCTGAATGCAACCAGATGCTCGGCGTGACAGGACTCGCAGCGCACCCGCAGAAACCCGTGCTCGAGACGGCAGCATCGCAGGTAGTCCTCGAACTCGAGGCGCATGTAATCCGGCAGTTCCCCGCCCTGCTCCGCCCAATGGCCAGCGAACGCCGGGCAGTATTCTTCGACGATCCGACAGCGCAGGGTTTACTCGGGACGGTGGCGCTGGTAACGACCCGCATCCTCGTCCCGGACGGTTGTCCTGGCCGCCGCAGCGCGGGCATGATCCGCCTTGCAATGCTGTGTTTTCAGCCTATCGTTCAACTGCGGAATCTTGAAGCCACAGCGTGATGGCAGCCAGTGCCAGATGCCAGCCAGTTCCGGTCACTCCCACTCGATCGTCGCCGGCGCGCCGCAGATTGTCGGCTGGGAGATCTATGGTGGGCCCCATGGTCAAGAGAATTTGCCTGGATTTACGTACGTCGCAGTTCACGACTGATCCTGGAGGGGCTTCGACCAAGCAACCGGGCAATCTCTCGCCGGTCCATGCCATGCAAGCGACTTACCTGGATCGTGGCGCGTTCTTCTATGCTGAGTTCTTGATATGACATGGGGCAGCACCTTGCCGCAAAGGCCAGGTGTTGCACTCAGTTTCCGCGGCCGCCATGACTTGGAGCAAGCCGGCAAGCATCGACCCAACATAAACTTAAACAGCAATTCAAGCACTGCTTTATTGCCTGTGAGCGTGCCGTAGCCATCTACTTACGCTATAAGGTTCCACGATGCCGACGCTGCCTTTCAAACCCTGGCCAACCCTTATTGCGGTGGTCATAACTCTGCTGATCTGGTTAGTTATTCCGTTGCCGGAAGACCTCACTTCTGATGCCTGGCTGATGCTGGCTATTTTCGTGGGGACGATCGCCGCGATTATTGGCAAGGCAATGCCTATCGGCGCTATTTCAGTCATTGCTATTTCCGTCGTGGCGGCGAGCGGGGTGACCAGCGATAATCCGGGCGCTGCCATTAGCGATGCGCTAAGCAGCTACTCCAACTCGCTGATCTGGTTAATCGCCATATCGATTATGATTTCCCGAGGACTGATTAAGTCAGGGCTGGGGGCACGTATCGGCTACTATTTCATCTCCCTCTTCGGCAAGAAGACGCTGGGGATCGGCTATAGTTTGGCTTTTTCCGAGCTCGCCATTGCCCCCGTCACCCCGAGCAATACCGCTCGTGGTGGCGGGATCATGCACCCCATCATGCGCTCTGTTGCCAAAGGCTTTGACTCATGCCCGGAAGACGGCACTTCGAGCAAAATTGGCAAATACCTGGCGCTGGTGAACTATCACAGCAACCCGATTACCTCGGCGATGTTTGTCACGGCTACTGCTCCTAACCCGTTAACCGTTCAGCTAATTTCAATCGCCACCGGGGCGGAAATTCAACTGAGCTGGATGACCTGGGCGCTCGCCATGCTGTTACCTGGTTTGGTAGCGATCCTGGCCATGCCCTATATCCTTTACCTGCTTTATCCGCCGGAAATAAAACAGACACCCCACGCCACGCAGATGGCACGCGATAAACTTGCCGAAATGGGCAAGATCAGCCGACATGAAGGCATTATGCTGTTTGTCTTCCTGGTTCTCTTGCTGCTATGGGCGGATATCCCAGCGCTATTTCTGGGCGATGCCGTCACCCTCAACACCACCACCTCTGCGTTTATTGGGCTATCGATCCTACTGCTGACCGGCGTCTTAACCTGGGACGATGTGCTGGCGGAAAAGAACGCCTGGGATACCCTACTCTGGTTCGGCGCCCTAATCATGATGGCAACCCAGCTCAACCAGACCGGCTTGATCGACTGGTTCTCCACCAACATGCAGAACTGGATAACCATGATGGGTATCGGCTGGATGGGTGCTTCCGCCCTGCTCGTGCTAACCTTTCTCTACACCCACTATTTCTTCGCCAGCACCACCGCGCATATCACTGCCATGATGGCGGCTTTTCTTACCGTCGGGTTAACGCTCGGTGCACCACCCATGCCGTTTGTACTGATCATGGCCGCCACTTCCTCCATCATGATGACCTTAACTCACTATGCGACAGGCACATCGCCCGTTATTTTTGGCTCGGGCTACCTGACGCTGGGCGAGTGGTGGAAAGCGGGCTTCATCATGAGCGTAGTGAATCTGGTTATCTGGGTAGTGGTCGGCGGCTTGTGGTGGAAGCTGCTGGGCCATTATTGAAATGGTTTTTACCATTCGCCTTTTAGCTTATTTTTATGCGTGGCAGGCGCGTTGGCGCCCAGCGGTTTACCGTACTTCAGCCCCGAAGCTGAAGCGGTGATCTGCGTAGGTTATTGTAGATCTTTCGCTATTGGTGCATAAGCGGCCAGACACCGAAGCCGCTGCGGGACCGCCCGATCGGACCAGGACATGCGTCGGTAATCGTAATCAATGCTAGACACGCAAATTAGCAGCTCACCATCGGCGTAACGCGTCGATCAGCACGCTGACCTAGCAGGAGTCTGGCTGTACGCAACGGGTCGCTTCGAGAACCGTTCTATAATCCTGCGTTGTGCCAGTATTACGTCTATCGGCTCTCGGTTTTGCCAGCTCTAGGCCGGTTTCCGGTATCGACTCGGATGCCAGTAGCCCGACAGCAGGGGTAGCGGCGGTCCATGCCAGCCGCGGCGTCGCAGTTGCGTGGCGATCAGCGCGTTCATGATCTTGTGCCCCATCAACAACACGCTGCCATGGGTTTCTGCCAGTTCGATGAGCTTGTCTGCAGCCGCACTGGCCCGTCGCTTTGATTCGCTGACCGGTTCGGTGTGGCGCGCGAAACCCAGAAACCAGGCTGTCCGAAAGGTGATACGCCAGACACCCGAGGGCATCAACGGATACGTCCAGCCGGGATAAGGCAGGTGCGCCTCGGCGAACAACGGATCGGGCGGGTGCAGGCATTGGCAGTTCAGGTGCTCGCGCGACTCCACGCAGCGCATCAGCGGGCTGCAAACCACGGTGCCGGCCGCATCGGCCAGTCGCCGCAGGGATTCGGGCCGCTCACTGGCGACGACACTGGCGGCGTTGTAACGCTCGACCCAATCCTTCATGCCGGCCGGCGTGCTCCACGGGTCGGCACTGTGGTCAGGCCGCCCATGACGCACCAGGATGATCTGCATGACGGTGCTACCAGACGGGACGATACTTATTCGAAACGTAACGGCAAAGCCGGTTCCGGGCTGTTCAAAAGATAACGGGACCGATGCGGATACGGGTTGGAAGGCCCTGGCAGAAGACCAGGGCCGGACGCCTTACTTATCGAGGGCTTCCTGTTTTTCCAGGAAATCTTCTTCGAGCATCGCGTCCTTGACTGCCTGCGGTTGTTCATCAAGCAGCGGATCATTGATCTCACCACCTGAGAGCACCTTGGTATCCAGTTTGCCCATCAGGTGTTCAAGCGCATGACGCATCTTCTCGACAGCCCCATCGACCGCAAGCTGCAACGACTCGGCTTTGTGGGTGACCGACACGGCCTGATGGCCCTTAGGGCGCGCTTCAATCTGGCAGCGCTTGTCATCAGCGCCAGCCTTTTGCGCATTCTCGTCGCTGACGTGCACTTCGATGCGAGTGAGGAAATCGTCGAAGCGCTCCAGCCGCTCCTCTACGGTCGAACCGACCCATTCATGCAGCTCGACGCTGCCGGGGATGTGGTGGCTGTTGACTTGGACATGCATACGACTACTCCTGATTGATGACGTACCTACTAGGGTTCGAGGCGTCTGTACCGCCGAGGTTCAGCGGCTTTGTCTGTATGAATTGTCGCCAGACGTTGACTGGCCTCGCCTGACGCAGGTCAGTGAAGCGGCGCGCCCGCAGGGGGCACCGCCTCGCACCGACGGGGCATCAGACGCTAGTCCTGCATCAGTTGGCGATAGCGCCGCTGATAGTCTTCGTAGGGCAACCCTTCGCCCTGCAGCCGCTGCAGCTGGTCCTGACGATAAGCCTCCTTGCTCAACGGCGCGGTTACAGCGGGCTGCGGAGCGACCGTACCCAGGCCGCTCGCCCCATGTGGGAACAGTTGATCAGTCAGTTCGGCGATCTTGTTTTCTGCACTGATGAACTTGTCGGGACGACCACCTCCCCAGCGTGCGTCGTACTCGGCCTGCCCTACCTGGCGGCCCTTCTCGTAGACCCGGATGTCGGCGTGGTTCATGTACAGCAGCAGATCCCATCGCCATGTACCGGTATAGGTCGTGCTGAGAGGGCAGCGAGCCGGGCTACTCCCGGGTGACAGCTGACGGGTTCTGAACCCCTTGTCCCGAAGCAGCTGCTGGTATGTGGTGTTGAAGCCTGCGCGCAAGCCAGGCGCAGGAATGGTGCAGATTTCCGGCGACAGTTCAGCGGACAGACTGGCTGGGGTGACCGTTTGCTTGATGCTGCAGCCAGTGATGGCAAAGGAGGCGAAAAGCAGAAACAGTGGTTTGGCGCGCATGGTGACATCCTGTCCGGGTGAGATTGCCGGCATTTTGCCAGTAATTCGGCGGATCCACATACTTCGCCTAGCGGCCCTCCGAAGACCGGCTGGCCTGATCGGCGCGAGCCCCGAGGAACCAACCCACCGCGCCCCATACCGCCGCACTCACCGCGCCGACCAGGGCAACCAGCCAGACGCCGTGGCCGAGGCTGTCGAGCAGGGCTTTGGCCCAGCCGCTCAGCGCATCGCCACCGCGATAGACCACCGTATCGATGAAATTCTTCGCCTTGTATTTGCTCTCGGCATCCAGCGGTGCGAAAAGCATCTCGCGACCCGGGCGGACAAAGGCATATTCGCCGACGCGGCGCACGATCATCACCGCCGCCAGCACAGCAAAGCCCGGCGCCAGCGCCAGACCGATGAAACCCAGGCAGACCAGCGCCGGTACCGCGGTGAGCAGCACTCTGACCCCCAGACGCTGGGCGATGCGCCCGGTAATGAACAGCTGCGACAGCAACGCGCCAGCCTGCACCACGAAGTCGATTGCACCGAAGACTCGCACCTGCTCGGCGCGGTCGGGAAACAGCTCGGCTACCAACCGCGCCTGCTCGAAATAGAGGAAAGTGCTGGCGGTGGTCAGCAGCAGGACGAAGGCGGCAATGCCCAGCAGGTAGCCCGAACCCAGCACCCTGGTCAGACCACTGAACGGATTGCCCGCCACCGGCCGTTTTGGACTTTCGGCGTGTTCGGCACCGGGGCGGCCTGCACCCCGCAGCGCACGCCAGGCCATCAGGTAGTGCTTGATCGCCACCGCCACGGCCAGCAACAGCGCCACCAACAGCATCAGGCCGAACTGCCCGAGCGCCTCGACCAGCAAGGCGCTCATGGCCGGCCCCAACAGCCCACCGACGCTCGCACCGGCAGCAATGAAGGCGAACAGCCGGCGCGCCTGAGGCGCGTCGAACACATCGGCCATCAGGCTCCAGGCCACCGACACCACGAACAGGTTGTAGACCGAGATCCACACGTAGAACACCCGTGCCAGCCAGACGCTGTCGCCGAGCACGAAGAACAGCATGGCGAACAGCACCAGGTTGCTGCAGAAGAAGCCGTACACCCAGTCGATGTAATGGATGCGCGCCACCCGCGAGTTGAGCCAGGCGAACAGCGGCACGGCCAACAGCATGGCAAAAAAAGTCGCGGTGAACAGCCATTGCAGGTTGTCGACGCCCCCCTGGATCCCCATGGACTCACGAATCGGTCGCAGCATGAAGTAGCCGGAGAACAGGCAGAAGAACAGGCCGAACCCAGCCAGTGCCGCACCCAGCTCACCGGGACGGGCATTGATCGTAACTGCTGCGCGCGCAGCGAGCGGCTTCATTAACCGGCCTCCGCTGAAGCCTCTCCAACCGTCTTCATTGAAAGGCTTCGACGATCATTGCTCGCTGGTGCGCGTCCGGTAACCGGCCCTGCCCGGCCATGATATTGTCGGCCATGTAACGCGGATTGGAGGTGGCGGGAATCACCGTGGTCACCGCCGGCTCGGCGAGAATGAACTTGAGCAACAGCTGTGCCCATGAACTGGCATCGACATCCGACGCCCAGGTCGGCAGTGGTTTGCCCTTGACCCGCGAGAGCAGGTTGCCGCGGGTAAAAGGCCGATTGATCAGTGTGGCAATGCCGTGATCAGCGCAATACGGCAGCAACCGCTTTTCGGCGTTGCGCTCGCCGACCGAATAGTTGAACTGAACGAAGTCGACCGGCTCCTGCTTGAGCACCTCGAGCAACCGATCATGGGCGGATTCGACATAGTGCGTCACGCCGATGTAGCGGATGCGCCCCTGCTCCTTGAGCTCGCGCAGCAGGCCCAGTTGGGTGCGCGTGTCCTGCAGGTTGTGCACTTGAATCAGGTCGATCATGTCGGTCTGCAGCGTCTCGAAACTCTTCTCGATTTGTGCCAGGCCACGCTCACGGCCAGTGGCGGAGACCTTGGTGGCGAGGAAAACCTGATCACGTACGTCACGACGCTGGATCAGCTCGCCCACCACGCGATCGGCATTGCCGTAGCTCGGCGCGGTGTCGATCACCTTTGCGCCGCCTTCGACAAAGACCTGCAGCACATCCAGCAAGGCCTGCATGTCAGGATCGTCAACGCGGATGTCATGTGTACGCGATGTGCCCAGCCCGATCACCGGAAGCAATTCGCCGGAGGCAGGGATCGGCCGCACTCGCAACGCTTCGGCGGCTCTTCCCAGCAATGGCAGCAGCGGCCCGAGGGTGGCAACGGTGGCTAACAGGGCGGAACGATGGAGCAGCTGACGGCGAGTCTGCATGAGCGGGTCTCCGTATGAGGTGGTGGCGGCGACGTTGAGTATGGTCGATGCCGCACGACGCACCGGCAGATCCGATGACAAGAGCTTTTCTGTATGTGACAGCGCAGTGAGAGCAGCCCGCCCAAGGTTCACAGCCTGCAAGGACAGGCAGCCCATAGGCTCGGCTGCGCATTAATGGCATTATGATATCATTTCAATTCTACTTCGCCGCGCCAAACTGGCAGGTGCCGGCTCAGCTCGACCCATAAGCTGCGGCTTGCTTCCTATCGAGAGAACGATGCGCCCAACCCCTTCACGCCCCAGCGGGCAACCTACCAGGCCGGCGCCGCTGAAACAGCGCCGCAGAAGACAGCGCCTGATCAGCCTGGCCTATGCCCTGGGGCTGCTGCTGGTGTTTCTGCTCAGCCTGTTGCTGTTACCGGACGACGCCGGGCTGGGCAAGCTGCTCTGGGGCGCACGCGGCTCCGGCTAGCCGAGCGCCACGTAAGCGCAGGAGGGCTCAGACCTGGAAACGGCCCACCAGGGCAGCCAGACGCTGAGACAGCCCCGACAATTGCTGACTGGCCTGCATGCTTTTCGCTGAATTGGCCGCCGCATCATCGGATAGATCTCCGATATCGCTGTTGTTGCGGGCAATCTCCTCGGTGACGCTGCTCTGCTCCTCACAGGCCGTGGCAATCTGCGCCGCCATGTCATTGATGCGCTGAACCGACTGCGTCGTATCCGCCAGCACCTGATCGACCCCAGCAGCCCGCTCTACGCTGTCGCGCGCCTTGCTACTGCCGGCATGCATCGCCTGCACGGCCTTGGCGACGCCCCCCCCTGCAACCGCTCGATGCGTAGCTGAATGTCCTTAGTCGAGTCCTGAGTACGGCCCGCCAACGCTCGCACCTCGTCCGCCACCACGGCAAAACCACGACCCTGCTCGCCGGCACGGGCGGCCTCGATGGCGGCATTCAGCGCCAGCAGGTTGGTCTGCTCGGCAATACCGCGGATCACTTCAAGCACGGCACCGATGCTGGCGGTCTCTTCAGCCAGTGCCTCGATGGTCTGCGAGGTGCTTTCCACTTCCTGAGCCAGCTGACGGATCGACTGCACGGTACTGCTGACCACGGCAGCGCCCTGGCTTGATTGTTGTTGCGCATCGCGTGCCGCATCCGAGGCGTTTTGCGCATTCAGCGCGACCTCGTGTACCGCAGCGCTCATTTCCGTGGCAGCCGTGCTGACCTGATCCACGGCGGCGTGCTCGCTGTTGATCAATTGATCATTGGTCGCCGCCATCCGCGCCATGTCACGTGCAGCCGAATCGACTTCTGCGGTCACCCGACCGACTTCAGCGATCAAAGGCTGCAGCTTGTCGAGAAAACGATTGAACGCATTGCCAAGCTGGCCCAGCTCGTCAGCCGAGCGAACATCCAGGCGCGCACGCAGATCACCATCGCCCTCGGCGATCTGCTGAACGCGATCGAGCAATCGGCGCAGCGGCTTGAGCACCACCAGTGGCAGACCGAGCACCAGCAGCACACAGCCCAGCAAGCCGATCACCAGCAGGGTGCCCTGTTGCGCCTCGGTGCTAGCGCCCTCGGCAATCGCCGCCGCGCCGATCGATTGGGCGGCCTCGTCCTCAAGGTTGCCGAGCTGATCGATGGCGTCGCGCATGCTGTCGAAGCGTGCCTCGCTGTCGCCGAAGCTCAGCGTGCTGGCCGCCTGCGGGTCGAGGTCGAGCTGTTCGACGACGCGCTGCGACACCGCCGACCATTGGGCGAACCCGCGGTTGAATTGCTCGACCAGCGCCATGCCCTCAGGTCCCGGCTGCATGGCCGCGTATTTCTGCACACGGTCGTAGGCCTGCTGCAGATTCTCCGCGTGGCTGGCCTTGAGCGCCTCGACGTGATCCCCGGCATCGCTGTCGAGCAGGCTCCGTTCGGCGACGAAGGCCTGGTAGAGGTCGCGGTCGGCATTGAGCAGCAGGCTGATGGCCGGCAGATGCCGCGACGCGAGCCGCTCGCTGGAATCGGCGACGCGCTCGATGCCGCGTATGCCAAAGACACCCATTAGCACCAGCAGGATGGCGAGCGCCGCGATGGGTAGGGTGAGTTTCCAGCGGAATCCGAGATCGACGAAAAGGCGGGGCATGACAGTGCTCCTTGGCGGGCTTGTCCATGGCTATCGGCCGCAATGGCTGCGGCAACAGGTTACCCGTCGACCGTTGCACAGCAACCGCAACGCTCCGTTGAGCCAGGTCAACCCGCGGGACAGACGGCCCGGCATTACCGGAGGCGTGCCACCGGCACCCACCGGTACTTTCGGATGAAGACTATGGTTTCATGGCGATCTTCGACCCGGCGGCCGATAACGTGGCTGACGGTGACGGCGCCGAACGGGCATACAGCTCGCGGCCTGGGCGCCGATAACAAAAAAGTAGCCTCTGATCCACGGCTGATCAGTGCGGGAGCGGCCGAGTTTCCCGCTTCCTATCCTCAAGCGCGAGTAACGCCCATGATTTCGCTCTCCCGATTCAAGCCAGGCCATACGCAATCCACCGGCACGGCGAGCCTGCTCTGCTCGGCTCAGCAACTCTCACAGCAGCTCGCCGCCCTGCGCTTCAACCCTACCTACATTGCCGGCTTCGTCTCGCCGCATGTAAATCTCGATGAAGTGGCTCGGCAGGTATCGCAGCGCTTTCCAAGCGCAACGATCAGCCTGTGTACCACGGCGGGCGAGCTGTCCAGCGAGGGCCAGCGGCTTTACTGTGCGACCGGCGCGCAGTGGGATCGGGCGGTGTTGCAGCTGTTCGACGCCAGCGTCATCGCCGCCGCCGAGATGGTCCGCGTGCCACTGGAGTGCGAGGACATCCGCAGCCAGGGTCAGCGGCTGTCGATGGGCGAACGCATCGCGCGCCTCACGGCGTCGATCAAACGTGTGCAGGTGTCGATGAAGATCGATTACCGCGACACCCTGGCAAACATCTTCTTCGATGGTCTCTGCGCGTCTGAATCCTTCTTCATGGAGGCGCTGTACGAATCCGGTCGTTTCCCCTGCCTGTTCGTCGGCGGCTCAGCCGGCGGCAAGCTGGATTTCCAGAAAACCCAGCTGCATGACGGCAAGCGCAGCTACCAGAACCATGCGCTGATCGTCTTCCTCAAGTGCGCACGGGACGTGCGCTTTGGTGTGTTCAAGAGCCAGAATTTCGAGCCGACGCCGCTGAGCCTGAACGTGCTCAGTGCCTCCCTGGAGGACCGTTACATCAGCCAGGTGGTCGACTCACGCGGCAACATCCGCACCATGGTCCAGGCGCTGTGCGAGGCGCTCAAGTGTGCGCCACAGGAGCTGGAGCAGCGGCTGGCCGACTACTCGTTCGCCATCCGCGTCGGCCAGGAAGTGTTCGTCCGCTCGATCTCGCAGATCGACTTCGCCAACGAGCGCGTGCACCTGTTCTGCGACGTCGCCCCCGGCGAAGAGCTGATCATGGTCAAGCGCACCCCGCTGGCCGAGACCACCCGCCGCGACTATCAACAGTTCATGCGCAACAAGCCCGGCAAGCCGCTGGTGGGCATCCTCAACGACTGCATCCTGCGCCGACTGAACAACGAGCAGGCACTGGGCGGCATGGACCCGGTATTCGATGACGTGCCAGTGGTCGGCTACTCGACCTTCGGCGAGATTCTCGGCCTCAATCTCAACCAGACCCTGACCGCGGTGTTCTTCTTCCGCACCAACGGCAAGGATGAGTTCCACGACGAATACACCGACAACTTCATCGCCTACCACGGCGAGTGCAAGGCGTTCTTCCTGCGCCGGCAGATCAAGAAGCTGACCGGCCTCAGCCAGGTGGTGGTCAAGCAGATCGAGCAGTTCAAGCGCCAGGACTACAGCAGCGCGGTGGACATCAATGGTCTCGACGAACACATCCGCCCGGTGTTCCGCGGCCTGGCCGACCTTGGGCAGGTGCTGTCCCAGGCCGACCATGAACGGCAGTCCATGTCCGAACAGCTGAGCCAGTGCGCCAACGAGCTGCACGGCTCGATGGACGACCTGACGCTGAACATCAACCAGCAGGGCACCGTCATCGAGCAGGCCGGCAGCTCGGTCAAGCAGATGGTTCATCAGGCCGACGAGGTGGTCAGCAGTGCCCGCGATCTGGCGCAGTCGAGCCAGCGCATCCAGTCGGTGGTGCAGACCATTCAGCAGATCGCCGGGCAGACCAACCTGCTGGCGCTCAATGCTGCAATCGAGGCCGCGCGCGCCGGCGACATGGGCCGCGGCTTTGCGGTGGTGGCGGACGAGGTGCGCAAGCTGGCCGAGATCACCGGCAAGAACGCCGAGGAGATCGGCACCGATATCGACCGCCTGGCCAGCGAGATTCGGGGGGTGGCGCAACACATCGAGACCCAGTCTGCCGGTGTCGGCTCGCTGACCGGACTGCTCGATGCGCTGGAAAATTCGAGCAACCTCACCACCGGCACCTCGCGCCAGACCAAGGGTGTCGCCGACCGACTGATCGGCCTGACCGCGCGCTGAGGCGCTTCGCCAATGGCCAGGGTCTGTTGACGTTTGTCGCGAGCGAACGAAACGTCAACAGACCCTAACGCGTCAGGCGTGCGCGAACCTCGGCGTAGGGGTAGGCCTCCAGCGAGGCGAAACCGGGGAGCTGGCGCGCCTTGAGCTTGGTGAACACCGGCACGCTGATGCCGCAGAGAAAGCGCGTCAGGCACTCGGCGCTGGGTGCGTTGCCCTTGAGCTGCCTGTAGCGCTGACTGAATTCGGCGCAGCGGGCGGCCAGGTCCATTTGATCCAGTGGCGCCAGTGCCGGCGGTTCCGGCAGTTTCGCGACCTGCCCGTGACAGACCGAGCAATGCCCGCAGCGCTGCGGAGCCTGGCGATCACCGAAATAGGCGGCCAGCCGCTGGCTCAGGCATTCGACGGATTCGAACAGCGCCAGCATGTTGTCGATGCGGGTGATTTCGCTGGCTTCGTGCTGCTTGAAATAGGCGTGCAGCTCGCCGCTCAGCGCTTCGGCATCGAAGCGCGTGTCGAGCAGCGCATAGACCTCGGTCATCTGCTTGCTCTCCAGCTCGATCCAGCCCTTCTCTTGGAAATACTCCAGCGCCTTGACCACCCGCGCGCGGTCGGCGCCGTGCTGCTGATAGAGTGCGTCGAAATCCAGCCTGCACCAGGTCCGTGCCCGCGCCGAGCTGTGCACGATGGCCTCGACGAACTGGCGCCGCTCGCCGCCGAACTTCGCCACAAGGGCTTCAGGTTCGAGCAGGTACTTGAAGCGGTACTCGGCGAAATAGGCGAAGCGTGGCGCGATGATGCCGCGCAGCTCCAGTTGCACCAGCAGGGTTTTCAGCGGCAGCTGACGGATGTTGCTCTGGTCCGACAGCCGGTTGAGCATCAGTTCCCACTGCCCGCCGGCGCCGGCCTGCAGCAGCTCGTCGAGCACGCAGCGGATGCCCTCGCGCTCCGGCGTGTCGCCATAGACGAAGTTCTGCAGCACGCTGAGGCTGTCGCGATTGGCCAGCACCAGGCAGTCGGACGGCTGACCGTCGCGCCCGGCGCGACCGATCTCCTGGCTGTAGTTCTCCACCGACTTGGGCAGGTCGTAGTGCACCACGTTGCGGATGTCGGATTTGTCGATGCCCATGCCGAAAGCGATGGTGGCAACGATGCAGTTCAGTTCGCCCGCCATGAAACGGCGCTGGATCGATTCACGCAGCTCATGAGCCATACCGGCGTGATAAGCACTGGCCGGAAAGCCCCGCTGCGCCAGGTGCTCGGCGACCTGCTCGGCGGTCTTCTGCTGGGTGACATAGACAATGGTGGGCTGCCCCGCCCTGTCTGACAGCCATTCCACCAGCCGGCGCTGCTTGTTGAAGCCACTGACCGGTTCCACCAGCAGGTTGAGGTTGGGCCGGTAGAAACCGGTGGTTACCACGTCGTCCGCGGCAATCGAGAATTTGGCCTGCATATCGGCGATCACCGGCGGCGTCGCGGTGGCAGTCAGCAGCAGCACCTGGGGAATGTTGAACTGACGCTGGTAGTCGGGCAGCTTGAGGTAATCCGGACGGAAATTGTGCCCCCATTCGGAGATGCAGTGCGCCTCGTCCACCACCAGCAGCGAGATCGGCACCTGGCTGATGAAGTTGCGGAAACGCTCGTTCTTCAACCGCTCCACCGAGATCATCAGGATCTTCAATTCACCGGACTTGGCCCGCGCCATGGTCTCGCTGGCCTGCTCGCGGCTCTGCGCCGAGTCGATGCTGCCGGCGGCAATGCCATGCCGGTGGAGGAACGCCAGCTGGTCCTGCATCAGCGCCAGCAAGGGTGAGACCACCAGGGTGAGCTGCGGCAACAGCAGCGCCGGCAGCTGGTAGCACAGGGATTTGCCCGAGCCGGTGGGAAAGATAGCGGCCGCCGAGCGCCCGGCCACCACCGCGCGAATGGCCTGCTCCTGGCCGGGACGGAAGCCGTCGTAGCCGAATGTCTGCCTGAGCGTCTGTTCGATCATGCTGAGCCACTCCTTTGACTGGAGGCCGGATGGTAGCAAAAGGAGGGAGACGGTACTGCACCTCGGCCCGCCTGAGGCGCCGGCCGTCTGGAAAACCCGCATGCGCACTGGCGAGGCGGGTCGAGACGCTGGCGCGAAGGACGCAACCAGCCATTTCGCTCAATCGGCTGGATTGAAATCGGCAATTATCGTTAGCAAGCTAGCAAATTTACGATAGCGGGGCTCCTGAAGAACAAGCACAAGCGCCGCCGGATCAGGTGATCCCGCCCGCGAACAGGAACGGACCTACGAACCAGATAGAGGATTTCCTGCCATGCGCGTTACCCTTGCTACTGCTGCCCTACTCCTCTCGGCCGCCTCGCTTGCCCATGCCAACAGCGGCGAACCCGAACCTTACACCTACGGCACCCGACTCGATATTGCCGCGGTGGTGTCCATCAGGATCGAGCCGACACCCTATTGCGAGGTGACAGACGCGGTGATGACCTATCGGGATTCTACCGGGGAAGTCCATAGGCTCGCCTACCGAGCGCTTGCCGACAGCTGCAAGAACCAGAACTGACCCGCTACAGTTCCGGACTGGCAGACGCCGATCCGCCTTCAGGACGATCGGCAACCTTCGCAACCGGCGCAAGCTTGTCCGAGACGATCAGAAACGATCGCGGATGACCACCTCTTCAAACGGCAGCTTGCCGACACGCGGCCAGGATCGGCAGCTCGCTTGCCCAGCCGCCCGAAGGCGGCTTTTCCCATGGCTTGGCGCTACAGCTTAGAGCTGCGGGCCAGCGGCCTTGATGGTATCGGAGACGTCGAACTTCTTGAAATTCTCGATGAACTTCGCCGCCAGTTCCTTTGCAGCCTGATCGTAGGCGCTCTTGTCGGCCCAGGTGTTGCGCGGGTTCAGCAGCTGGGTGTCGACGCCGGCGACGGCCTTCGGCACGTCCAGGTTGATGGTCGGCAGGTGCTCGGTCTCGGCACCGATCAGCGCGCCGCTCTGGATCGCAGCGATCACCGCACGGGTGGTCGGGATGTTGAAGCGCTTGCCGACGCCGTAGCCACCACCGGTCCAGCCGGTGTTGACCAGGTAGACCTTGGAGCCAAAGCCGTTGATACGCTTGATCAGCAACTCGGCGTACTCGCCAGCCGGACGCGGGAAGAACGGCGCGCCGAAGCAGGTGGAGAAGGTCGACTTGATGCCGCTGCCCGAACCCATTTCGGTGGAACCGACCAGCGCGGTGTAGCCGGACAGGAAGTGGTAGGCAGCCTGCTCGTTGTTCAGGATCGACACGGGCGGCAGTACGCCGGTCAGGTCGCAGGTCAGGAAGATCACCGCGTTCGGCTCACCGCCGAGGTTCTTCTCGGAGCGCTTCTCGACGTGCTGCAGCGGGTACGCGGCGCGGCTGTTCTGGGTCAGGCTGGCGTCGGCGTAGTCGGGCAGACGGGTGCGCTCGTCGAGCACCACGTTCTCCAGCACGGCGCCGAACTTGATAGCCTTCCAGATCACCGGCTCGTTCTTCTCGGACAGGTCGATGCACTTGGCGTAGCAACCACCCTCGATGTTGAACACGCGGCCAACGCCCCAGCCGTGCTCGTCATCGCCGATCAGGTAGCGGCTCTCGTCGGCCGACAGGGTAGTCTTGCCGGTGCCGGACAGACCGAAGAACAGGGTGGTGTCGCCGTCTTCGCCGATGTTGGCGGCGCAGTGCATCGGCAGCACGTCGACGTCCGGCAGCAGGAAGTTCTGCACGGAGAACATGGCTTTCTTCATTTCACCGGCGTACTGCATGCCGGCGATCAGCACCTTTTTCTCGGCGAAGTTGATGATCACGCAGCCATCGGAATTGCTGCCGTCACGCTCGGGGACACACTGGAAGAACGGTGCGTTGAGAATGCACCACTCGCTCAGGCTCGCCTGATTGAACTGCTCGGGGGTGATGAACAGGCAACGGCCGAACAGGTTGTGCCAGGCGGTCTCGGTGGTCATCTTGACCGGCAGGTAGTGCTCGGGATCGGCGCCAACATGGACGTGGGAAACAAAGCTGTCACGCTCGGCGATGTAGGCTTCGACACGATTCCACAGCGCTTCGAAGTTGCCAGCCGGGAACGGACGGTTGATCGGGCCCCAGGCAATCTTGTGCTGGGTGCTGGGCTCTTCGACGATGAAGCGGTCAGCCGGAGAACGACCCGTGCGGTGCCCGGTCTTCACCACCAGAGAGCCATTGGCGGACAGTTCGCCCTCTCCGCGCTTGACGGCTTCTTCAATCAGTTGAGCGGTGCTGATGTCGGTGTACACGGCGTTGGTGGCTTGCGTCATGAGTGTTCCCGTCGGCCCTGGGCCGATTCCTCCATGCTGTTGTAGCCCACCGGACGGTGAACTACATCGAAAAAAGTGCTCGCGATTATGACAGAAATGACGCTGCGCTGGGTATGAGGGCGTGATGGCGAAAAGGTTCATAGGCCCGGGAAGCCCTCAATGTCGCGTGCCGGATGGTCCTTCCGTTCCCGCACCAGCAAAAAGCTGGGTGATGTCGGCCGCGTCGAAGCGGTAGCTATGATTGCAGAACTGGCAATCGATGGTAATGGCCCCGCCCTGCTCCGTCAGCAATAGTTCGGCGTCGTGCTGGCCGAGACTGATGACTGCATTGGCCGAGCGTTCGCGCGAGCAGCTGCAGCGGAACACGATCGGCCGCGGCTCGAACAGCCGAACCTGCTCTTCGTGATAAAGACGATGCAGGATGGTCCGGGTATCGAGCCCCAGCAACTCTTCGGTCGACAGGGTATCGGCCAGGGTACGCAGGTGCTGCCAGCTGGCTTCGCGCTCTTCGCCGTCACGGATGCGATCAGCCGGCAGCTGCTGCAACAACATCCCGCAAGCACGGCGGCCATCAGCGGCCAGCCAGAAGCGCGTCGGCAATTGCTCGGACGACGCAAAGTAATTCGACAGGCTGTCCGCAAGCGTCACGCCGTCCAGCGCAACAATGCCTTGATAACGCTGCCCGTTGGCCGGGTCGATGGTCATCGCCATAATGCCATCGGGCATCAGTTCCGAAAGGGTCGCGCCGGGGGTCAGCAGCGCCTCGTCATAGCGGGCGATACCACGCACCTCTCGATTGCTGGAACACTCGACCATCAACAACGGCACCGCGCCGGACGAGCGTGCCTGCAACACCATCAACCCATCGAATTTCAGCGTGCCGACCAACAGCGCCGCCGCCGCGAGCAGTTCGCCGAGCAACTGCGCAACCTGTTCAGGATACGCATGCTTGGCCAGGACCTCCGCATAGCTGCGCTCGAGCCCGACCCATTCGCCGCGAACGTCGGTGTCATCGAAGAGAAAGCGTTGGGTGTAATCGGAATCGAGCATGGGCATGACCAGAGCAGGTGGGCGTTCGGGGCCGTCATAATAAATAGCGGGACGTGGCACGTCTCGGCGATGGTGCGGCGCCTAGAAGAAGGGACCGCATTCTAGGATGAAAGTGGCGATCGTCCAACCAGCGGCACTCAACCGGCGTCCGAGTGAAACCGCTGCAACGCGCGGCGTTGCTTCTTGCTCGGCTTGCCGTCGGTTTCCACACCCAGACTGCCGGCCTTGCGCATGGCGGCGGCGTGTTCGCGGCGGGCCAGGCTTTCGGCGGTCTCCTCATACAGTAGCTGAGCCTCTGGCGCGCCCTTGCGCACCGCCGACAACGCCCTGATCACCACGGTGCGCTCATCGAAGCCGGCCCGAATCACCAATTCTTCCCCGAGTTTGGGTTCCTTGCTCGGCTTGCAACGCTCGCCCTTGCAGTGCACCTTGCCGCCTTCGATGGCCGCTTTGGCCAAGGCGCGCGTCTTGAAGAAACGTGCCGCCCACAGCCATTTGTCCAGACGGACTTTGCCGTCGTCTTTCTCACTCATCGTTCAACTCTGCCTAGCGTCTCGTTGTCATAGGTTGGAACAGGGAGATGCGCTTGTCATGCAGCCTGTCTAGAATGCGCGGAAATTTGCCGGATACGCTTTTGAACAGTCCCGACCTGCAAACAATCATCGGTTTGCGCGAATGGATCGCCTTGCCTGAGCTCGGTGTGGTCGGCCTGCGCGCGAAGATCGATACCGGCGCCAGCACCTCCGCCTTACATGCGACCGACATCAGCGAATTCAAGCGCAATGGCCAACGCTGGGTCCGTTTTACCGCCCACCTGGGGACGCTGGTGCAGAGTCGCCACCGCTGCGAAGCGCCGCTGGTGGCGCGCAAGATCATCAAAAGCTCCAACGGACACGTACAGACCCGCTACGTGGTGCGCACGCTATTGGCGCTGGGCGACCACCTGTGGCCCGTCGAATTCACCCTTACCTGTCGCAAGACCATGCGCTATCGCTTACTGCTGGGGTCAAAAGCCCTGATGGACGGCAAATGGCTGGTCGACCCTGCCCGCACCTACGTGCAGGAAAAACCCCAGACTCTCACTCTTTCCGGTGCCCCATGAAAATCGCCGTGCTGTCGCGCAACCCACGCCTGTATTCGACCCGCCGTCTGGTTGAGGCCGGCCAGCAACGTGGCCATGAGGTGGTCGTCATCGACACCCTGCGCGCGTACATGAACATCGCCAGCCACAAACCGCAGATTCATTATCGCGGCCGCCCACTGGAAGGCTTCGATGCAGTGATCCCGCGGATCGGCGCCTCGGTTACCTTTTATGGCTGCGCGGTGCTGCGCCAGTTCGAAATGCAGGGCGTGTTTCCGCTGAATGAATCGGTGGCCATCGCGCGCTCGCGGGACAAGCTGCGCTCGCTGCAGTTGCTGTCGCGCCGGGGTATCGGCCTGCCGGTGACCGGTTTTGCCCACTCGCCAGACGATATTGCCGATCTGATCCGGATGGTCAACGGCGCGCCCCTGGTCATCAAGGTGCTCGAAGGCACCCAGGGCATCGGCGTGGTCATGTGCGAAACCGCCACCGCCGCCGAGTCGGTGATCGAGGCCTTCATGGGCCTCAAGCAGGACATCATGGTGCAGGAATACATCAAGGAAGCCGGCGGCGCGGACATTCGCTGCTTCGTGGTCGGCGACAAGGTCATCGCCGCCATGAAGCGTCAGGCCAAGCCTGGCGAATTCCGCTCCAATCTGCACCGCGGCGGCACCGCCAGTCTGATCAAGATCACCCCGGAGGAGCGCATGACCGCGATCCGCGCGGCCAAGGTGATGGGCCTGAGCGTGGCGGGCGTCGATATCCTGCGCTCCAACCATGGCCCGCTGGTGATGGAGGTGAACTCATCTCCAGGTCTGGCCGGGATCGAGGAAACCACCGGCAAGGACGTCGCCGGGCTGATCATCCAGTACCTGGAAAAGAACGCCGGCCCGCATCTGACGCGGACGAAGGGGAAGGGCTGAAACGGCTGGAGGCTGGAGG
>NZ_JAMOIE010000042.1 GCF_024448935.1 Stutzerimonas stutzeri
CCCCTGTAGCGGGCAAAACGTTCGTTGATCATTTCCAGGGTAGGCATGCGCCCACGGACGATCCGGTCCTGGCTGGTCAGGTCGTAACTCTTGATACTGCCCGGTTCGGAATCGCTTTCGGTATCGACCAGACCGTCATCGACTCCGTGCAGGAGCGCGTCGATCTCGTCTTGCGAGAGCAGGTCTTGAACAGCCATCTGAAACGACCCCTATTGCAATACGAAGTTGGTGAACAGGACTTGCTCGATCGCGAGCTTGCCGATTTCCTTCTGTGCCAGCTCCTGAACGCTGGCGGTCGCCTGCTGCCGCAGCATCTCCTGGCCGACAGGCGTCGCCAGGCTGGCAAAGTCCTGACTGGAGAACAACATGACCAGTTGATTGCGTAACAACGGCATGTGTTCCTTCAACCCATCGAGCGCTGCCTGATCACGCGACATCAGCGCAACGCTGACTTGCATGTAGCGCTGGCGCCCACCGGCATTGGTGAAGTTGACAATAAAAGCCGGTGCCAGCACCTCATAAATCGCCGCCTGCCGCCGGGGCGCGGCATCAGCCTTGGCAGTCTCATCCGCCGCCTGCGGCGACTCGCCTCGATACATGGAGTACAAGATAGCGCCCACCGACACCCCGACGGCCAACAGCAATCCTAGGACAATCAGAATGATCAGCTTGAGTTTGCCCTTTCCTTCGCTCGCAGCCGCAGGACTCGGAACGTCCGGAGGTCCCTGTTTCTTTGCCATGCCAAATATCCGTCATCACAAGTGTTTTCACTCGCCTCATCAACGAGCGAGCAACTGCTGTGCCAAAGTATCGGCCAGCGAACAGGCAGCGTAAACGATTGCCATGGCGCGTCCGTCTTTTGTAGACGAATAGTCCGTGACTCAGGGTGCATGAGCAAAAAACCGGGCGCACAGCCCGGTTCCTGTCAGCACGTTACGGTCACGCGTAGTAATCCACCAAGCCGCGATCGCCACCGGCACGCGCGGAGCTGATCTCCATGCTGCCCTGAACGACCTCATCATCCCCTGCAGTCGATACACCGGCGACGCCACCATCACGCGATTCGCCGCCGCCGTCACCGCGCCAGCCTCGCGACTGGTCAGAGACGTTTACGTCCATCGTCATCCCCTGCTGAGTGAACATATCGCGAAGCCGCTGCAGTTGCCCTTCCAGCGCATCGCGTACGCCTGCGTGCGGGCTGAGGAAGGTCACCTGGGTTTGATCCTTGGTCATGTCGATACGAACCTCCATGCGGCCCAGCTCGGCCGGATCAAGCTGAATTTCGGCCGACTTGAGGTTCTGGCTGGACAACCACATCACCCGATCGACCACGGCTTCGCTCCAGCCGGTCTGCTGCATCTGCACAGGTTGTCCTGGCACCATCGTGGGCCGCTGCAGCTGCTGGGTCTGATTCTGCTGAGCAAGCGCCTGAGTCAATGGATTGAGCCGGTTCAACGCCGCTTCGGCGTTGCTTGGGCGACTGTCCTTCGGCGCGTCAAGTTTTTCGAGCAGTTCACCAAAGTCTTCCTCCAGCGAACGCTCGTCACCCTCGTCGAGCAAGGCCTCACCCTCTGGCAGGCTCGCCGGGGCGGTTTCCTGCGCATCGCCTGCGCCTTCCTCCGCCAATACGGCGTTCAGGAAAGGGCTCTTCTGGGTAGTCGACTGGAGCTCCAGCGTACGCTGCCCTGTCAGCAACGCCTCGCCGTCAGCCTCGAGACTCTCGGCAGCCGCCTGCGGCAGTGCCAGGCCAACCAGTAACTCGCTGTCTGGCAGCGGCAGTTCGTCGACGGGCGGCGCCTCGCTGACCGTACCCTGGCCGCCCATGCCGAACAGCAGCAGCGGATCAAGCTCGGCCTCCGGATTCGGCGCGCCGTCATCCACCGTCTCGGGGCTGGCAGGCAACTCATTGCCGGTTTCGGCCGCAGCCGGCTTTTCGGTGCCGCTTGCCTTGTCGGTTTCCTGACTCGGTTCCTTGCCAGTCGGCTTGTCCCGGGCCGGCTTCGCCGCCGCGTTTTGCGCCTCGGCAGGCTTGCCCTGGCGCTCTTTCGCATAGACGTCAGCGAAGCCGGAGGCCTCGTCACGACTGGATTGTCGGGCAGGCTTGGGGGATGCGTTCGCGGCCTTGGCGGCGGCGGTCGGGGCCTTGATATTGAGCAACAGATCGGGGGAAACGGCCATGGATCTTTCCGCTGAGGATGGAGACGTGCTGATGCTCAAGCAAACTCCGGGCCACTCGGTAGCGAATGAAGGTTCAGCGGCAGCGTAGCGACCCCAGCGGGGCTCTGGGAAAAAGGTGCTTGTCAGCCAGGTCCTGCCCAACGCTGGCGTTCGGCGCGATAGAGCATGCGCACAATGGTAAATTCGCGTTCGATGCGCTCGATCAGGACCGGCGCCTCATCCAGTTGGTCGCGCCTGGCGGACTCCTCCATCTCTCGACAAAGTTCTGCCAGCAACGCGGCGCCCATGTTGCTGCAGCTACCTTTGAAACTGTGCGCAGCCTGACGCAGGCGCTCTGCCTCGCCGCTCCGACAGGCCGCCTGCAACAGCCGCAGCCGCTCTTCGGAATCGGCGAGGAAGGTGTCCAGCAGTACCGGGTACTCCGCTTCCATCACTTCCTGAAGGGTTACCAGCGCGCTGGTGTCGAGATGTTCGGCCACGGAAACGCTCCTGGCTGTAAACGGCGGATTATGCATGACCGGACCAGTGAAACTCCACGTTGAGCACCTTGCCGTCGGGCTGCCAATAAAATCGCTCGCTTAACTGGCGAATCATGCGTAGCCCTCGCCCTTCCAGGGATTCGCTGCCGTATTGCCGGTCCAATGCACGCTGCACATCGAAGCCCGGTCCGCTGTCGCGAACAGCGATGCGCAGATACCCCTTGGCCCCTTCAGACTTGACGGTAAACTCGATCGACACGAAGCCTTCGCCAAGCGCGTCCAGCCGCCGCTGGCGTTCCCGGTAATAGCGGGCAAAGCCTTCCGCGTCGAACTTGATGGACGAATCGAGCAACAGCACCCCATGCTCCACCGCGTTGGCATAGAGCTCAGTCAACACTGTAAAAATGCTGCCGACACGGTAGCGCAGGGGCGAAATCTGCAGCAAAAGCTGCATCGCCATCGGCAAAGGGTCAGCCGAGCGCAGGCTGCCGGGGCGTAGTTCGATGCAAGTCGACCAATCTCTCGGGCGCAGCTCTCGGCTTCCGAGTGGGTAAACATGAAGCGAATGAGGCGCAACCGCCCCAGGCTCGGCGATCATGCTCACTTCAACCAAGCTCAGGTCGTCAAGTATTTGACCATGGAAGGCATGCAGCGCCTCCTGAATGTCGTCTAACAGCGTCGCGGGGTCGCTGTTGGACTCCATTACCGCAAGCAGCCGTTGCTCGCCGAACAGCTGATCATCGGCGTTGCAACTCTCCAGCAACCCGTCCGACAGCAACAGCAGGCGATCGCCCAGCGCCAAAGGCAGTGTCTCGAAGGTGTCATCGAATGACGTCGCCTCTCGTACCCCCAGCGGCAAATGCCTGGACCGCAAGGGCAACCGTGCGCCGTTCACGGCCTTGAGCAGGTAGCCGTCTGGCAAGCCACCGTTCCATACGCGCAATATGCCTTGCTCGAGGTTGATGTCGAGAAAGGTGGCGCAGCAGAACATCTCGACCGGCAGGATCAGCTTCAGCTTGGCGTTGATATCGCGAAGGATCTGATTGCTCGAATAGCCCTTGGCGGTCATTCCGTAAAACGTTTCCGCCAGCGGCATGGCACCGATCGCAGCCGGCAGACCATGGCCGGTGAAGTCGCCGAGTAGCACGAACATCCTGCCGGCCGGCGCTTGGGCAGCAAGCAGCAGGTCGCCATTGAACAGCGCCCGAGGAGATTGTCGATAGCGGATGTTGGGGGCGTCAAGGCAGCCGGCGTGAGCGACCTTGTCGAAAATGGCCTTGGCCGCGCGCTGCTCGTCGAGCAATTGCTGATTGCGGCGGCCGATCAGATCACGCTGCTCCAGCAGCGTCGCTTGCAGGCGGCGCAAGCGATGCATGGCCTGGATCTTTGCTTCCAGCATGATCGGGTTGTAGGGCTTGGCGATAAAGTCATCGCCGCCCGCCTCGAGGCAGCGAACCAGCGCTTCGTTTTCGGTCAGCGAGGTAAGAAAGATGATGGGCACCAGCTCATTGCCAGCCAATTGCTTGATCTGCTGTGCCGCTTCGAAGCCGTCCATCACCGGCATCAACGCATCCATCAGAACCAGCTGTGGGCGCTCGCGCTCGAACAGTTCCACCGCTTCGGCGCCATTGGCGGCCGTTACCACGTGATGGCCCTGGCGGCGGACGATAGCCGCCAACAGCAGGCGATCAGCCGCACCATCCTCGGCAATGAGTATGGAGAGCCGACGAGGCATCAGGCGATCGCGAACAGTTGTTCGAAGTTGGAAACCGAAAGGATTTTGCGGACGTCAGGATTGCAATTGATCAGGCGAATATCGGCCTTATCGCTGCCCGCATGATCACGCAACAGCAACAACATCCCAAGGGCGGAACTGTCGAGATAGGTCGCGCCGTTGAGATCGACCACATAGCGTCGGGGCGAACTCCCAGCACACTGATAGGCATCGCGAAAAGCCTGGTGCGTGTTGAAATCGAAGCGCCCCCGAATCGTTATGGTCAGCTCCTGTCCATCTGCCGATAGCTGTGCACTGATGGTCATCTAGTAGCACTCCTGATCCGAACGAGGTCGTGGTCTTTCGCCACCGCTGTCTTGCTGGGTTGGTGCCGGCGCGCCGAATGGCGCCACGTCCAGGGCCTGCAGCTTCAGTTCCCACCGCGCTAATGTAAAGAAGCTGATGAAGATTTAGCACCCTAAGCCCAGCGCAGCAAGCCTCAATCCTGTTTGGGGCGACTCGAGAGTCGCTGGGAAAATTCGTCCAGCAGTTTTTGCTCTCGCTTGTCCGCCGCGGTTCTTGCCTCTTGCAGGTAGCGCTCGACCAGTCTGCGCAGGCCGTCTAGCCGGGCACGCCGCTGTTGCCATTGGTCACGCAGCTTGTCGAGGTTGTTGCGGTGCCAATCCAGGCTGCGCTGCTGCTGCCCGATGGCGGACTCGAGCTGGGAGAGAAAACGTTGGTAGTTCATCAGCCATTGGCCGGACACGCCCTGGCTGCCCTGCGCCATCCACTGCTGCTGGTAATCGGCGAAGTATTGCCGTAACTCGCCCAGCTTGGCTTCGGCCTGGGCGACTTGCGCCTGGCCTTGGCCAAATAGCTTAGCGGCCTCTCGCTCGGCACGCTCGGCCATATCGATCACCGGCGCCAGGCGCGCCGCTCGGCTGGCTGGCAAGGATTAGCCTGCGGCCTTGGGATTGAATACGCCGCCCAGCAGCGCTTCGCTCTGGGCCAAATGCTCGGCTTCGTCCAGACCCTGCCGAAGGTAGCGAACCATCTCCGCCTGTCGGGCGATGGCGAGGTCGGTTTCCGGATCGCCTCCCGGTACGTACGCGCCGACGCTGATCAGATCGCGGCTCTGCTGAAACCGCGACCAGAGCTGTTTGAAGCGCTGGGCATTGCGCATATGTTCAGCACTGACCACCTGCGGCATGACCCGGCTGATTGAGGCCTCGATGTCGATGGCGGGGTAATGCCCCTCCTCCGCCAACCGGCGAGACAACACAAAATGGCCGTCCAACACCCCTCGTGCGGCGTCGGCGATCGGGTCCTGCTGATCGTCGCCCTCGGACAAGACGGTATAGAACGCCGTGATCGAACCGCCGCCCTCCTCGGCATTACCCGCGCGCTCCACCAGGCTCGGCAGCTTGGCGAATACCGAAGGCGGGTAACCCTTGGTCGCCGGCGGTTCGCCGATGGCCAGAGCAATTTCGCGCTGGGCTTGAGCGAAGCGGGTCAACGAATCCATCAGCAGCAGGACGTTCTTGCCCTTGTCGCGGAAGTATTCAGCGATGCGCGTGCAGTACATGGCGGCTCGCAAGCGCATCAAGGGCGCGTCGTCCGCCGGTGAGGCGACGACAACCGAACGCTTGATGCTTTCTTCGGTAAGAATGTTCTCGATGAACTCTTTTACCTCCCGGCCCCGTTCGCCGATGAGCCCGACGACGATGATGTCGGCCTCGGTGAAGCGCGTCATCATGCCGAGCAGGACGGACTTACCCACGCCGGTGCCGGCGAACAGCCCCAGACGCTGCCCGCGGCCGACGGTCAGCAAGCCGTTGATGCTGCGGATCCCGACATCCAGCGGCTCGCTGATGGGGTGGCGCTTGAGTGGGTTGATCAGCGGGCCGTCCAGGGGGACCCAGTCCTCGGCTTTCATTCCGCCCTTGCCGTCCAGTGCACGGCCAGCACCATCCAGCACGCGCCCCAGCATCGAGGTCCCCATGGGTAGCCGCCCGGTATTGGCCAAGGGCACCACGCGCGCGCCGGGGGCGATGCCCGCCAGGCTGCCGACCGGCATCAGATAGAGCTTGCCGCCGGAGAAGCCCATTACTTCCGCTTCGACCTGGGTTGGATGGTAGCTGTCGTCATTGATCACCAGGCAGCGGCTGCCCACCGCCGCACGCAGGCCTTCGGCTTCCAGCGTCAACCCGACCATACGCAACAACCGACCCTCGAGGATCGGTTGGCTGGGAAGCTTGATCGCCTCGCCGTAGGTTTCGAAGCGCTTGGCGAAGCTGGTTCGTTCAAGGCGCATCGGCTGGCTCCGCACCCGAGCCGAGATCGAGATCGAGATCGAGATCGAGATCGAGATCGAGATGCAGGTCAGCCTCGGGCGGGCTGGTGGCGTTTTCCCGCTGCTGTTCGAATAGTTGACTGATCGCCAGGCCCAGGCGCGTTTCGACACTCGCGTCGATACGGCTCTGTTCGGTCTCGATCCGGCAACCGCCCGGCAGCAGTTCACTGTCCTCAACAATGCGCCAGGTCTCTTCGTGGCGCTCGCGCAGCGCTTTGACCAAGTCGAAATCCTGCGGGTTGATGTAGATGCGCACGTTACTGGCCCCCATGGGCAACAACTTGAGCGCTTCGCGCAGCACCTGGCGGATCTGGCTGGAGTCGAGCAGCAGATCGCGTTGAATCACTTCGCGCGCCAGCTGGCTGACCAGCGTGACCATGGCGTGTTCGAGGTTGCGATCCTGATCGGCGATGGGTTCGAGCAGCTGCGTCATCAGCTTTTCCAGGCCCTGCAGCTTGGGGATCAGCGCCGCCTCGGCTTCTTGCCTGGCCTTGAGCTGACCGGCGTGAAACCCGTCCTTTTCGCCCGTGCTGAAACCTTCGTTGTAGGCCTCCTGACGAATCGCCTCGAGTTCGTCGAGCGTCAGCGGTTTGACTTCCTCGACAGGGACGTCTTCGCTGCGCGACAGCTCTTCGTCCGGGCTCGGTTCATCGGCCGCTTCAGGCTCTTCCGGCGTCGCACCCAGCGGGTCGAAGCTCGGCAGGGCCCAGCGATCGAAGACATTGACGTCCTTCGCGCGGATCACGTCGCTGGGGTTTTCCTTGGACATACGGCTCGCCTGGACCTAGATCATTTCTTCGCCGCCCTTGCCACCGAGCACGATCTCTCCGGCTTCGGCCATACGGCGAGCGATAGTGAGAATTTCCTTCTGGGCGCCCTCGACTTCGCTGATGCGCACCGGCCCCTTGGCTTCCAGGTCGTCGCGCAGCAACTCGCCGGCGCGCTTGGACATGTTCTTGAAGATCTTCTCCTTGATCGCTTCGTCAGCGCCCTTGAGCGCCATGACCAGCACATCGGAGGATACTTCGCGCAGCAACACCTGAATGCCCCGGTCGTCGAGATCGGCAAGATTGTCGAACACGAACATCAGGTCCTCGATCTGCGAGGACAGATCTTCGTCGACATCCCGAATGGCGTCCATCAGTTGGCCTTCGACTGAACTGTCGAGGTAGTTCATGATGTCCGCGGCGCGCTTGACACCGCCCAGCGTTGCCCGCGTGGTATTGGCGTTGCCGGAGAACTGTTTCTCCAAAATCAGGTTGAGCTCCTTCAACGCCGCCGGCTGCACGGTATTGAGCGACGACACGCGAAGAACGATGTCGAGCCGTACCTTGTGATCGAAATGCGACAGCACTTCGCCCGCCTGGTCAGGATCCAGATACGCCACCACGATCGCCTGGATCTGTGGATGCTCGTAGCGGATCACGTCGGCTACCGCGCGGGGCTCCATCCACTTCAGGCTGTCCAGGCCGCTGGTGTTGCCACCCAGCAGGATGCGATCGATCAGGCCTCCGGCTTTGTCCTCGCCCAGCGCCTGGGTGAGCATCTTGCGGATATAACCGTCCGAGCCCACGCCAAGGCCGGTCTGATCGCCAACGATGTCGACAAACTCGCTCATCACTTTCTCGACCTGTTCACGGTGAATGTTGCGCATCTGCGCCATCGTCGTGCCGACCTTCTGCACTTCCTTCGGGCCGAGATGGCGCAGCACCTGCGCGGCATCGGCCTCGCCCAGCGAGAGCAGCAGTATCGCGGCCTTGTCGATCTTGTTCAGCTTGTTAGCCGGAACGCGCGCATCACTCATCTGCATTGATCCAATCTTTGACGACCTGAGCCACCCGGCCCGGGTCTTCCGCTACCAGATTCTTGATGGCATTCAATTGCGCATCGTATCCCTCGGTCGGGCTCGGCAGCATGATGCTCTGCGGCCCGCTCAAACTGACTCGATCACTGGGCAGCGCGCCGTCGATGCCTTCCAGGTTGCCGAGCTCGGCATCACCGCCCGCTGTTTGCAATTCCTTGCTCTTGCCGGCGTTGGTCAGGTTGTTCAGCACGGGCCGCAGCACGCCGAACACCAGTACCAGGATGAACAGGACACCGAGCACCTGCTTGACGATGTCCCAGAACCATGGCTGCGAGTAGAACGGAATCTCGATGAAGGTCTCGTCGAGCAAGTCAGCGGCGAATGGCGCATTGATCACACTGACGCTGTCACCACGGCTTGCATCAAAACCGACCGCATCCTGCACCAGCCGGGTGAAGCGCGCCAGTTCTTCGGCGGTGCGCGGTATCCGAGTGGTGGTGCCGTCCGCGGCAACGGTCATCTGATCGTCGAGCACCACGGCAACCGACAACCGACGCAGGCGCCCCTGCTGCTGCTTGGTGTAGCTGATCGACCGATCCAATTCATAGTTGCGGGTCGCCTGCTCGCGCTTGTCTGCCGGATACGGCGCCAGCATGGGTTGTCCGGTCGCGGGGTCCATGACTTGCTGACCATTGGCATCCAGCAACGGCTGGCCCGGAGCGATGGCACCCGCCGCGCCGGCCTGCCCGGCAACAGCATTCTCGGGCGCAGCAGCGGGTCCCGGTGGCTGATTGCTGAGGGCACCAGGCACACCTTGCGGGCCGAGGCTGCTCTGACGCTGCTCGCTGACGCTCTGCTCGCTGCGCAGCGCGGGCTGATCGGGGTTGAAGGTCTCGGACGTGGATTCGACTGCACTGAAATCCACATCGGCAGACACTTCAGCCTTGTAGCGACCGCTGCCCAGCACCGGCTGCAGGATGTTGTGCACGCGCTGGGTGTAGAGGCTTTCCATACGACGGCTATAGTCGAACTGCTTGCCGGCCATGCTCAGCTCGGTCAACTCCTGCTGATCGGATAGCAGGTTGCCCTTCTGGTCGACTACGGTGATCTGTGATTTGGTCAGCTCAGGTACGCTGGTCGCGACCAGATTGATGATCGCCATCACCTGGCTTGGCTCGAGACTGCGACCCGAATAGAGCTCGACCAGTACCGATGCGCTCGGCTTGCGCTCGTCGCGGACGAATACCGAGCTCTTCGGAATGGCCAGGTGGACGCGGGCGCCCTTGACGTTATTCAGGCTGGAGATGGTGCGACCCAGCTCGCCTTCAAGGCCACGGCGATAGCGGGTCGCTTCCATGAACTGGCTGGTGCCGAGGCCTTGTTCCTTGTCGAGAATTTCAAAACCGATATTGCCGTCGGTCTGAGCGACACCGGCACTGGCCAGCTTCAACCGCGCGCGCGCAAGGTCGTCGGCCTTGACCAGCAAGACGCCGGAATTGGGCTCGACCGTGTAGGAAATATCGGCGGCCGCCAAGGTTTCCATCACCTGGTTGGCGTCCGTTCCGGCGAGGCTGCCCAGCAATGGCCGGTAGTCCGGCTGCTGTGACCAAAGCACCACGGCAAAACCGATGGCAACGCTCGCCGCCAGACCGACCAGCAGGCCGATCTGCCGCAGCATCGACATTTCAGACAGGTTTTCCAGAAAGGAAAGACCCAGCAAAGGCTTCTTCGGTGCAGCCGAACCAACCGGCACAGGGGCATTGCTAAGCGCGTCAGCCATAATTCAAACCCTGCCCTAGACCGGCATCTGCATGATGTCTTGATACGCCTGGACCAGCTTGTTGCGCACCTGGGTCATGGCCTGAAAGGAAACGCTGGCTTTCTGTGACGCGATCATGACTTCGGTCAGGTCGATGCCGCCCTGGCCCATCTCGAAAGCGGTAGCCAACTGATTGGATGCCTGCTGGGTTTCGTTCACTTTATTGACGGCTTGGCCGAGCATGTCGGAAAAGCTCGGCGCGCCCACTTCCGGGACTGCGGCCACGGGCTTGGAGCGTGCCATTGCATCGGTCTGCATGGCCCGCATTTCCAGCATCAAGCGATTGAATTCGATACCCTGACTCATCATTCCTCCAACAGCTGCGGTTTTTTTGACGCCTCGCAGCAGGCACAGGAGCAATAGCAACTTCGGTGCCAGTGTCCGCACGGCCATTCCTGTCCGCCGCCGCGCGGGAGACGAACGGCGCCAAGCAGGGTCTGGGCACTGTTACGCTGGTTAGGCTGCTGGCTGTACCGCGACGCCAAGCGCGCAACCCCCTAGCCTGTCGTGTATCGCTGGCACGCTGCGTGGAAGTAGACCAAGCCCTGGTCTGTCAGCGATTGCGCCCCCGCGTATCCATCCCCGAATCCGGACCCACAGCTGACGATGACCGCCACCGCCGCCCCGCCTCACCGCCTAATCAAGGACAGCTCGGCCTCCACCGTCGTGGCTGGCTTCATTGCCATGCTCACCGGCTATACCAGCTCGCTGGTATTGATGTTTCAGGCCGGGCAAGCCGCTGGGCTCAGCGGCGGACAGATCTCTTCCTGGATCTGGGCGCTGTCGATCGGCATGGCGATCTGCAGCATCGGCCTGTCATTGCGCTACCGGACGCCTGTGGTGATCGCCTGGTCGACGCCCGGTGCGGCGCTGTTGATCAGTAGCCTTCCTGGCGTTCCGTACGGCGAAGCGATCGGTGCCTTCATCTTCGCCTCGGCGTTGATTGCGCTCTGCGGGCTTACCGGCAGCTTCGAGCGGCTGATGCGCAAGGTGCCTGCTTCGCTGGCGGCGGCCTTGCTGGCGGGGGTGTTGTTCAACATCGGCAGCGAGATTTTTCGCGCTGTGGAAGTTCAGCCAGTGCTGGTGCTGGGCATGTTCTTCGGTTACCTGCTCGCCAAGCGCTTTCAGCCCCGCTATGCGGTGCTCTCGGCGCTGCTGATTGGCTGCGGCCTGTCGGCAATGATGGGTCTGCTGAACTTCAGTGAGCTGAGCCTGGAAGTCGCTGCGCCGGTCTGGACCACGCCGGGCCTGTCGCTGGCCGCCATCTTCAGTATTGGCATTCCGCTGTTCGTGATCGCCATGGCCTCGCAGAACATGCCGGGGCTGGCCGTGCTTCGCGCTGAGGGCTATCAGGTGCCGGCATCGCCACTGATTTCGGTGACCGGCATCGCCTCGGTGCTGCTGGCACCCTTTGGCTCCCACGGTATCCATCTGGCCGCGATCACCATGGCCATCTGCAGTGGCCCGGAAGCACATCCGGACCCCGCAAGGCGCTATACCGCCGCCGTCTGGTGCGGCGTCTTCTATGGCGTCGCCGGGATTTTCGGCGCCACCCTGGCCGCCCTGTTCGCCTCCTTCCCGGCTGCCCTGGTGCTGTCCATCGCGGCACTCGCCCTGCTCGGCTCGATCGGCAGCGGCCTGACCCAGGCCATGCAAACACCGCGTGAGCGCGAAGCGGCGCTGATTACTTTCATGGTGACGGCGTCGGGCCTGACCCTATTCGGCATCGGCTCCGCGCTGTGGGGGTTGGTAGCGGGTGTGCTGACGCTGTTGATCGTCAGCGCACCCAAGCGATCGGTCTGAATCGCCGCAGCGAATCAAATTGCCGTGGCACCGCCATCGACCGCCAGCGCGTGGCCGGTGGTAAAGGCCGCACCATCCAGAAGCCATGCGAGACATGGCCGGCTGGATGCCGGGCGGCGAGCTGAAGAGCAAGGAAGATGTCGTCGAGGGCCTGGAGACTTTCCCGGCGACACTGATGACGCTGTTCAACGGAGGCAATTTCGGCAAGCTGGTGCTAAAGGTCAGCTGAGTGGGCCAAAATCGCCGGTCGCCGCGATGGCGGCCGGCCAGTCGATCACGCCAGTCCTGCGACGACTGCAGCCAATGCCTGGGTTGGATCGGCGGCCTGGGCGATTGGACGGCCGATCACTAAATAATCTGAACCTGCCGTAATCGCCTGAGCAGGGGTGAGAATGCGCCGCTGATCATCCGCTGCGCTGCCGGCGGGACGAATGCCCGGCGTCACCAGCTGCAACCCGGCGAACTGCGCTTTCAAGGGTTGCGCCTCCTGGGCCGAACAGACCAACCCATCCAGTCCTGCCTTCTCAGCCAGCCCAGCAAGACGCAACACTTGCTGCTGCGGTGGCAGATCCAGGCCGATGTCAGCAAGGTCTGCCTGCTCCATGCTGGTCAACACCGTAACGCCGACCAGCAGCGGCTTCTGCCCGCTCAGCTTATCCAGCGCTTCCCGGCAAGCGGTCATCATCCGCAAGCCGCCGGAGCAATGCACGTTGACCATCCACACGCCCAGCTCTGCTGCCGCCTTGACGGCCATAGCCGTGGTGTTGGGGATGTCGTGGAATTTCAAGTCGAGAAACACCTCGAAGCCTTTGGCCTGCAAAGCTTCCACCACCGGTGGGCCGCAACGGGTGAACAGTTCCTTGCCGACCTTGACGCGACACAGCGCCGGGGCCAGTTGCCCGGCCAATGCCAGCGCAGCATCACGGGAGGGAAAATCGAGCGCAACGATGATCGGAGTCTGGCAGGGCATGGCACGTCCTCGGCAAAATTCGGCGCGTATTGTCGCAGAAAACCGCTAACCGGGCGGAGCGGCTCCGCACATCCGCAGCGCCACAGTCTGCGCCGCGATGGCCTGGCGCTGCAGCCGCGCGTAAGGTGGGCACATACCGATCAAGCTACTGGAGAATTCGCATGCCCTGGTATATCTGGCTTTTACTGGCTCTCGTAATCGGATCAATCATCGGCGGCTTGCTGATGTTGCGCGCCGGAGCCCGCAAGATTCCGCTGACCGAGGAGCAAAAACAGCGCATCGCTCAGCGTAATGCCGAGGCAGACGCCCAAGACGCTCGGGATCGCTGAACACAGCCCTTGGTTCCGCGCTGCGTCCACTCGGCTGAGCACCCATGAGCCGCGCGTCTATCAAGGGTTGCCATCAGCGGCCGGAAATGGCCTGTAGCCATGATTCAGGCGATCATTCATCCTCTCAACAGGATGATTCCATTAGCTCGATTGTCGGCAAAGCGCTCCAGCAAGCTCACCCAAGGTTTTCAATGCTCGCTCCGCCTCGGCCGTCCAGGGCAGCGCACAGTTGAGCCGCACACAGTGATTGAACTGCTCGGTGTTGCTGAAAATCAGACCCGGTGCGATGCTGATCCCACGCTTCAACGCCTGGACATGCAGATCCTTGGTATTCACCCGGGCCGGCAAGCTGACCCAGAGGATGAAACCGCCCGTAGGTCGTGTCATCTGAGTGCCTTCCGGGAAGTAACGTTGCACGGCCAATTGGAAAGCGCTGAGATTCTTCCGGTACTCGTGGCGGATGTAGCGCAAATGGCGGTCATAACCGCCATTTTCCAGATACGCGGCAACGCCCATCTGCGTGACGCTGCAGGCCGAATGCGTGCTGAAGGTCTGCAAACGCTTTATCGCTTCGCGGTAGCGGCCGGGAATAATCCAGCCAATACGCACACCGGGTGAAATGGTCTTGGAGAAGCTCGAGCAATAGATCACCCGCCCCTCGGTATCATTGGATTTGAGCGCCCGGATCGATCCTACGTCGAATAGCAATTCGCCATAGATATCGTCTTCGACAATCTGAATGTCGAAATTCGCTGCCAGCTTCAGCAACTGTTTCTGCCGGCCGTCGGGAACACTGCCACCGAGCGGATTGCTTAAACGCGCCGTCAATACCAGTGCCTTGATCGGCCATTGGCTGGCCGCCAGCTGCAACGCTTCGAGGCTAAGCCCGGTATCCGGATCACAAGGGATCTCGATCACCTTGAGCCCGAGCAAATCGGCCAATTGCAACAAACCGTAATAACTGGGCGATTCCGCTGCGATCAAATCGCCGGGTTTGGTCAACACGCGCAAGGACATCTGCAGCGCATCGACGCAGCCGTGCGTAATCACCACGTCGTCAGGTCCGACGACCACGCCCGCGTCGCGCATGCGAATCGCCACCTGCCGGCGCAGCGGCTCGTAGCCGGGGCTGAACATGTAGCTGAACGCCTGCTGACTCTGGAAACGAGTGACCTTGGCGAGCTGTTGATGTAACGCACGAGCCGGTAGATAGTCCACGTGCGGTACGGCGGCACCCAGCGGTATGAGCCCGTCACGGCGCGATTCACTGAGCACCTGATTGATGATGCTGCTGCGGGTGACCAACGTAGGCCGTTCGACCTGAGCGATATCCGGCGTAGGCGCGGTCAGAGCGGGGGTGTGATGAACGTAGAAACCGGATTGCGGACGGGCGCGGATCATGCCCTGGTCTTCCAGACTGGCATAGGCCTGCAGGACCGTCGCGTGGCTGACGTTCAGCTGCATGCTCATTTTGCGCACCGAGGGTACCCGCTCGCCCGGGCGATACACGCCTCGCCGGATATCGTCGGCGAGCTGGTGCGCAATACGCTGATAAAGCAACAGATTGGTCATTTCGTCCGTCTCCGCCAACTGGACCATAACAGTAGTGCAACACCGTTAAGCACGACCAATACAGTTGTCCGCTAACTCGCCGACACAGTCAGTTACCTTTATAACTATCTGAGTTCAACGGGCTGCTCAGGCGCCCTTGCCCGTCGGAAAACAAAATCTCGACCCGACGATTCTGTGCGCGCCCGCGCGCCGACGCGTTCTCGGCGACGCGATATTGCTCGCCATAGCCGACCACCTCGATACGCCCCGCATCGATCCCCAGGCTTTGCATGAAGTCGCCGACCGTCTGCGCACGCGCCCTGGACAAGGCGAGGTTTTCGGCCGCATCCCCTCGATTGTCCGTATAGCCCTCGATCCGGACCCGCCGCCTGGGATTGAGCTGCAGGAAATGGACGACCTTGAGCAGTGTGTGGTTGGCGGATGCGCCTGGTTCGGCACTGGCCGCGCTGAACAGCACATCACCCAGGGTCATAACCAGACCGCGATCGGTCTCGGCCGCCGCCAGGCTGACCATCTGATCCTCCAGCCAGCGACCCTGGTGTTGCAGCTCGAGCATCCTGGCTTCCTGTACAGCCTGACGCCGTCGCTCCAGCTCCATGCTCAGCTGGGTCGCGCGCCTCTGATTCTGTAACTGTTCGCTGTGCTGGCGAGCCATCTCGCTGTAGCGTTTGCTGAGATAGGCATAATGAATGACATCCTCTGCGCTGCCCCAGTAGCCAGCGAAGCGCTTGGCGCGGTCCAGTGACTCGCCCGCCCGCATCACGTCCTTGGGCGCATCCTGAAGGACCTGCGGCACTTCATTGATGCTCTGAAACGTCATGGCTGCGTCTTCCAGCTGCTGCTGCGACTCGTGCGTCGCGCAACCCGGAAGTGCGCCAAGCGCTACCAGCAGCGCGGGGATCAGATAGAGCGGTTTCACTGCAACCTCCCCGGCTGTTCTCGCAAGCGCGCGATGCGGCGGTGCAACTCCGCCAGTTCCAGCTGACTTTCCTCATTAAGCATGCGGGCCTCGGCAAGCCGCGCGTCAAGTTCGGCTTGCTCGGCTTGCCGGCGTGCCTCTCGATAACGCTCACCCTTCATCGCTGCGTCCGCAGCCGCCAGTTTCTGCTCAGCCAGCGTCAGTTCCGATACGCCCAGCGAGCGTGCCTGGCTCAACGCCTGCTCGGTAAGTCGCAGCTGTTCAATGGGAGCGGGATCGCTGGCACAACCAATCATTGCGAACAGCACGAGCGTGCCGCAAAGATGTTTTATCAAGTGAAAATCCTACCGTTGCGAATTGCGTGTGGACGCCGACTGCTGCTTCCAGCGCTCGAGGTTGTCCAGCAGCAGTTGCTGTGGCACTCCCGCGGCGCGCAATTCTGTCATTTTTATCGCCAGCTGTCCGCGCAGCCATGGCCCGTTGCAGGCCGAGTCGTGAGCGACCGCAAAATGCAAACTGCGGATGGAAACCGGCGGGTCCAGCCGCTGTATATCGGCTAGCAGTCCCTGTCGGGCTGCAAATGCAATCAGGCTGTAGCGCTCATGCAGCACATAATCAGTTTTACCCGTCGACAGTCCGCTCAGGGCCTCGGCCAGGCTCGGCACCGAGCGTAGATTGAGATGGTCTTTGGCATAGTTGTCGAATGCATTGCCAAAGCCGGCCGTCGTGACATAAGTCCCCGAGCGACCTGCCAGATCCTCCCGGTTGGCATAGAGGAACCCCGGCTCCTGACGTACCCAGGCAGACAACTGCAAGTTAGTGATCGATGGATGGACAAAATCCAGGTAGGCCAGCTCGCTGGGAGACAGTACCGCATCGGCCAGTACGTCCACACGGCCGCTGCGCACTTGCTCAAGCGCCTTCGCCGCGTCACCGGTGTAGAGAACGTCAAGCTTCAAATCGAGCGAGTCGGTGATCTTTTTCAGCAGATCGGCATTCGCACCCACCAGACGCTCGGGGTTTTGCGGATCCCGCCAGAGAAAAGGTGGGTTGTCCGCACCGCCAGTCGCGATCAGCCAGTCACACTTTGCTGCCGCCGCGTGCGTCGCGAGCGGTGTTGCCAACAACAAGGCGAGCAAGGCGGGCTTCAGCGGAACGGCACAGCGCATGGCAAACCTCATTGTTCGAAATCGGACAGGCGCCCACAAAACCCGCCGGGTGGGCGGGCTTGAAGCACAGCCATGGTAGGCCTATCGATTCAGTTGACGCTGCGCCAGCTGCGCTGCCGAGCTGTTCGGGTAATCGGCAATGACCTGACGAAGAATTCCATTGGCCTTGTCGCGGTTGCCCAAACGTATCTCCACGTCAGCCAGCTTGTACAGCGAATCCGGCACCTTGTTGTGCTGCGGATACGCCTGGCTGACCTTGGCGAATGCCTGGCCGGCACCTTGCAGGTCACCTTTGGCGAGATTCACTTCACCCAACCAATATTGGGCATTAGCCGCATAGGGACTACTGGGGTACTTGCGCAGGAAAGCGGCAAACGCCTGACTGGCTTTGTCGAAATCCTTTGCCTTGATCAGATCAAACGCAGCGTCGTAGTACAGCTTTTCCTTTTCAGGGTCGGCTGACGGACTACTCGCCGTGCCTTGCGTCGAAGCGCCTGCTGGCGCCTGTACAGCCCCGCCGACATCCGGTGCGCCCACGGTTGAAGAATTCTGGCTAGCCGATCCGCCTGTTGAGGCACTCGACAAGCGACGGTCCAAATCTTGATAACGTTCCAGCCCTTCCTGCTTCAGGCGCTGGATCTCGTTCTGTTGCACTTCGAGCATGCCGCGCAGTTGCGCAATCTCTTCTTGCATCTGCTGCAACTGCACGAAGAGCATCCCCTGCGCCGATGACGGAGCCGATGCTCCGCCCCCGGCATAGGCACCGCCCGTATCCGCCCCAGCGGAATAACCCGACTCAGACGCACCACCTTGGGTTTGTGAGTCGTATTCCACCACCGGGACCTGGGCCGCCGCTAAAAGCGGTAGACCAAGCGCTATAAGCGTCAGAGCGTAACGGTGCTTGAGCATGGCTTATTACTTACGCAGTTCAACGCGACGGTTCTGAGCCCAGGACTGCTCGTCGTTGCCCATGGCAACCGGACGCTCTTCACCGTAGGACACCAGCTCCAGTTGAGCAGGCGATACGCCCTGCAGAACCAGATAGCGCTGCACGGCCCTGGAGCGACGCTCACCCAGCGCCATGTTGTACTCGCGGGTACCACGCTCATCGGTATGGCCTTCCAGTACGACGCGGTTGCCAGCGGACTTCAGATCCTTGGCATGAACGTCCAGCGCGCGCATGGCTTCCGGCTTCAGGTCCGAGCTGTCGTATTCGAAGTAAAAAGTGGTAATGGCGCGCAGAGCAGCTTCTTCACCGCCCATGCTGCCATCGACGGCACCGCTGTCAGCACCATAGCCAGCGTTTGGATCAATGGCGGCAGTGGAACCTTCTCCGGAGTCATCGCCTCCCTTGGACGAACAACCAACCGCTACGGCCATAGCCAGAGCCAGCGCAGCAAACTTACCGAATTTCAGCATTTCCATGTGTAACAACCCCAGGTGTGTTTTTGGTTAGGTGAAGCGTTGATACCGCATCAGTTCAGGTAAGGGGACCACGATGGCTCACGGACTTCGCCTTGAGCAGTAGGAAGCGGGAGCCTAACTCGACCATTGATTGATACGAGCATCAAGACTCCCCGGCCCTGCTGGCGGGTCGCGTAGATTAGCATGGTGCCATTAGGCGCAACAGTGGGGGACTCATCCAAACTTGTCTCGGAGAGTATCCGTAAATTGCCGCGTTGCAGGTCCTGTGCCGCAACCTTGAAATTGGTATAGCCCTCCTGGCGGTGAATCATCACCAGCGTCTTTTCGTCTGCAGAGAGCTTCGGGTTGGCATTGTAGTTACCCACAAAGGTTACTCGTTCGGCATTGTTGCCACCCAGACGCTGCTTGTATATCTGAGGCTTGCCGGCGCGATCCGAGGTGAAGTAGAGCGTTTGACCATCGGAACCCCAGAACGGCTCCGTGTCGATCGCATAATGATTGGTGAGCCGCTGCAGTTGGCGAGACCCGAGATCCATTACATAGATCTCCGGGTTGCCATCCTTCGACAACACGAAAGCGAGGCGATTGCCGTCCGGAGAGAACGCCGGCGCACCGTTAAGCCCTTCAAAGTTGGTGATCTGCTCGCGACGACCAGTATCGACATGCTGCATGAAGATACGGGGACGTTTCTGCTCGAACGAAACGTACGCGATCCGGCGCCCGTCAGGCGAATAGCGCGGCGACAGAATCGGCTCACGCGATTGCAGCAGCGTCACGGCCCGCGCCCCGTCGTAATCGGAACGTTGCAGGGTATAACGCGTATTGGCGCCACCGAGACGCTCAACGGTCACATAAAGCAGACGCGTGGAAAATGCACC
This sequence comes from Stutzerimonas stutzeri, assembly GCF_024448935.1. Classification (GTDB taxonomy): domain Bacteria; phylum Pseudomonadota; class Gammaproteobacteria; order Pseudomonadales; family Pseudomonadaceae; genus Stutzerimonas; species Stutzerimonas stutzeri_AO. The sequence continues at coordinate 19,413 of NZ_JAMOIE010000042.1, forward strand.
CTTGATACCCGTAAGTTTCTCGAAGGCCTGATCGGCCGCGTAATGCGCCATGTCCCGTAGCTGATCCTGACCGCCACCAACGGTCCCTGTCATGACGGGCTGTTCCGTGGTGACGTTGAACACCTCGTAGCGGATCTGCAGCTTGCCGGCCGATGGCTCGATATTGCCCACCATGACGTACTGGGCACCCAGCGCCTTCCAATCACGAAAGATGATTTCGCTGCCGCGAGTCGGCAAGCTGATCATGTTCTGCTTTGGGATAGGCTCAAAAATACCGGTGTTGCGCATATCGTTACCGACGATGTCGGCCATGTCTTCAGGCAGGACAGTGCCACCCTGCCAGCCGAACGGCACCACTGCGATCGGGATCGCCCGGTCCGCGCCGCTGGTAACAACGATGTTCTTCTCCTGGGCTGTGGCATTGCCCAGCACAAACAAGAGAAGAACGATGAAACCTCGAAGGTAATTGATCACAACGCAAGATCCTCAGGCGTAAACGTCATCGTGAACGAACGATACGGCTGAAAATCCTGAGCAGAGAGCCCCTGCATCTCGGTCAGCCGACCGATATTCTTTACTGCCGCTACTGCGGAACTGTCGAACGACGCATCGCCACTGGAACGTGAAACAGTCGCAGCGGTAATGGTGCCGTCCGGCAGCATGTTGACTCGTAGCGTTACCGACATGTTATTTCGCGCCGACGGTGGCCGAGTCCAGTTTTCAGCAGCCCGCATGCGGATGAGATCATCAAAATTGCCCGCGGTCTGGTCGCCCTGTGTATCGGCCATCGCCTGCTGTCGTTCCGTATCATCCGAAAGTAGCTCGGCCAATGCTTGTGCCTTCTTATCTTCAGCAGCCTTACGGGCAGCGTCGGCTGCGGCTTTTTTCTTCGCCTCATCGGCGGCCTTCTTCTTTGCTGCCTCAGCAGCCGCTTTTTTCTTTGCCTCTTCTGCAGCTTTCTTTTTTGCCGCGTCGGCAGCGGCCTTCTTTTTCGCTTCCTCGGCGACTTTTTTCTTCTGCGCTTCTTCGGCCGCTTTTTTCTTGGCTATCTCCGCCTGCTTCAGCTGCTCGGCTTTTTTTGCTTCATCTGCTTTCTTGGCTTCGGCAGCTTTCTTCACTGCATCAGCCTTGGCTGCCTCGGCGTTTCGAGCCTCATCAGCCTTTTTTTGTTCCGCAGCTTTTGCGGCCGCCTGCTTTTGCTGTTCGACCTTGCGCTGCTCCAGCTGCTCGGCTTCGTACTGCTTGGCAGCGGTTTTCTGCGCTTCGCCCGCAATTTTCTGGTTCGTTTGTACTTTGGCCTGGCTCTGGGATTTGAGCTGATACAGGGTGGCCTGAACGATAGGCCTGGATGGGGGCAGCTCCGGCGTCATGGCGAAGCTGACGAAAAGCATCCCGAATATGATGACATGCAGGCCCACCGCCAAAATGGTGGGCCAGTAGAGACTCTCAGAGCGCGAACGATCCGGCTGTTGCATCAAGGTGCCTCGGTAATCAGGCCGACGTTACCCACGCCCGCTTCCTGCAGTCCGCCCATGGCCGCCATTACCGAACCGTAATCCACGGCTTTATCGCCTCGCACGAAGACCTGGATCTGCTTACCCTGACTGCGGTTCTGGTTCATGATCGCGGTGACCGCCTTGGTCATTTCCTCGAGCGTCAACGCCTTGTCCTGGACGGTATCGGTGTCGACCTCGCTGCCGATGTTCCAGTAATAGGTCTTGTCGGCTTTGATCGAGATTGTCAGCACCTGCGCAGCGTTATCCTGAGGCAGCACTTCGCTGCTGACCTTTGGCAGGTCGACCTTTACACCCTGATTGAGCATTGGGGCAGTCACCATGAAGATCACCAGCAGTACCAACATCACGTCGATGTACGGCACCACGTTCATCTCGGCGACGGGTTTGCGTCTGTTGCGAATTCTTGCCATGGCCAGCGGGCCTCACTCTTCGGAGGTGTGAACTTTGCGATGGAGGATCGCCTGGAACTCGTCGGCAAAGGTGTAGTAACGGCCGATGAGCATCTCGCCACGCGCCACGAAGCGGTTGTAAGCGATGACCGCTGGAATCGCCGCAAAAAGCCCGATCGCCGTGGCAATCAGTGCTTCGGCGATACCTGGCGCAACGGTCGCCAAGGTGGCTTGCTGAACCTGCGCCAGCCCGCGGAAGGAGTTCATGATGCCCCAAACGGTACCGAACAGACCGATATAAGGGCTGGTCGAACCAACGGTTGCGAGGAACGGCAGGCCCTGCTCGAGCTTTTCTTCTTCGCGGGAGATGGCCACTCGCATCGCACGGTTCACACCATCCATAACCGCGTCCGGATCGACGCCCTGCTGCTGACGCAGGCGGGAAAACTCTTTGAAACCTGCCCGGAAAATCTGCTCGACGCCCGAGTCCGGGTCCGGATTGCTTCCGGCCTGCCGGTAGAGCTTGGACAGGTCGATACCCGACCAGAAACGCTCCTCGAAAGCGTCCAGCGCACGCTTGGCGGCGCGGATCATATTGCCGCGCTGAAAAATCAGGATCCATGAAGTCACCGAGGCGCCTACCAGGATCAGCATGACCAGCTGAACCACAAAGCTGGCGTTGCTGATCAGGCTCCACATGGACATATGATCGACGTTGGATTCCACGCTTACTCTCCTGCTGGGGGTAGACCCGACCCGACGAAAGCGACACGAAGCAGCTCGGGAATGGGACGGGGTTTCAAACTCTCGGTGCGCACACAGGCCACCACGAACTGCCCTTCACAGAGCAGTACATCATCGTCAGCTCGCCGCACCTGCTGCTTGAAACGCAGGCTTGCACGCTTGACCTCGACCACTTCGGCTGTTACCAGCAACTCATCGTCCAGACGCGCCGGAGCGTGGTAACGCGCTTCACTCGAATGCACGACGAAAAGCAGGTCTTCACCAACCAGCTGCGACTGGGCGAAACCCAGGCTGCGCAACCGCTCGGTACGGGCCCGCTCCATGAACTTGAGATAATTGACGTAATAAACGATGCCGCCCGCATCGGTATCTTCGTAATACACGCGACAGCGATGGGAGAACGATTGAGCTAGTGATTCCGCGCGCATACTAGTGCCAGGCCCTGCAATTGCCAATCGGGTAAAACAAACAAATTTTCGTCACTCTGTGTCGCCACTGAAAAGGTCGGGAGCCGGTGTATCGCCCAAGCGTTTTGGCAGATTCAAACCAAAATGCAGATAGGCGTGACGCGTGACGACGCGCCCCCTCGGGGTGCGCATGATGTAACCCTGCTGGATCAGATAGGGCTCAAGCACATCCTCGATGGTGTGACGTTCTTCGCTGATAGCAGCGGCAAGGCTGTCGATGCCAACCGGACCGCCATCGAACTTCTCGATCAGGGTCAGCAGCAAACGGCGATCCTGGTGATCCAGACCGCGCTCGTCGACATCGAGCATGTTCAGCGCGATGTCTGCGGTACTGCGGCTGATCTCGCCGTTACCGCGCACTTCGGCGAAATCACGCACCCGACGGAGCAGGCGATTGGCAATACGCGGCGTACCACGGGCGCGACGGGCGATTTCGACAGCCCCTTCCGCCTCGATAGGTAGACCGAGGATTCCGGCTGATCGAGTTACGATCGTCGCCAGGTCAGGCGTCGAGTAGAACTCGAGACGTTGGACGATACCGAAACGATCGCGCAGCGGATTGGTGAGCATGCCGGCCCGCGTCGTCGCGCCAACCAGGGTGAACGGTGGTAAGTCGAGTTTGATCGAGCGTGCCGCTGGGCCCTCACCGATCATGATGTCGAGCTGAAAATCCTCCATCGCGGGATAAAGCACTTCCTCCACGATTGGCGGCAGTCGATGGATCTCGTCGACGAACAGGACATCACCCTCTTCCAGGTTCGTCAGCAACGCCGCAAGATCACCCGGCCGCTCAAGCACCGGGCCTGAGGTGCTTTTGATCGAGACACCCATTTCTTGGGCGATGATGTTGGCCAGCGTGGTCTTACCCAGCCCTGGCGGACCAAAGATAAGCGTGTGATCCAGCGATTCTTTGCGCCCACGCGCCGCACGGATGAAGAGATCCATCTGCTCGCACACAACCGGCTGACCAATATATTCTGCAAGACTCAGCGGACGGATGGCGCGGTCGGACTGCTCTTCGCGGTCCCGACCGGTGGCAGCCATCAGACGATCAGCTTCGATCATAACCGCTCACCCTTGCTGAACTCCGGATCAGGCAGAGCGCAGATGGTTCGCGAGATCAGGCACCACCCGGGCAACTCGCCGCGGTCGCAGGGAAGCGAATAACGCTGCAGGCCTAACGTGGCGAGCAACCCAGCAAAAAAAACTCGAGCAACCACGCTAGACCATTCCCTTCAGTGCACGGCGGATCAGGTCTTCACTGCTCAAATCGTCTTCCTGTACGGCGGCTACGGCACGGCTCGCCTCTTGCGGCTTGAAGCCAAGGGAGATCAACGCACTGACGGCATCACTCTCGGCGCTTGAGACTGCCACAGCCCTTCGAGGTTCCACCACCAAGGTAGCGATGGACGGCATGGTCTCCCAGGCCTTGAAGCGATCCTTCAGTTCGACCAACAGGCGCTCGGCAGTCTTCTTGCCGACCCCGGGAATTTTGACCAGCACCGAGGTGTCCTGCGCCTGGACACAACGCACCAGCTCATCCACCTCAAGGCCGGACATAAGGGCCAAGGCAAGCTTGGGCCCGACACCGTTCAGCCGAATCAGTTCGCGAAACAGTTCGCGATCGCGCTTTTCGGCAAAACCGTAAAGCAGATGCGCATCTTCACGCACCACCAGATGGGTGTGGAGCGTGACGGGCTCACCCACCGAAGGCAGGCGATACAGTGTAGTCATGGGCACTTCGAGCTCGTAGCCGATGCCGTTGACATCGAGAATCAGATGAGGCGGCTGCTTTTCCGCCAAGGTACCGCGCAAGCGTCCAATCACGTTGATAGATCCTCGTTCGATCGAGCTGTCGCCGATCGGATTTTGCTCGTACACCCTTCAAACAACACCGGTGAACTCAGCTACAGCCGCAGGCGCCCGCCTCTTCGCTTGGCACCGGCAAGACCGTGTGGAATCAGGCTCTGACGATGATGTGCATGACACAAGGCAATGGCCAGCGCGTCAGAGGCGTCGATTTGCGGTTTCTGCGTCAATTTCAACAGATGCATCACCATCATCTGCACATGCAGCTTGTCCGCCCCGCCAGTTCCTGCAATCGCCTGTTTGACCTGCGTGGCGGTGTACTCCGATATCTCTAACCCCTGCTCAGCGGCTGCTACGATTGCCGCCCCTCGCGCCTGCCCCAGCTTCAATGCGGAGTCGGCGTTGCGTGCCATGAACACCTGCTCGATGCCCATCGTCACAGGACCATGGAGCCTGATGACTTCGCTGACGCCGCAGAATACCGCCTGCAAGCGCGCCGAAAGCTCACCGCTGCCGGTCCGAATGCAGCCCGACGCTACATATTCGCAGCTGCGACCATTATCCCGCACTACGCCGTAGCCGGTGATCCGTGACCCCGGGTCTATCCCCAGAATAAGTGTCATGCGGTCGCCATACTGTCTATTTATCCAGCCACCAGTATAAGGACGCCCCGTCGCGGCGACCAGCGACATAACGGGACGCCAAGCTCGGCGCCAACAAAAAAAAGCCGGAAGCACGCTCGGTGACTTCCGGCTCTCAGCTCAACGCAACGGATCAGTCCAGCTGCTCCATGATTTCATCCGGAATCTCGGCGTTATGGTAGACGTTCTGCACGTCATCGAGATCCTCCAGCGCATCGATCAGGCACAGCACCTTCTGTGCGGTCTCCAGGTCGGTGAGCGGCGCGGAGATCGAAGGAATCATCGCAATATCTGCTTCCTCACCTTTGAAGCCGGCGGCAACCAGTGCCTCGTTGACGGCATGGAAATCCGTGAAGCTGGTTGATACTAGAGCCGAGCCGTCGTCGCCCATTTCCACGTCATCGGCGCCGGCTTCGAGTGCGGCCTCCATTAGAGCGTCCTCCTCTACACCCGCCGCAAAGCTGATCTGCCCTTTGCGATCGAACATGTAGGCAACCGAGCCATCCGTACCAAGGTTGCCGCCATGCCTGCTGAAGGCATGACGTACTTCTGCAGCTGTACGGTTACGGTTATCAGTCATGGCCTCGACAATGATGGCGACCCCGCTAGGCGCATAGCCTTCATAGGTCAACTCGACGACGTTGTCGGCCTCATTGTTGCCAGCGCCGCGCGCAATGGCACGATCGATGACATCCCGCGACATATTCGCCACCAAGGCTTTATCCACCGCCAACCGCAGGCGCGGATTGTCTGCAGGAACAGGCCCGCTCTTCGCGGCAACCGTCAGCTCGCGAATGAGCTTGGTGAAGATCTTACCGCGCTTGGCGTCCTGACGCCCCTTGCGGTGCTTGATGTTGGCCCATTTGGAATGACCAGCCATTAACTGCCTCCCTTTGCGATCAACTTTTCATCGTGCTGAAACCAAGAGCCAGGCTTCCCTGGGCTCTTGTGCCGTCATTCGGCTTTCGGCTGCTCACGCAGGCGAATGTGCAACTCACGCAACGCCTTGCCATCCACCGCACCCGGTGCCTGGGTCATGACGTCTGCGGCGCTCTGTGTTTTCGGGAAAGCTATGACTTCACGAATCGACTGTGCGCCGGCCATCAGCATCACCAGGCGATCGAGGCCGAACGCCAGACCGCCATGTGGCGGCGCGCCGAATTTGAGCGCATCGAGCAGGAAGCCAAACTTTTCGTCCTGTTCTGCCTCGTCGATACCCAGAATGCGGAACACGGTCTGCTGCATTTCCTTGTGGTGAATACGGATCGAACCACCACCCAACTCGGTTCCGTTAAGAACCATGTCGTACGCACGCGACAGCGCACCCGCCGGGTTGGCTTCCAGCTCCTTCGGCGTGCACTTGGGTGCGGTGAACGGATGATGCAGCGCGCTGAGCGAGCCGTCATCGTTCTCCTCGAACATCGGGAAGTCGACGACCCACATCGGCGCCCACTCGCAGGTCAACAGCTTCAGGTCATGGCCAAGCTTGATGCGCAGCGCACCCAGCGCCTCGGATACGATCTTGGCCTTATCCGCACCAAAGAAGACGATGTCCCCGTCAACGGCACCAACGCGATCAAGGATCACGTTTAGCTTGTCTTCCGGAATGTTCTTCACGATCGGAGACTGCAGTCCCTCTACGCCTTTAGCGCGCTCGTTAACCTTAATGTACGCCAGACCCTTGGCACCGTAGATGCCGACGAACTGGGTGTAGTCGTCGATCTGCTTGCGCGGCATGCTCGCCCCGCCCGGGACGCGCAGCGCGGCGACACGGCACTTGGGATCGTTCGCCGGCCCGCTGAATACCTTGAACTCGACCTGCTGCAGCTGATCGGCAACGTCGACCAATTCCAGCGGGATACGCAAGTCCGGCTTGTCCGAGCCATAACGACGCATGGCTTCTTCGAACGGCATGTGCGGGAACTCGCCGAACTCGACGTCCAGCACTTCCTTGAACAGTTTGCGCACCATGCCCTCGCTGATTCCGATGATGTCGGATTCTTCGAGAAAGCTGGTTTCGATGTCGATCTGGGTGAATTCCGGCTGACGATCGGCGCGAAGGTCCTCGTCACGGAAACACTTGGCGATCTGGTAGTAACGGTCGAAACCCGCAACCATCAGCAGCTGCTTGAACAGCTGCGGCGACTGGGGCAGCGCGAAGAAGCTACCGGCATGGGTACGGCTAGGCACCAGGTAATCACGCGCACCCTCAGGAGTCGGACGCCCGAGAATAGGCGTTTCAACGTCGAGAAAGCCATTTTCGTCTAGGTAGCGGCGGATGCTGGCAGTGATTCTCGAGCGCAGCTTGAGCTTCTCGGCCATTTCCGGACGACGAAGGTCGATGAAACGATAGCGTAGGCGAGTTTCCTCACCTACGTCACTGTATTCATTGAGGGGGAATGGCGGGGTTTCCGCCTCGTTCAGAACTTCGAGTTCGTAACCCAATACTTCGATGGCGCCGGATGTCATGTTCGGGTTGACCGCACCGGCCGGGCGCAGGCGCACCTTGCCGGTAATCCTGATTACGTATTCGCTGCGCACCTTGTCTGCAGCAGCGAAAGTCTCGGCACGGTCGGGATCGAACACGACCTGAGCCAGGCCCTCGCGGTCACGCACATCCAGAAAGATGACCCCGCCGTGGTCACGGCGACGGTGAACCCAGCCGCAAAGAGTGATTTCCTGGCCGTCCAGGCTTTCGTTCAACTGGCCGCAATAGTGGCTGCGCATCATGGTGAGGTTCGCTTCTCGCATCTTGGAAATTCGTTGGGTCGCTTGAATCGCGACTGTGCAGGCGGCTGCCTAGTGGCGCCCGCCTGGAATATCAATCGTCGGCAATGGAAGGATCAAGCACCAGCACCGCAGCGCTTCCTCGCACGGCAACAACGAGCCGCCCGACACAAGCGCGGGATTATATCTGCATAATCATTTCAACGCAGCCGGCTGCCGATAGGGTCAAGCAATCGTGCCAATAACCATCCATTTTGAACCGAATCCGTCTTTGAGGCTTCAAACCCCTATATCGCGCTGCCAGCGCAGCAGTTCACCAAAGACACTCTATTTCTGGCATAAAGATCAGCGAATTCACCAAACGGGAGAAAACCATGGAAATCGACATTGGTATTGCCGAACAGGATCGCGCCGCTATTGCAGACGGTTTGTCCCGCCTGCTGGCCGATACCTACACCCTGTATCTGAAGACCCACAACTTCCACTGGAACGTGACAGGACCGATGTTCAACACCCTGCACACGATGTTCGAGACCCAGTACACCGAACTGGCGCTGGCTGTGGATGACATTGCCGAGCGGATCCGCGCACTGGGCTTTCCGGCGCCAGGCACCTATGCGGCTTACGCCAAGCTTTCGTCGATCAAGGAGCAGGAGGGAATTCCGACCGCTGAAGAGATGATTAAACTTCTGGTCGAAGGCCAGGAAGCCGTAGTCCGTACAGCACGTGGCATTTTCCCGCTGCTGGAAAAAGTCAGCGACGAGCCCACCGCTGACCTGTTGACCCAGCGCATGCAGATCCATGAGAAGACCGCCTGGATGCTGCGCAGCCTGCTGGCTGCCTGACCGCGCGCCAGCGCCTTCGCTTACGAACGAGATAGCTGCATTCGCGGCTATCTCGCCGTCCCATCTGGCGCAAACTGGACCCTGACAAGCCAGACCTGACTCGCCTCGCTCCGCCCAACCCCTCACCTAAACCGCAGTGAATTGAGCGTGGCCACACTTTGCTGTTAAATTCGCGCGCGCCGCAGGCAGGGCACCATCAAATACGAGTGATCGCTTCACCCACGCTCGGCGTCTCCATTTGCCCTACAGCCTGCCGCATTCTGTCGTGCTATTTAACTGTGAGTCATAAGAATGCTTAAGATCCTTCATGTGTTAACGGGCGTAGCCGCCCTGATATTGTCGTTCGTACCCAGCCTAACCGGCGCCATGCCTCTGCTGGTCCAGCCTGCTGCCTTATGCCTGCTGCTTCTGGGACTGCTGAACGTGCAGTTCGCCGCCTCCACCCAACCGAACACTAACGGTCACGGCTGTCCGATTCTGTTCGGCGCGTCCGCGCTGCTGATCGCTGCAGTCGTCGTCCAGGCGGCCATTGTGTTGATTCCTGTCGCCAGCATCGCTGGCCAGCCGGCGACGCTTGCCAGTCTCATGCTCGCTTTCATTGCCGTCTTGCTGCAACTGGCAACAAGCCAAACGAAAAGCACCAGCACCGGCGCCGACCGTGGCGCTAGCAAGGCCCGTAAGGTCCAGGCTAGTCATGCTGCCGCTCCGGCCACCGGGCGCGAAACGGGTACCGTCAAGTGGTTCAACACCTCAAAGGGTTTCGGCTTCATTTCCCGCGACAGTGGCGATGATGTATTTGTCCACTTCCGGGCAATCCGAGGCGAAGGTCATCGGGTGCTGGTTGAAGGCCAACGCGTCGAATTCACGATCATGATGCGTGATAAAGGCATCCAGGCAGAAGATGTGGTCGCCGACCAACTCAACCGCTGATCTCAGCGCAGGGTGCTAAAGCACCCCTGCCGCCAATACACCCGTCGCCTTATCAATAATGCGGCGGGCGCGCCTCATCTCCCTCGCCCTCCATCCTGCTTTGAAGATCTTCTTGTCGCCTTGCGAGCATACCTAGCTGCGCCTGCAGCCTGTCGACCGTACGCTGCTGTGCGACCAGCACATCATTAAGGGTCTGGACAGTATCGTCCTGAAAAGCCAGGCGTGCCTCCAAATCGGTGATGCGTTGTTCCAGGTCCATTACCTGCCCTCCTCAAACTGAAAGCCGTCGGTAAGCACGAGTTTCAACTTCTGCTTGATGGCGGTCAGCTGCGCTTCGCTGTAAGGCTTGGCCGCCTGAAAGCCCCAGACCGGGGCCGGCCAGGCCGAGTCGTCCCGACGCCGAGCGATCACATGCACATGCAACTGGCTCACCACGTTGCCAAGCGTCGCCACGTTCATCTTATCCGCGCCAAAAGTGTCTTTGAGCATCTCAGCCAATGTTGTCGCCTCTCGCCACAACAGCTGCTGATCTGCCGAACCCAGCTGAAACAGCTCACTTACCTCTTCGCGACGAGGTACAAGAATGAACCAGGGATAATTGGCGTCGTTCATCAACAGCAACCGGCATAACGGAAAATCACCCAGCGCTAGTGTGTCTTGCTTCAGGCGAGCATCGAGAGCGAACATAAAACGGTCTCCAGTTCTTCCTAGACATCATGTTTTGACCAGCCCATCCTCAACGATCGTGGGGTTACCGTTGGATGGGTATAACCCCTTAAGTAGAGCCACATTCAGGCGGGCAGGTCAAAACATCATGTCTGATATCGCTTTCTCCCGCTCCAGCCGGTTGATCCGGGCTAGTACGGTAGCGGAAGCGTTCCCGCCATGATCCTCGGCAAGGCTTATCCAGACGCCTTGCCGAGGATAGGGCGCTCAATGACCGCTGCAGCCTCCACCCATAGCGCGGTAGCGCAAAGCACGCAGTTCGCCTGCGCTATCTCGATAATGCAGGGTAGCGTCCACAGGCCCGCAGACGCTTGCTACATCCGAAACACGCAGCACCTTGTCAGTATCCAGCTTGATGCCATAGGCGTATCGCTCGACCGGCACATGCTCCAGCCAGGCAGGCGTTGCTATCGGCAGATAGCCGTGCGGTTGCGTGCGGGATGCCAGGCTGGAGTTTGCCTGCGCGCTCATTGCGATGAGTGAAGCGCTTAGCAAAACGGTTCGTAGCAAGCTGTTCATGGCCTCATCCTCCTCAGGATTTGACTCGCATGAATCGGATGTCCAAGACTGGCTGGTGAAAGCGAACATGCGCTTGACGTATAGCTGCGGGTAGCTCCGTGGTTCGCCGACCATGCCGATAGCTTTCGGGCCGGATGTAACAGGTCCATTTACCTTGGCTTTGAAGACTGCGGTTGCTGCAGGCAATGCGAGAGAGCCACCTGGTAGGCCGACATCTCACGCACCAAGGCGATCTGCTGCTGCGGTCTAAAAAAAGCCCCTACCCTTCGCCCAACTCAACTTGAATGAGCAGCATCACGAACCATGCCCACGGCGAGCACAACGTGCGCCACTCTCAACAGCTCCAGCACGCAACGAGGATCGCATCGATGAAGTCGTGGGAGGCGCCATCGCATTGGTATCTCGATAAGCGCGCCTGGCGTTTCGTGCTGCGCTACCTGCTGTTCTTCGGGCCGCTCAACCTGCTCTGGGAAATCGCGCAGCTACCGCTCTATACCCTCTGGTACGAAGCGCCCGTCTCTTACATGGCCTATGCGGTGCTGCATTGCACCCTGGGGGACCTGCTGATAGGCGTACTCACGCTGCTGAGCGCCTTGATCATCCTGCGCGCAGGCCCGACCGAGCGCTGGCATTGGTCTTCCATAGCCCTATGCACCATCGGCCTCGGCGTCGCCTACACCGCTTTCAGCGAATGGGTAAATACCAGCGTGCGGCTGAGCTGGGCCTATTCGGAGTGGATGCCGCTAACGCCGCTGCTGGGGCTGGGCGTCTCGCCGCTGCTGCAGTGGCTGCTGTTGCCGACCATCGCCCTGATGCTGGCGCGTCGCGACAGCAGCAGGACGGGCTGAAGGCCCGCCCTGCCACCAGACGCCACGGACGATCATTCCTGCTGCCAGGCGCGGCTGGCAAACATGGGATCCAGCGGGGTATGAAACAGATGGTTGGCGTAGTTGCTGAGCGTCTTTACCGCCAACGCCAATACGAGTTCCAGCACCTGCCGCTCGCTGAGTCCGGCGGCGAGAAATGCCTCTGTAGCCGCTCGCGACGGTAGGCCACGCGTATGAAACAGGGTGCGTGTGAAGTCGGCCAGTACTTCAGGTTAATGATTGATAACGACAATCGCCTCCTGGCAAGCTCCACCTTCAACATCTTTTGGACCAGTAGGTTCAGAATGTTTGGAAACAATAGTCGTGCCGAGCCGGCCTCCGCCGCCACAGCGTAGATCCAAAGGAAACAATGACCACAACGGCCAACCTTGAAATACGTAACGATCAGTCCATAATGCAATGCATGAACCGCGGACGCCCCCGAAACTTCGACCCCGACCTCGCCCTGGAAAATGCCATGCAGGCGTTCTGGACGCAGGGCTATGAGGCCACCAGCCTGCAGGACCTGCTCGATGCGACTGGGCTATCGAAAAGCAGCCTGTACGAGTGTTTCGGTAGCAAGCAGCGCCTGTTCGAAGCAGCCTTCACTCGCTATTTCGATGGCCGCGCCACGCGCATGCACGAGCGCCTCGCACAAAGCCCCTCTGCGCTAGTCTTTATCCACGAATGTCTGCTCTCAGTGCTCGACGACTTCGGTTGCGACAGACCGCGTGGCTGCATGCTGGTCAATGTCGCCAACGAATTTTCAACCAGCAACCCGACCGTGATGCGCCTCGTCCAGCTCGCCATCCGTCGTTTCAGGGATGTGTTTGAACAGGCCTTCGCTCAGGCACAGGCCTGCGGTGAGATTTCTGCCGAGCGCTCCCCTGCCGCGCTAGCGCTGTACATGCACTGCACCATGAGTGGCCTGCGTACGCAGGCCAAATCGGGTCTTGCGCGACAGGATTTGCTCTTCGTCATCGAGACGATGATGGCCAGCCTGAGATGACCACCTCGAACACCTCAAGCAAGGAGACTCTCATGATCAATGCGGTAGCCTTCGACATCTACGGAACCTTGATTGATACCCAGGCGGTCCTGGGCAAGCTCACTGCGGAGGCAGGCGAACGGGCCGAGGCCGTATCACGGCTATGGCGGCAAAAGCAGCTCGAGTACAGCTTTCGCCGCGGTTTGATGCGCGATTATCGCGATTTCTCGATTTGCACCCGAGACGCCCTGGTCTATGCCAGCCGTGAAAACGGCCTGAGCTTTGACGAGGCCACCATTGAACGCCTGATGCAGGCCTACGCCGACCTGGACGCGTTTCCCGACGCACAAACAGCCCTGCACAAGCTGCGCGACAGCGGGCGGCGGCTATACGCATTTTCCAACGGTAGCCAGGACGCCGTGGAGCGGTTGCTGCAACGCGCCGGCATTCATGACGTCTTTTGCGCGGTGGTAAGCGTGGAGGCCGTGCGCACCTTCAAGCCGGCCCCTGAGGTGTACACCCACCTGGGTCAGGTTTGCGCCGAGCCTGCTGAACGCATCTGCCTGGTTTCGGGCAATCCCTTTGATGTGCTGGGCGCCGCGCATGCTGGACTGCGTACCGCCTGGCTGCGTCGCGATCCGGCCACTCAGTTCGACCCTTGGGGCGTGGAACCAGACATCACCCTACGCAGCCTCGACGAATTGCCCGCTCATCTCGGTACCGACACGCTGTAACACCGCGTAGTCTCGTGCCTCCAAGGGGCAGGCCAACCAGAGTAGCGAAACCATGCATGCCACCCTGCCCCTCCTCAATGCGCTCAACTTTCCCGCCATTCGTCGCGGTCGGTTGGAGGCGCTGCAGATCAACCTCACCTACCGTTGCAACCAGCGCTGCCTGCACTGCCATGTGAACGCCGGGCCGACCCGCAGCGAGGCCATGACTGACGAGAGCCTGGCGCTCCTGCATGACGTCATCGATGCCCATCGGGTACAGACCCTGGACCTGACCGGCGGCGCTCCGGAAATGCACCCACGCTTCCGGGAGCTCGTCAGGCACGCACGGCAGTCAGGTTTGCGGGTCATCGACCGCTGCAACCTGACCATTCTTGGCGAACCGGGCCACGAAGACCTGGCCGCGTTTCTCGCCGAGCAAGGCGTGGAGGTGACCGCATCGCTGCCCTGTTATTCCCGGGAGAATGTCGATCGACAGCGCGGCGATGGAGTGTTCGAGGCCAGCATCGCTGGGCTTGGAAAGCTCAACCAGCTCGGCTACGGTGCAGACGGCAACGGGCTGATCCTCAACCTCGTGTACAACCCGCAGGGGCCTAGTCTGCCGCCGCCCCAGGCGCAGCTCGAAGCCGACTACAAGACCCATCTGGCCGATGACTTCGGCATTCACTTCAACCACCTGCTGACCATCACCAACCAGCCGATTTCACGCTTCGGCAGCACGTTGGTCAGCAAGGGTCAGTTCAACAACTACATGCAGCTGCTGCGCGAAAGCTATCGCCCGCAAAATCTCGCAGCCGTGATGTGCCGCAGCCTGATCAGCGTCGACTGGCAGGGCTATCTCTACGATTGTGATTTCAACCAGATGCTCGACCTGCCCATGGCCATGCCGGAGCTGATCGGCCGCGCCCGACCGCACCTGCGCGACCTGCTGGGCTCGGCGAGCCTGGACGGCAACCCCATCGTCACCCGCGACCACTGCTACGCCTGCACCGCCGGGCAGGGTTCGAGCTGTGGCGGCGCCCTGGACAACCACTAAGGAATCGCTGCCATGGACAAGCGCAAGTTGACCCTGCTGGTCGTCATCCTGTTGCTGGTAACGGGTTTCTTTCTCTTCGATCTGGGCCAGTATCTCGATCTGGCCAGCCTCAAGGCACGACATGCAGCGCTAGATGCACAGGTTTCGGCTAACCCGTGGTTGGCGGGCGGGCTGTTCTTCCTGAGCTACGTGCTGGTCACCGCGCTGTCGTTGCCGGGCGCCGCCTTGATGACCCTGGTAGGCGGCGCGTTGTTCGGCCTGCTCGGCGGCACCCTGCTGGCGTCTTTCGCCTCTACCCTCGGCGCCACCCTCGCCATGCTGAGCAGCCGCTACCTGCTGCGTGGCTGGGTCCAGGCGCGCTTCGGCCAGCGCCTGGCCGGGATCGACCAAGGCATCGCCCGCGAAGGCGCCACTTACCTGTTTGCCCTGCGTCTGGTGCCGGTGTTCCCGTTTTTTCTGATCAATCTGGCCATGGGCCTGACCCGGCTGCCGGTGCGCACCTACTGGTGGGTCAGCCAGTTGGGCATGCTGCCCGGAACCCTGGTCTACGTGAACGCCGGACGCGAGTTGGGCGAGCTGGAGTCGCTGGCAGGGATCCTCTCGCCAGGGCTGATCGGCGCCTTCGTCCTGCTCGGTCTGCTGCCGCTCCTGTCACGCCGGGCGCTGAGCTGGTTCAAGGCGCGCAAGGTCTATGCCGGCTGGGTAAAGCCCAAGCAGTTCGACCGTAATCTGGTGGTGATAGGTGCCGGCTCCGGTGGCTTGGTCAGCGCCTATATCGCAGCAGCGGTAAAGGCCAGGGTCACCCTGATCGAAAAGCACAGGATGGGCGGCGATTGCCTCAACACCGGCTGCGTGCCCTCCAAGGCGCTGATCCGCTCGGCCAGGCTGGCCAACGAGATGAAGAAGGCCGAGCAACTGGGTTTCAGGTCAGTCGGCGGAGAGGTGGATTTCGCTGCAGTCATGCAGCGCGTGCAACGCGTAGTGGCCACGGTGGAGCCGCACGACTCGGTCGAGCGCTATACCGACCTGGGCGTGGAGGTCATCGAGGGTGAAGCGCGAATCACCTCGCCGTGGACGGTGGAGGTCAATGGTCAAAGCCTGAGTACCCGGGCCATCGTCATTGCCACCGGAGCCGCACCATTGGTACCGGAGATACCCGGCATCGAACAGGTCGCACCGCTGACCTCAGATACCGTCTGGACGCTGCGCGAGCAACCCGGTCGCCTGCTGGTGCTCGGCGGCGGGCCTATAGGCTGCGAACTGGCCCAGGCATTCCAGCGGCTCGGTTGCGCAGTCACGCTGGTGCAGCGCAACTCACGCCTGTTGCCCCGCGAGGACGCCGAAGCCGGCGCGGCGGTGCTTGCAGGCCTGCAGGCCGATGGGGTGGACGTGCACCTGCAACATGAGGCCACACGCTTCGAGGTCGTCGACGGCCAGCGGCAGCTCGTCTGCACGAATCTCATCGATCATTGCGAGGTAACCATCGCCTTCGATCAGGTGCTGCTGGCGCTGGGGCGCGTCGCCAACGTCAAGGGTTTCGGTGCCGAAGCGCTGGGGCTGGAGCTGCGCGACAACGGCACCCTGACCAGCGATGACTGGCTGGCCACGCGCTTTCCCAACATTTTTGCGGTGGGCGACGTCACCGGACCCTATCAATTCACCCACGTCGCTGCGCACCAGGCCTGGTATGCCGCCGTGAACGGGCTGTTCGGCGGGCTGAAGCGCTTCAAGGTGGACTACCGGGTGATCCCCTGGGCCACCTTCACCGATCCCGAGGTCGCCCACGTCGGTCTCAACGAGCAGGACGCCAAGGCCCGTGGCATTGCCTATGAAGTGACCCGCTTCGGCATCGAGGACCTCGATCGCGCGATTGCCGACGAGGCGGCCCATGGCTACATCAAGGTGCTGACCGTGCCCGGCAAGGACCGCATTCTCGGG
This sequence comes from Stutzerimonas stutzeri, assembly GCF_024448935.1. Lineage (GTDB taxonomy): Bacteria > Pseudomonadota > Gammaproteobacteria > Pseudomonadales > Pseudomonadaceae > Stutzerimonas > Stutzerimonas stutzeri_AO. The sequence continues at coordinate 36,286 of NZ_JAMOIE010000042.1, forward strand.
GCAACCATCGTCGGCGAGCACGCCGGCGACCTGATCACCGAATACGTCACGGCGATGAAGCATGGCCTGGGCCTGAACAAGATCCTCGGCACCATCCACATCTACCCGACCCTGGCAGAAGCCAACAAGTACGCGGCCGGCGAATGGAAACGCGCGCATGCGCCGGCTTCGGTGCTGCATTGGCTGTCCCGCTTCCATCACTGGCGCCTGGGCCGTGGCAAGACAGATCCGCAGTTCAAGCCCAGCGGGAAACTGTCGTGAGCGGCGAATTCGACCTGCTGTTGCAGAGGGGCTGTACTTCAACGTACGAGACGTGTGAAGAGGCACCAGTGGGTAGATGGAAGGACCGCCTCGATCGCGGCTTCATCAACCTGCATCTCGCCCAACGACAGATGGAGACCTGGAATGGATGATGAGCGGGAACTGGTCAGGCGATTGCGAGAAAAAGACGGGGCCGCCTGCGATGCAGTCATTCGCACCCATCATCGGTTTCTGGTGGCCATGGCCGTCCCTCTGGTAGGGAAGGGGCTGGCCGACGATGTCGCTCAGGAAACCTGGATGAAGGCATTTGCCGCCATCGACACGTTCGAGAGCCGGTCACGATTACGCACCTGGCTGGCGCGTATCGCCCTCAACGAGGCGCATGCCTTGCTGCGCAAGTACAAGCGTGAAGTATCCCTGGAAGGCTGGGGCACCGACAGTGGCTCGCCCATTGCCTCCAGCTTCAACGACAAAGGCAGCTGGAGCCACCCGCCTGCGCAGTGGCACTACGACACGCCCGAGGCCCTGCTGACCGAAGCCGAACTGCAGGAGTGCATACGCAAGCATCTGCATCGTTTGCCCGGCGACCAGCAAGGCGTAGTGCTGATGCGTGAACTGGGAGGCCTCGAATTCACCGAGATTGCTGAGGCAACCGGACTTAGCGAAGGCAACATTCGAGTTCTGCTGCATCGGGGACGCCAACGCATGCACGCCATGCTCAACCACTTCGAGGAGGTGGGCACATGCTGACTTGCAAGGAAATGTCGGAGCTGGGCTCGGACATCATCGACAACCACCTGCGGCTAACCACACGCATGGCGGTGCTGATGCATCTGAGCATGTGCACGCGTTGCCGACGCTACATCAAGCAGCTGCAACTCACCGCCGACGTGCTTCGACAGCTGCCTCCGGACGCTGCTCCGGTCGATACCCAGGTCATCCTCGACAAGGTGCGCCGGCAGACCGAATGAGCGGGCGAAAGACTGTAACAAAGAGCGTTCGCCTTTCTCCAACGCATGAAGAGGCAGTCGCGACTTTCACAGCCAGCGAGCCGACCGCAAGGTTCCAGCCACAACGCATGAGTCTGAACGATGCTTGCTGAAGTCGATGCCACGCTTACCGCCACCCTCGTCCTGGTGTGCAAACGCCCGTTGCTTGGCCACGGTAAGCAACGGCTGGCAGCCAGGATTGGCGAGCGCAAAGCCTTGCAGATTGCCGAGCACCTGCTCGGTTGCGCGCTGGAAGATCTGCACAGCTGGAACGGCCCAAGGGTCATTGCGCCGGATTCGTCCGAGCATTTCGGCTGGGCAAGCGCATTGGTCCCGCACGCGCAGTGTGTGCCTCAGCCCTGCGGCAACCTCGGCGAGCGCCTGAACACGCTGGATCAGGTGCTGCGTGGCGCCGGCCATCGGCGCCTGGTGTTCATCGGCAGCGACGCGCCGGCGCTTCGTCTGGAGGACTACCAACGGGCATGTACCGCCTTGCGAGAAGCAGACACGGTGTTGATCGCTGCCAGCGATGGCGGCGTGGTTCTGATGGCTTCGAACCGACCCTGGCCGGATCTCGCCGGGTTGCCTTGGAGTACTGATGAGCTCGGCCAGGCACTCGCGGCAGCCTGCCGTCAGGCTGGTCACTCCGTGAGCATCTGCGGTGAGAGCTTTGACATCGACGAGCCGAGGGACCTGAACCGTGCGTTGGTCGAACTGGCCGATGACCAACGCCCGGCCAGGCTTCGCCTGCGCCAGGTCATGGCCAGGCTTTGCCAGGAAGCGCCCGTATGAAAACAGAGCTGGCAATCAGTATCGTCATCCCCTGCTTCCACGACGAGCAGCCGCTGGAGCATCTGCTCGGCCAGCTTCGTGAGGCCGAACGGCAGTCCGAAGCGCAGCTGCAGATCATCGTCGTCGATGCTGCGGCCAGTGAACAATGCCGAATGCTCTGCCGCAATCACGGCGCGCTCTGGATGACCGCTGCGCCGTGCCGGGGCGAACAGTTGCGTCAGGGTGCTGCGCTTGCCGAGCACGGAATCCTCTGGTTTCTCCACGCCGACGCCGAGCTGGACGGTCAGCCATTGCAAGCGCTGCACCAGGCCATTAGCGAAGGCGCGGCGGGTGGCTATTTCGCCTTCCGTTTCAGCGGGGCCGGCTGTTGGCAGGGGCGCCTGCTTGAGCGCCTGGTGGCTTGGCGTAACCGGGTTGGCGTGCCCTATGGCGACCAGGGTCTGTTCGTCCAGCGCCGCGCCTATTTCGCAGTTGGCCAGCACGCCCCTTGGCCATTGTTCGAAGAAGTCCCGCTGGTCGAAGAACTCCGCAAACCGGGTACTTTCCGTCGCGTGCAACAGGGGCTCAGGGTCAGCCCCCGCCGCTGGCAGCGCGACGGCTGGTGGCGCCGTTCCTGTCGCAATCGCCTGCTGGCGATCGGCTTCATGCTCGGCATACCTCCGCCCAAGCTCGCGCGTCTGTACGCGGGCAAGGCCCGGCTGGTAAAGATGCCAGCCCAGCCTCCTGCCTCGGAGGATCGCTGATGAGAACGCTGTTGCTGTGGGCATTACTGGTGCTGAGCGGCACCGTGCAGGCGGAGTCCTTCGATCACCGCCATGGCGCCTGGAACGCGCTGCTCGAACGGCACGTGCAGTGGAGCCGCGATGGGGTGGCGAGCGAGGTCGACTACCCGGCCCTCGCAGGTCAGCGTCCGGCTCTGGATGCCTACCTTGCGCAGTTATCCGCGGTCAGCCAGGTGCAATTCGCCGGCTGGTCACGCGGCCAGCGCCTGGCCTTCCTGATCAATGCCTACAATGCCTTCACCGTGCAGTTGATTCTCGACCATTACCCGCTGGCCTCGATCAAGGAGATCGGCGGCCTGTTCAGCTCGCCCTGGAAGCGCCGCTTCATTGCGCTGCTGGGACAGACCCTCAGCCTCGACGACCTTGAGCACGGCCTCATTCGAGAGCGAGGCATGTACGACGAGCCGCGCATCCACTTCGTGGTCAACTGTGCCTCGATCGGCTGTCCGGCGCTGCGGCCACAGGCCTTGGTGGCAGAACAACTCGACGAACAGCTGGAAGACAGCCTTAGGCGGTTCCTGAGGGACCGGCAGCGTAACCGCTTCGACAGACCCGCTAACCGCCTGCTGGTCTCGAAGATTTTCGACTGGTACAGCGAGGATTTTGTCCGCCAGGCCGGTTCGGTCGATCGCTATCTGGCCGAACGGGCACACTGGCTGAGCGATGACCCGGCAGAACAGCAACGAATTCGTCGGGGCACCCGTCTTGGCTATCTCGATTACGACTGGTCGCTGAACGTCATGCACTGATGCAGGAGGCCGCACATGAGCTTCTTCACTGCGCGGGTCCTTGCCGGCGGCGGTAGCCTCGGTGCGGTTCAGGTCGGCATGTTGCAGGCGTTGATCGAGGCAGGCGTGCGTTTCGATCTGGTGGTCGGCTCGTCGGTCGGCGCCATCAACGGCGCCTACTTCGCGACCCAACCGAATCCGGCTGGCGTCGCGGCATTGGCCAAGACCTGGAGTGGCTTACGCAAGCCTGA
>NZ_JAMOIE010000043.1 GCF_024448935.1 Stutzerimonas stutzeri
CGTTCCCCGCACCCGCGGGGATGAACCCGGCAGAAGAGATCACTGGCGGGCTGTTCAAGGAGTGTTCGTAGATCTTGGTGGATTCTTCGGACAGTAAAAAGCCGGCTTGTGGTCGGCGTTTTTGATCGTCCAATGTATTGATTTATAAGATTTAATTTTTAGCCGCGTATCTGGCCCCCCCCCGCTTGTCCCTCCATCCCGGTTTTGCGTGACATCGTCTGTCTTCTTGGAGCGTGGACAGATAAGCCGGGCGACTGATACCTTATCCAAAGGTAATACCTTTAGATAGCGAGGGTTCGGCTATGGCCACTTCCATCAAGATCGATGACGATTTGAAAAGTCGCATTCAGCGCCTGGCTGGTCTGCGTCAACGTTCGTCCCACTGGATTATGCGCGAAGCAATAGCGCAGTACGTCGAGCGTGAGGAGGCCCGTGAGAGCTTCAAGCAGGAAGCCTTGGCGTCGTGGGCAGCGTATCAGGAAACGGGGCGGCATCTGACAGGCCAGGAGACTCGCGCCTGGCTTAATACCTGGGGCACCGAGGCTGAGGCGGAGCTTCCCAAGTGCCACGATTGATTATCACTGAAGGTGCTGCGCAAGGGTTGGAGCGCTGTCGTCAGTTTCTTGTCGAAAAAGGTCCACAGATAGCACAGCGAGCGGCCCAAGCGATTGAACGACAATTTGCTCGCTTGGAAGGCGGCCCGGAAGCAGGTCGCCCATTTCCAGAGCTACCGGAGTTGCGTGAGCTGATCATCGAGTTCGGTGATTCGGGCTATGTGGCGCTCTATCGGCATGAGCGGGCGGATGATGCTGTCTATGTATTGGCTTTTCGGCATCAGAAAGAAGTAGGTTACTGAGCTCAAGTCCTTGTGATAGCGACCGCGGGATTCTGGGCGTTCGGGTTGGCTTGGTTCCAGCGCTTATTAACCTGCCCCACCTGACGGGAACATTGAGAATTCGACCTCCGTCTGTGGCCGCCCAGTTAATTACCTCGTCAGCCAGTGGGATTATTAATGCGACACGCATTTTCATGCGTTCGTCTGGAAGAGACCATGTGCGAGCTTCAATATCAAACTCATCCCAGCGAGCAAACCTCACCATGTGTGAGCGTGCGCTGGTCATGATCAGCAGCTGTGCCGCAAGCGATGGCGGTGGCGAGTCTGCATTTAGCCGATGCATCAGCGCCGGAACGTTTTGCCAGGGTATTGCAGCGAAGTGCTCGCGTTTCCTCGCTTTTTTCTTTTCCGCTCGCTGAGTAAGTTGTCCAGGTGTCCACGCCACCGCGCTGGGTTTTCTCCTTTACGAAGTCCGCGAGCTTATTTATCTAAGCTACCAGCTTGGGTTTCGGACTTGCTGGGATTATTTCGGGCATAAAAAAACCGGCTTGTGGCCGGCTTTCCTTCAGTGCTTCGGCTTACTTCTGATAAGCCTCGGCAGCTTTGGTGATCTCGGCGCGGGCGGCTTCGGCGTTGCCCCAGCCTTCGACCTTGACCCACTTGCCCTTCTCCAGATCCTTGTAGTTCTCGAAGAAGTGCTTGATCTGCTCGAGCAGCAGCGGCGGCAGGTCGGTGTATTCCTTCACGTCCACATACAGCTGGCTCAGCTTGTCGTGCGGGACGGCGATCAGCTTGGCGTCACCGCCGGCTTCATCGGTCATGTGCAGCACGCCCACCGGACGGCAGCGGATGACCGAGCCGGGCGCGACCGGGTAGGGGGTCACGACCAGCACATCGAGCGGGTCGCCGTCATCGGCCAGGGTATGCGGGATGAAGCCGTAGTTGGCCGGGTAGAACATCGGCGTGGCCATGAAGCGATCGACGAACAGGCAGTCGGTGTCGTGATCGATTTCGTATTTGATTGGCGCGTGGTTGGCCGGGATTTCGATGGCGACGTAGATGTCGTTTGGCAGGTCTTTGCCGGCCGGGACTTTGTTGTAGCTCATGAACAGTGCTCCGTGGTCGGCCGAGGCGGCCTGGGGCGAAAAAAGTGGGCGCGATTATAGGCCCAGTTCCGGGCGTTTTGCCATGCCGGCGGTGGCGAAGCTCCTGGTCCGGCAATGCGCGCATTCGACGGGCACAAATCAATGAGGTTCCGCGTAGTGCGGATGGCTGCCTTACAGCTGCTGCAGGCGCATCAGCGGGTCCTGTCGATAGAAGGCCGCCAGCTGTCTGTAGACACCAGGATAGGCCTCGTGCAGCACGTCCGGTGCGCTGAAAAAATACTCGCTGGTGACGGCGAAGAACTCGGCGGGGTTTTCCGCGGCGTACGGATCGATTGCCGTGTGGGCATGAGGATCGGCGTCCAGCGTGGTGTTGAGCGAATCGTAGGCGTTTTGCATTGCCTGGGCCCAATCCTCGATACGCATGTTGCGGTGCAGCGGGGGCAGGCCATTGGCGTCGCCATTGAGCATGTCGAGCTTGTGCGCGAGCTCGTGGATCACCAGGTTGTAGCCTTCCCAGGCGCCGCTCTGCTGGACCCCCGGCATGGCCAGAATCACCGGCCCCTGCAACCAGGCTTCGCCGCTGTGCTGGCCATCCCACTCGTGCATCACGCCAGCGGAATCGCGGTGCTTCTGCGGGCTATGGAAATCATCGGGGTAGATGACGATTTCATGGAAGCCCTGATACCAGTCCAGATCAGCCAGGTGCAGCAAGGGCAGCTCTGCCTGTGCGGCGAGGCGCAGGCGACTGGTAAGGTCTAGCTCGACTCCGGGCAGCGCGGTCAGGCGCTTGGCGTGCAGAAACAGCAGGCTGCGCTCGCGCAAGCGCTCGGTCTCCTCGACGCTTAAACCCTCGAGAATCGGCAGGCTGTCGAGCACGCTTTGCCAGAGCGCCGGTTCGATGGCGAGACGGGCGAGGATGCGCTTGCGGCGCCAGTTGCGGAAAGACCACATGGATGGGGTTCCAACCGGGAGAGGCGCCCACCTTAGGCGGCGCATTGGTTGTCGGCAAGCGGTGGCGATCCGATGATCACACGGCCCGGCGCCCGGCGCGCTTCCACTTGCAGGCGAGGCGGATTGCGTCGGGATCGCCGGCAAGCTGGCTCCTGCTGAAAGCGTAGAGATTCAGCCCAGCAGGAAGTTGCTGGCCTTTGGTGGGTCGCTGTCGAGGCTGAGCAGCTCCGCTTCGTCTTTGAGCATCACGCCCGAGAGCTGGCGGCGGCAGGCTTCGCGCATCAGATGGATCAGCCGGTGCGCGGCAAGGTTATAGCTCAGCCCCTCCAGGCGGATGTTGGAGATGCAGTTGCGATCGGCATCGGTGCGGCCGACCTTCGGGTCGTAGGTGAAGTACAGGCCGAGGCTGTCCGGGGAGCTCAAGCCTGGGCGTTCGCCCACTAGCATCACCACCATCTTCGCCTTGAGCCGCTCGCCCACTTCATCGCCCAGCGCGACACGGCCCTGTTGCACCAGGCTGATGGGGGCGCGGCTCCAGCCATCCTTTTCGATCTGTTCTTCGATGCGCTGAAGCAGGGGCAGGGCGTGGCGCTGGATGGCGAGCGCTGACAGGCCATCGGCGATGACGATCGCCAGGTCGTAGCCTTCGCCATGCGTGGTGGCGTGCTCGACCAACTGCTCGGCCGAGGCCTCGTCCAGCCGTCGTCCCAGGTCCGGGCGCTGTAGATAGATGTAGCGGTCGGCTGCTGCGGAGCGCAGTTGCAGGGTGCTGAACCCCTTTTCTTCAAGCTGACGAGCCAGTTCTTCGGTGTCGAGGGACAGATGCACGGCGTCGCGCGCCTGGGCATGGGCGAACTGGAAATCCAGCTGGGCATCGGTGGGCAGGCTGGTGCCCGCACGACCCAAGGCGATGCGCGCCGGGGTGAGCTGGCGCAGGCGCTGCCAGGGATTTTCGACGATGGGGGAGCGGTCGGGCATGGCTACCTCGGATTCAACAGGAAAGATCGGTGGTCGCCCTGCGGATGTGGGTCTGCGTAGATACTGTTATTTCGCTCAAGCGATATGAAGCTCGGGATCGAATTTTCTTCCCGACTTCAGCACGCCGAAGGCCACATGCACCAGTTTGCGCATCATGGCTCCGATGATGACCTTGGCCGGCTTGCCATTACCGGCGAGCCGGTCGCGGTAGCGGTGGATTAGCCGAAGGCGTAATCCGACGCTGGCGACAGCGTCGCCACCGAATGAATGTATATAGGCGGCCGGTTCGCGCTGCAAACGACGGAAGCGCCGTTGGCGATTCCATCCTACGAAAAGCGATCCACGATGTACGACGCAGCGTTTTCGGCTGCTCGTCATGCCATCCGCTCCAGCGCCTGGCGAAAGGCGGGCGGGAGCTGTTCCCCCATCTGCAGGCGTCCGCCGTCCTGGCGCAGGATGTCCATCTTTGCCAGCCATTCCTCGAACTCCGGTGCCGGCCTGAGCCCCAGGCTCTGGCGCAGATAGAGCGCATCGTGGAACGAGGTGGTCTGGTAGTTGAGCATCACGTCGTCCGAGCCCGGAATGCCCATGATGAAGTTGATACCGGCGGTGCCGAGCAGGGTCAGCAGCACGTCCATGTCGTCCTGATCGGCTTCGGCATGGTTGGTGTAGCAGATGTCGCAGCCCATGGGCACGCCGAGCAGCTTGGCGCAGAAATGATCTTCCAGCCCGGCGCGAATGATCTGCTTGCCATTGTAGAGGTATTCCGGGCCGATGAAGCCGACCACGGTATTGACCAGCAGCGGCTTGAAGTTGCGCGCCACGGCGTAGGCGCGCGCCTCGCAGGTCTGCTGGTCGACGCCATGGTGCGCGTTGGCCGACAAGGCGCTGCCCTGGCCGGTCTCGAAGTACATCAGGTTGTCGCCAACCGTGCCGCGCTGCTGCGACAGGCCGGCCTCGTAGCCCTCCTGCAGCACCGCCAGGTTGATGCCGAAGCTGGCATTGGCCGCTTCGGTGCCGGCGATGGACTGGAACACCAGGTCCAGCGGCGCGCCGCGGTTGATCGCCTCGATGGAGGTGCTGACGTGGGTGAGGATGCAGCCCTGGGTCGGGATCTCGTAGCGCTGGATGATGGCGTCGAGCATCTTCAGCAGTTCGCAGATGCCGCTGGTGCTGTCGGTAGCCGGGTTGATGCCGATCACCGCGTCGCCGTTGCCGTAGAGCAGGCCGTCGACGATGCTCGCGGCGATGCCCGCCGCCTCGTCGGTGGGGTGGTTGGGTTGCAGGCGGGTGGACATGCGCCCGCGCAGGCCGATGGTGTTGCGAAAGCGGCTGACCACGCGCACTTTCTGCGCCACCAGGATCAGGTCCTGCACGCGCATGATCTTCGACACCGCGGCGACCATCTCCGGCGTCAGCCCCGGCGCCAAGGCTTTCAGCGCCGCTTCGTCAGCATCTTCACCGAGCAGCCAGTTACGGAAATCACCCACGGTCAGGTGGCTGACCGGTGAGAAGGCATTGGCGTCATGGCTGTCGATGATCAGGCGGGTGACTTCATCCGTCTCGTAGGGGATCAGCGCTTCGTCGAGGAAGCGCTTGAGCGGGGTCTGCGCCAGGCACATCTGCGCGGCGACGCGCTCGGCGTCGCTGCCCGCTGCGACTTCGGCGAGGCAGTCGCCGGAGCGCGCCGGGCTGGCCTTGGCCATCACCTCGCGCAGGCTGTCGAAGCGCCAGTTGGTGGCGCCTACGCTGTGCAAGTATCCCGTCATGCTCGTCTCCCATTGGCAGGTTGTGCACATCACCTGCGTTGGCGTTACTGCGTCGAAAGCAGCCTCATTTGCGAGCCCAGTCGACATGCTCATTTCCAACATAAGCTCGTACGCGAACCCGGTCCGCTTCAGTTCGCCCATGATGTGCACGGTTCGGTGGGCTAAAGCCCACCCTACTAAACTACTTCAACGTCGCCTCGGCATTCTCGATTGCGGCGAATTCTTCTTCCGGCGTGCCGGCCACCAGGTGGTGCCGGCTGTAGATCGCGAAGTAGGCAATGAAGACGCCGTAGATCACCACCGCCGCGATGACAACGCGCGGGTCGACGAGGAAGCCTGCCACCACGGCAAGGCAGGCCAGCACCAGCGCGACGCCGGAGGTCAGCACGCCGCCGGGCGTCCTGTACGGGCGATGCAGGTCCGGGCGGCGCATGCGCAGGACGATATGCGAGGCCATCATCAGCACGTAGGAGATAGTTGCGCCAAATACCGCGACGAGAATCAGCAGATCGCCCTGGCCGGTCAGCGAGAGCAGGAAGCCGATCACGCCCGGGATCACCAGCGCCATCACCGGCGCCTTGTTCTTGTTGGTCAGCGACAGCTTGCGTGGCAGGTAGCCGGCCCGCGACAGCGCGAAGATCTGCCGCGAGTAGGCGTAGATGATCGAGAAGAAGCTGGCGATGAGACCGGCCAGGCCGACCAGATTGACGAATCCGCTCATCCAGGTCGAGGAACCATAGGCGGTGGTCAGCGCTTCCACCAGCGGGTTGCCGGATTCCACCAGCGTGCTGGAACCGGCGCCACCGGGGCCGACCAGCAGAATCAGCCCGGCGAAGGCGACCAGAATCAACATGGCGCCGATCAGCCCGCGCGGCATGTCGCGCTGCGGGTCCTTGGTTTCCTCGGCGGCCAGCGGTACGCCTTCGACCGCAAGGAAGAACCAGATCGCGTACGGGATCGCCGCCCAGATGCCCACGTAGCCATAGGGCAGAAAGTTGCTGGCGCCGGCCGCGGTGGTCGGCGCGATATCCAGCAGTTTGTCCACCGAGAAGTGCGGCACCATCGCGACGATGAACACGCCCAGCGCCAGCGCGGCGATTGCCGTGATGACGAACATCAGCTTCAGCGCCTCGCCGACGCCGAAGATATGGATGCCGATGAAGATGATGTAGAAGGCCAGGTAGATGACCCAACCGCCGATGCCGAACAGCGATTCGCAATAGGCGCCGATGAACACGGCGATGGCCGCGGGGGCGATGGCGTATTCGATGAGGATTGCCGTACCGGTGAGAAAACCACCGAGCGGGCCGAAGGCGCTGCGGGCGAAACCATAGCCGCCGCCTGCTGTGGGAATCATCGAAGAGAGTTCGGCGAGGGAGAAGCACATGCACAGGTACATGCTCGCCATCAGCAGCGTGGCGATGAACAACCCGCCCCAGCCGCCCTGGGCCAGGCCGAAGTTCCAGCCGGCATAGTCGCCGGAAATCACGTAGGCAACGCCCAGGCCCACCAGCAGCACCCAGCCGGCGGCGCCTTTCTTCAGTTCGCGTTCCTGGAAATAGGTGCTGCCAACTGCTTCGAAATCGATGGCGTGTGTCGGGGGTGTCGCACTGCTGTGTTCGAGAGCCATGGGAATCGTCCTCTGATGGGTTCGGGTACGGCAGGATTTAGGGTCTGTTGACGTGTCGCAGCGCGCCGCGTTGCTGCTTCAAATGGCGCCAGGCCGGGCGGCTTCCCGCAAAGCCCTGGCGCGCCATTTGAAGCGCAACCCGGGGGGACGGGATCCGTTTAGCGCAGCACTGCGTTACTCGTCGCTCATTTGGAATAACCAAACTTCTCTCCTCGTGCCTTGTTCTGCACTAAAATGGCTCTCCGTCGCGGCCGCGGCGAAACGCCAACAAACCCTAGAGCAAGCGCTGTGCCTTTTTGCGAAAGCTCGCTGATTGCGGCATGCGACAGGCAGTGATTGTGGCACCGGCGCACCAGCCCGACGCCTTGCGGCGCGGGCGGGCACCCTTTCGGCGCGCATGGTTACCCGGCTAGAAGAACCCGAGAGGATTGATGTCGTAGCTGATCAACAGGTTCTTGGTCTGCTGGTAGCTGTCGAGGATCATCTTGTGGTTCTCGCGACCGACGCCGGACTTCTTGTAGCCACCGAACGCCGCATGTGCCGGGTAGAGGTGGTAGCAGTTGGTCCACACGCGTCCGGCCTTGATCGCCCGGCCCATGCGGTAGGCGCGGTTGATGTCGCGAGTCCAGACGCCGGCGCCCAGGCCGTACTCGGTGTCGTTGGCGATGGCCAGTGCTTCGGCTTCGTCCTTGAAGGTCGTGACGCCGATCACCGGGCCGAAGATTTCCTCCTGAAACACGCGCATCTTGTTGGTGCCCTTGAGCAGCGTCGGCTGGATGTAATAGCCGGTGGCGAGCGAGCCTTCGAGCTTCTCGACTGAGCCGCCAGTGAGCACTTCGGCGCCTTCCTGCTTGGCGATTTCCAGGTAGGACATGATCTTGTCGAACTGCTGCTGGCTGGCCTGGGCGCCGACCATGGTGTCGGTGTCCAGCGGATCGCCGCGCTTGATCTGCGCGACCTTCTTCATCACCGCTTCCATGAAGGGGGCGTAGATGGACTCCTGCACCAGCGCGCGCGACGGGCAGGTGCAGACTTCGCCCTGGTTGAAGAAGCCCAGCACCAGGCCTTCGGCAGCCTTTTCGATAAAGGTCGGTTCGGCCTGCATGATGTCTTCGAAGTAGATGTTCGGGCTCTTGCCACCCAGCTCCACGGTGCTCGGGATGATGCTTTCGGCGGCGCGCTGCATGATATGCGAGCCCACCGGGGTGGAGCCGGTGAACGCGATCTTGGCGATGCGCTTGCTGCTGGCCAGTGCTTCGCCGGCTTCGCGCCCGTAGCCCTGCACGACGTTGAGCACACCCGGCGGCAGCAGGTCGCCGATCACCTCCATCAGTACGGCGATCCCCAGCGGGGTCTGCTCGGCCGGCTTCAGTATCACGCAGTTGCCCGCGGCCAGCGCCGGGGCGAGCTTCCAGGCGGCCATGAGGATCGGGAAGTTCCAGGGGATGATCTGCCCGACCACGCCCAGCGGTTCGTGGAAGTGATAGGCCGCGGTGTGCTCGTCGATCTCGGCGGCGCTGCCTTCCTGCGCGCGGATGCAACCGGCGAAATAGCGGAAGTGGTCGGCGGCCAGCGGGATGTCGGCGTTGAGCGTCTCGCGCACGGCCTTGCCGTTGTCCCAGGTTTCGGTGATGGCGAGCATTTCGAGGTTCTGCTCGATGCGATCGGCGATCTTCAGCAGGACCAGCGAGCGCGCCTGCGCGCTGGTCTTGCCCCAGGCATCGGCGGCGGCGTGGGCGGCGTCCAGCGCCTTTTCGATATCGGCGGCGTCGGAGCGGGGGAATTCGGCGATGGGCTGGCCGTTTACCGGGGACAGGTTAGTGAAGTACTGGCCGTTGACTGGCTCGACGAACTCACCGTTGATGTAGTTGCCGTAACGGGACTTGAAGGAAACGACAGCGTCTTCGCTGCCGGGATGAGCGTAACGCATGATGACTCTCCAGGACTTGTAATTGTGTGGGACTGCAGTGATCGAGTGTAGAACAAAGCCCGTTCGTCGGCAGGGCAGGCGACGTGCGGTGTCAGCGGCTCGTGGACGGGGGCTGTGCTAATCTGCGCCGCAGTTTTCGGCGCCGACTTGCGCGGCTGTGCTGCCGGGTGCGATTGGTTGGCGCAGCGCTTTCCAGAGGTCATTCATGCACATCCATATTCTCGGCATCTGCGGCACCTTCATGGGTTCGCTGGCAGTGCTGGCCAAGGAGCTGGGCCATCGGGTCACAGGTTCCGACGCCAACGTCTATCCCCCGATGAGCACCCAGTTGCAGGCCCAGGGCATCGAACTGACCCAGGGCTACGAGCCGAGCCAGCTCGAGCCGGCGCCGGATCTGGTGGTGATCGGCAATGCGCTGTCGCGCGGCAACCCGGCGGTGGAGTACGTGCTGAACAAGGGCCTGCCCTATGTCTCCGGCCCGCAGTGGCTGGCCGATCACGTGCTGCAGGGGCGCTGGGTGCTGGCCGCGGCCGGCACCCACGGCAAGACCACCACCAGCAGCATGCTGGCCTGGGTGCTGGAACACGCCGGCATGAGCCCTGGCTTTCTCATCGGTGGCGTGCCGCAGAACTTCGGCATCTCCGCGCGCCTGGGTGGCACGCCGTTCTTCGTCGTCGAGGCCGACGAGTACGACAGCGCCTTCTTCGACAAGCGCAGCAAGTTCGTCCACTACCGCCCGCGCACGGCGATCCTGAACAACCTGGAATTCGACCACGCGGACATCTTCCCGGATCTCGCCGCCATCGAGCGGCAGTTTCATCATCTGGTACGCACGGTGCCGGGCGAGGGACTGATCATCCATCCCGAGTCGGAAGGTGCCCTCAAGCGCGTCATCGGCATGGGCTGCTGGACCCCTGTGCAGACCACCGGTGACGGCGGCCAGTGGCAGGCGAAACTGCTCAGCGCCGACGGCTCGCGCTTCGAAGTGATCTTCGACGGCGCTGTACAGGGCGTGGTCGAGTGGGAGCTGACCGGCCAGCACAATGTCAACAATGCACTGGCGACGCTCGCCGCGGCCCGCCACGTCGGTGTGCTGCCGAAGCAGGGCGCCGAGGCGTTGAGTGAGTTCCGTAGCGTCAAGCGGCGCATGGAGAAGGTTGCCGAGGTCAATGGCGTGACCATCTATGACGATTTCGCCCATCACCCGACCGCCATCGCTACCACTCTCGACGGCCTGCGCAAGCGTGTGGGCGATACGCCGATCATCGCGGTGATCGAGCCACGCTCCAATTCGATGAAGCTCGGCGCGCACCGCGAGGGTTTGGCCGAATCGGTGGCACTGGCCGATCAGGCCATCTGGTATGCGCCTGCCAACCTTGGCTGGAACCTGGCCGCGACCGTCGCCGGCTCGCCCGTGCCGACCACCGTGTGCGATTCGCTAGACGCGATCATCGCCAAGGTGAAGGCCGATGCCGCGCCGGGCACCCAGGTGGTGGTGATGAGCAACGGTGGTTTTGGTGGGTTGCACAAGAAATTGGCCGATGCGTTGGCGTAAATCCGCTTTGGTGGGCTGAAGCGGAGCGCCGCCCGGCCCACCCTACTTCGGTGACCATCCACGCCCGTAGGGTGGGCTTCAGCCCACCAAAAACGACAAAGCAATAACAAGGAAACAGATAATGAGCGGCCCCGAACGCATCACCCTGGCCATGACCGGCGCCTCCGGCGCGCAGTATGGCCTGCGCCTGCTCGACTGCCTGATCCAGGAAGACCGCGAGGTGCACTTCCTGATCTCCAAGGCGGCACAACTGGTGATGGCCACCGAGACCGACGTGGTGCTGCCGGCCAAGCCACAGGCGATGCAGGCGTTTCTCTCGGAATACACCGGTGCCGCCGCCGGGCAGATCCGCGTGTTTGCCAAGGAGGACTGGATGGTGCCGCCGGCCTCCGGCTCCGGCGCCCCGACCGCCATGGTGGTGCTGCCGTGTTCCACCGGCACGCTGTCGGCGATCGCCACCGGCGCCTGCAACAACCTGATCGAGCGTGCCGCCGATGTTGCCCTCAAGGAGCGCCGCCAGCTGATCCTGGTCCCGCGCGAGGCTCCGTATTCGAGCATTCACCTGGAGAACATGCTCAAACTGTCCAACCTCGGCGCCACCATCCTCCCGGCGTCGCCGGGCTTCTATCATCAGCCGCAGACCATCGACGACCTGGTGGATTTCGTCGTCGCGCGCATCCTCAACCTGCTCAACATCCCCCAGGACATGCTGCCGCGCTGGGGCGAGCACCATATCGTCAGCGACGATTAAGCACGGCCGCACCTTGCGTTCGCCCAACCCATGAGGAAGCGCCGATGAAACGATCGACTGTCCCGCTCGGCTCAGCGCTGGCGCTCGTCCTGCTGCTCTCTGGTTGCGCCACGGTGCGCACCCTCGATGCTGCCAAGCCCGGCGCGCCCGTCGTCTACTCCGGCACGCGCCTGGACTGGTACAGCCTCAACGGCGGTTGCTGTCCACTGGACCGTTTCGGCGCCGAGCCGCCCGGGCATGCAGCCATCGACCTGCCGGCCAGCGCGTTGCTCGACACCCTGTTGTTGCCCTTCGCTCTGGCTACGGTGCTCGGCATCGGGCTTGGCGTCAGTGGCGGCCTCTGAAGTGCCAGAGGTGGCAGTTAGGTTGGGCTATTACTGATCTATGTCCAGCGTGGCTGTGCCGAAGGGGGCATAGTCACCGGCAGCGCAAAACCTATGCGCTTGGTTGGCGATACGAGGAGAGCAGAGTGAAAGAGAAAGCCGGATTTCATGTCAGCTATTGGATGTTCGCCGTTCTGGCGTTTCTCGGCATCCAGTACCTGCTGTCCGTGCAGCAGGAAGTGGCGGTGATTCCCTACAGCGAGTTCGAGCAGCACCTCAAGGAAGGCCGCATCGACGAACTGGCCATCACCGAGCGGCGCATCGAGGGCCTGCTCAAGGAGCCGCTGCCCAGCGGCCAGCGACGCTTCATCAGCAATCGCGTCGAACCGCAGCTGGCCGAGCACCTGCAGCAATATCCGGTGCGCTACACCGGCAAGGTGGAAAGCACGCTGGTGCGGGACCTGCTGTCGTGGATCGTGCCGGCCGTGCTGTTCTTCGGCATCTGGCTGTTCCTCATGCGGCGCCTCGGTAGCGGGCTGGGTGGCGGCGGCATGATGCAGATCGGCAAGAGCAAGGCGCGGATCTACGTCGAGACCGACATGAAGGTGAGCTTCGCCGACGTGGCCGGCGTCGACGAGGCCAAGGACGAGCTGAAGGAAATCATCGAATTCCTGCGTGAACCGCAAACCTACGGCCGCCTCGGCGGCCGCATGCCCAAGGGCGTACTGCTGGTCGGCCCGCCCGGCACCGGCAAGACGCTGCTGGCGCGAGCCGTGGCCGGTGAGGCGAAGGTACCGTTCTACTCCATTTCCGGCTCAGAGTTCGTCGAGATGTTCGTCGGCGTGGGTGCGGCGCGGGTACGTGACCTGTTCGAACAGGCGAGGGCCCAGGCGCCGGCAATCATCTTCATTGATGAGCTGGACGCCCTTGGCCGCGCTCGTGGCGCCGGGCCGATGTCCGGCGGGCACGACGAGAAGGAGCAGACGCTCAACCAGTTGCTGGTGGAGATGGACGGTTTCGATACCTCCAGCGGGTTGGTCCTGCTGGCCGCCACCAACCGGCCGGAAATTCTCGACCCGGCGTTGCTGCGCGCCGGCCGGTTCGACCGTCAGGTGCTGGTGGATCGGCCGGACAAGGTCGGGCGGGTGCAGATCCTCGATGTGCACTTGAAAAAAGCGCGGCTGGACACCGATGTCGATCCACAGGCGATCGCCGCGCTGACGCCCGGTTTCACCGGCGCCGACCTGGCCAACCTGGTCAACGAGGCGACCCTGCTGGCGACCCGGCGCAACGCCGAGGCGGTGGCCATGACAGATTTCACCGCCGCCATCGAGCGCATCGTCGCCGGCTTGGAGAAGCGCAATCGCCTGCTCAACCCGCGCGAGCGCGAAATCGTCGCCTACCACGAGATGGGCCATGCGCTGGTGGCCATGGCGCTGCCGGGCGTCGACCCGGTGCACAAGGTGTCGATCATCCCGCGCGGCATGGGCGCGCTGGGCTACACCATCCAGCGGCCCATCGAGGACCGCTTCCTGATGACCCGCGAGGAGCTGGAAAACAAGATGGCCGTGCTGCTTGGCGGGCGCGCCGCGGAGTGGCTGGTGTTTTCCCACCTGTCCACCGGCGCGGCCGACGACCTGGCCAAGGTGACCGACATCGCCCGGGCCATGGTCACCCGCTACGGCATGTCCAAGCGGCTCGGGCACATGGTGCTGGAGCGCGAGCCCAATTCCTTCCTCGGCAACGAGGCGATGCTCGGCCTCAAGCCGCAGCATGACTACGCGGAAAGCACCGCCACGGCGATCGACGAGGAGGTGCAGGAGCTGGTGCAGGCATCCTTTCAGCGCAGCCTGGCATTGCTGGAGGCGCGCCGCGAATCGCTGGAACGCTGCGCCCTGCGCCTGCTGCAGCAGGAAACGCTGGAAGCCGCGGAGCTGGGCGTGCTGGCTGGGCTCGAACCGCAACCGGTGGCCTGAGGCGGTTCAGGCCTGCGCAGGGCTTTCCACGGCCTGGCAGACGTCTACCCACTGGGCGTTGACCAGCTCGGCCAGCCGCTGCGGGCAGATCCGCACGGCACTGTGGATGGCGCCGGCGGCCGGCAACACCTGGTCGAAGGCCTTCAGCGATTCATCGCAGTAGACCGACAGTGAAGTGGCCAGGCCGAACGGGCAGACGCCACCGACCGGATGCCCGGTCAGCGCGACGACGCTGTCGGCGTCGAGCATCTTCGCCTTGCCGCCGAAAGCGGCCTTGATCTTGCGGTTGTCGATGCGCGCATCGCCGCGTGCCACCACCAGCAGGTTGCGCTCGCCGATGCGAAAGGCCAGGGTCTTGGCGATCTGGCCCGGCTCGACCCCATGCGCCTCGGCCGCCAGGGCGACGGTGGCGGTACTGCTGTCCAGTTCGATGATCGCGATGTCCGGCGCCTTCTCGGCGAAGTAAGCGCGAACGGATTCGAGGCTCATGGCGCGGGCTCCTGCGAAAAAACCTCCATCCTTATGGCTTGTCGCCGCTTCGTCAAGCCCGCGCGGCGCCGGCCGGGCGCCGCCGCGCATGTTGCGCCAGCGCCCATTCGACGTGCTCGCGCACCAGCGCCGACGGATCGTCGCGGCGCGCCCGCAGCGCCTCCAGCACCGGAATGCTCGACGGCGCATTGCCCAGGCCCACCGCCAGGTTGCGCAGCCAGCGCTCGTAACCGGCACGGCGCAGCGGCGAGCCCTCGGTGCGGCTGAGGAACTCCTCCTCGCTCCAGCGGAACAGCGTGGCCAGTTCGGCGTTGTCCAGGCTGTGACGTGGCTGGAAGTCGGTCTGCTGGGTTGGCTTGGCGAAGCGGTTCCAGGGGCAGACGATCTGGCAGTCATCGCAGCCGAATACGCGGTTACCGATCTTCGACCGTAGCTCGACGGGGATCGGCCCTTTCAGCTCGATGGTCAGGTAGGAAATGCATTTGCGCGCATCCAGCACCCGTTCGCCGACGAACGCATCGGTTGGGCAGACGTCCAGACAGGCATGGCAACTGCCGCAATGGTCGCGATCGGTTGGCTGGTCGACGGGGAGGGCGATGTCGACAAACAACTCGCCGAGGAAGAACCAACTGCCCGCCTTGCGGTTGAGGATCAGGGTGTTCTTGCCGATCCAGCCGAGGCCGGCCTGCTGCGCCACCGCCTTTTCCAACACCGGCGCGCTGTCGACGAAGGCGCGAAAGCCGAAGGGGCCGATCACCTGCTGGATGCGCTCGGCCAGCTGTTGCAGGCGTTTGCGGATCAGTTTGTGATAGTCCCGGCCTAGCGCGTAGCGCGACACATAGGCTTTTTCGGGCTGCGCCAGTTGCTCGGCCATGCGGGTGTCGCCGGGCAGGTAATCCATGCGCAACGAGATCACCCTTGACGTGCCTGGCACCAGTTGTTGCGGATGGGAACGTTTGCTGCCATGGGCAGCCATATAGTCCATCTCGCCTTGATGGCCGGCCGCTAGCCAGCGCTCGAGGTGCGCTTCATGCTCGCCCAGATCGACGCCAGTAATGCCGACCTGCTGAAAGCCGAGCTCGCGGCCCCACTCCTTGATGGAGTCGGCAAGAGCGGCTGGGTCGAGGGTGGTGCTGGTCATGGCGTAGAGTCGTCGGCGTTGCGGCAATGTAAGGGCGGGCTGCTGCGGTTTTGGCCTGGCGAACCGGCAGCTGTTGAACCCGCCGCGCGGCTCGCTCTCGGGCGGCAATCTTTTCTATCAATCCGCCGCCGACTCGCCACGGGCGGCCGGGCAGGCGCATGCGTATAATTCTGCCAGATATTCGCACGGGTGATTCATGTCCCAGACCACCGATACACTTCCCAGTCGTCTCTACGCTGCCGCTCAGGTACGTGAGCTCGACGCCCGGCTGATCGCGGCTGGGACGCCTGGTTTCGACCTTATGCAGCGTGCCGCCCATGCCGCCTGGCGCGCACTGCGCCGACGTTGGCCGGACGTTGAGGAAATCACCGTGTTGGCCGGGCGCGGCAACAACGCCGGCGATGGATACCTGATCGCAGCGCTGGCGCAGCGTGCCGCTCGTCAGGTTCGGGTCATTGCAGTCGGCGATCCGCTGCAATTACAGGGCGATGCCGCCCAGGCCTTTGCTGAAGCCCGGGCAGCCGGCGTCAGCGTGACGCCTTGGAGGTCCGATGCCGATCTGCGCGGTGTGCTGGTCGATGCGCTGCTAGGCACTGGGATCACCGGAGAGGTTCGCGAACCCTACGCGAGCGTCATTCGCGCAATGAACGAAAGCGCGCTGCCGATCCTTGCGGTCGACCTGCCGTCGGGGCTGTGTGCCGACACGGGGCATCTGCTCGGGGCGGTTGTGCGGGCCGAGCTGACGGTGACCTTTATCGGCCTCAAGCTCGGTCTGTTTACCGGTCAAGGGCCAGATCGAATCGGAACGCTGGTATTCGATGACCTGCAGGCCGACGCGCAGGTTGTCGCCCAGATCGAGCCGTCCGCCCTGCGCTTGTGCGAGGCGAACTTGCCGACCCTCGCACCCCGCTCGCCCACTGCTCATAAAGGAAGCTTTGGTCAGGTGCTGGTCATCGGCGGCGACCTCGGCACTGGCGGCGCCGCGTTGCTCAGTGCCGAAGCTGCACTGCGCTGTGGTGCCGGCATGGTGACCCTGGCGACACGCCCGGAACATGTCACCGCCGCGCTGGTGCGGCGCCCGGAAATCATGTGCAGCGGCGTCGAGTCGACTTATGCATTGACGGCGCTGGCCCAACGGGCCGATGTACTGGTGATCGGGCCAGGCCTGGGGCAGGGCCCCTGGGGCCGCAGCTTGCTGTCGCTGGCACCGCAATGTCACGTGCCGCAAGTGTGGGACGCCGACGCGCTGAATCTGCTGGCAGCCGGCGCGGTGGAGCTTCCTGGCGATTGCTTGCTCACGCCGCATCCCGGTGAGGCCGCACGATTGTTGGGAATCTCCGTGGCCGAGGTGCAGGCCGATCGGCCCACCGCCGCGCGCGCGCTTGCTGCGCGCTTCGGTTGTGCCGTACTGCTCAAGGGCGCCGGAACCCTGATCGCCGACCGCGACGGTCGGCTGGCATTGTGTGATCGCGGGCATCCGGCCATGGCCAGTGCGGGGCTCGGCGATGTGTTGGCGGGTGTGGCTGGTGCATTGCTGGCGCAGGGGCTGGCGCCTTTCGAGGCGGCCTGCCTTGCTGTCTGGCTGCATGCGGTGGCGGGTGAGCGTCTTGGCGCCGTAGGCCGAGGGCTGGTTGCCGCCGATCTGATCCCGATGGTCCGCCAGTTGCTCGAGGCGCATTCGCCATGTCTGACGTAACGCTGTTTGCTGCCGACGAAGACGCCATGCTGTTGCTGGGCGCACGCATCGCTCAGGCAACCGGCGGGCGGGGCGTGATTTATCTGCACGGCGACCTCGGCGCCGGCAAGACCACATTGTCGCGCGGGTTGATTCGTGGGCTTGGACATGAGGGCAAGGTCAAGAGCCCGACCTTTACCCTGGTCGAACCCTATGAAACCCCGGCTGCACGAGTGTTCCATTTCGACCTTTACCGTCTTGTCGACCCGGAGGAACTGGAATTTCTGGGCATTCGCGACTATTTCGAAAGGGACGCTCTGTGCCTGGTAGAGTGGCCGGAACGTGGCGCCGGCATTTTGCCAAAGGCTGACCTGGACATTACCATTACGCCGCACGGGGCCGGTCGTATGCTGCGCCTGACGCCACGAGGCGAGCGCGGTGAAGGCTGGTGTTCCATCCTGACCGTTGGCAATCAATGAACATCATGGGGTTGGGTATGCGCATGCGCGCGCTGGTTAGTGGTTTGGCATTGATGCTCGCGGCCATGCAGGTCCTGGCGGCTTCCGACGTCCAGAGCGTGCGTCTGTGGCGAGCGCCTGACAATACGCGGTTGGTCTTTGACCTGTCCGGCCCGGTCCAGCACAAGGTGTTCACGCTGACGGCTCCGGATCGCATCGTCATCGATGTCGATGGCGCCAATCTGGCCAGGCCCTTCGATCAGCTGCCGCTGCAGAACACGCCCATTTCCGGATTGCGCGCAGCGAAATACGACGCCGACACCTTGCGGGTGGTCATCGACCTGAGCGCCGAGGTTTCGCCAAAGAGCTTTACGCTCACGCCGAACCAGCAATACGGCCATCGGTTGGTGGTCGACCTGTTCGACAATGCCGCCGATGCGGCAGCGGCATCCACTGCCAACGTTCCGGCGACCGCCACGCCGAGCACCCCGACCGCACCCGTATCGCCGACCCTGCCGGCGATCAGGTTGCCTCCACTGCCAAGCAGCAAGCGCGATATCGTCGTGGCCATCGATGCGGGGCATGGCGGAGAAGATCCCGGCGCCATCGGCCCGGGCAAGGTGTATGAAAAAACTGTCGTGCTGGCGCTTGCCAAGGAGTTGCAGCGCCAGATCGGCGCCGAGAAAGGCTTCCGCGCCGAGCTCGTGCGCACCGGTGATTACTTTATCCCCTTGCGTAAACGCACCGAGATTGCCCGCAAGAAGGGCGCGGACCTGTTCGTCTCCATTCATGCCGATGCGGCGCCGCGGTCGTCAGCCTATGGGGCTTCGGTGTTTGCATTGTCGGATCGCGGCGCGACCTCGGAGACTGCGCGTTGGCTGGCCGACAGCGAAAATCGGTCTGACCTGATTGGTGGCGCCGGCAATGTCAGCCTCGGCGACAAGGACCAGATGCTTGCCGGCGTGTTGCTGGACCTGTCGATGACCGCCTCGTTGTCTTCCAGTCTCAACGTCGGGCAGAAGGTGCTGAGCAACATGGGCCGGATCACCCCTTTGCACAAACGCCGCGTTGAACAGGCCGGGTTCATGGTGCTGAAATCACCCGATATCCCTTCGATCCTGGTGGAGACCGGCTTCATTTCCAATCCGTCCGAGGCGCGCAAACTGCAGACTGCGGCCCATCAGCAGGCGCTGGCGCGTTCCATCCACAGTGGGGTGCGGCAGTTCTTCCATGAAAATCCGCCACCCGGCACCTACGTTGCCTGGATGCGCGACTCCGGCAAGATTGCCGGCGCGGCTCGCGAGCATGTGGTCCGTTCTGGCGAAAGCCTGGCGCTGCTCGCCGAGCGCTATCAGATCAGTCTGCCTGCGTTGCGCAGCGCCAACAGTTTGAAAGGCGACGTGATCAAAGTTGGCCAAACGCTGAACATTCCCGCTGCCACGCTGGCCTCGCAGCCATGATCGAGGCGGCGCGCATCCAGCTGCTGAGTCCACGGCTGGCGAACCAGATTGCTGCGGGCGAAGTGGTCGAGCGGCCAGCTTCGGTGATCAAGGAGCTGCTGGAAAACAGCCTCGACTCCGGTGCCACCCGTATTGAAGTGGACGTTGAACAAGGCGGGATAAAGCTGCTGCGGGTGCGCGACGATGGTTGTGGTATTCCGGCCGATGACTTGCCGCTGGCCCTGGCTCGGCATGCGACCAGCAAGATCCGCGATCTGCAAGACCTTGAGCGTGTCATGAGCCTGGGTTTCCGGGGCGAGGCGCTGGCGTCGATCAGTTCGGTCTCCCGATTGACGCTGACCTCGCGTACGGCTGATGCTGCCGAGGCCTGGCAGGTCGAGACCGAAGGCCGGGACATGGAGGCGCGCGTGCAGCCGGCGGCGCATCCGGTCGGAACCTCGGTCGAGGTGCGCGACCTGTTCTTCAACACGCCTGCACGGCGCAAGTTCTTGCGCACCGAAAAGACCGAGTTCGACCACTTGCAGGAAGTGATCAAGCGGCTGGCGCTGGCGCGGTTCGATGTCGCCTTCCATCTTCGCCACAACGGCAAGGTGGTGCTTGCGCTGCATCCGGCCAGTGATCCTGCGTCTCGGGGGCGCCGCGTCGCGTCGGTGTGCGGCCCGGCCTTTCTGGAACAGGCGTTGCCGGTCGAGATTGAGCGCGCCGGTCTGCATCTTTGGGGCTGGGTCGGTTTGCCGACGTTTTCCCGTAGCCAGGCGGATCTGCAATATTTCTATGTGAATGGACGCATGGTGCGCGACAAGCTGGTCGCCCATGCCGTGCGGCAGGCGTACCGCGACGTGTTGTTCAATGGTCGACATCCGACCTTCGTGTTGTTCCTCGATGTGGACCCGGCAGTGGTGGACGTCAATGTCCATCCGACCAAGCATGAGGTTCGCTTTCGCGACACTCGCATGGTGCATGATTTCCTCTACGGCACCTTGCACCGCGCGCTCGGCGATGTCCGTCCCGAGGATCAGCTGGCCGCGCCAGCCAGCGTGGCGCCGGTAATCACGGTCTCTGGTCGCGATGCCGGAGAATTTGCCGGGCAGAACGAAATGAGCCTCGCTGCCAGTGCGCTGGGTCAACCGGCGGCAGCACAGCCTGCCTGGCGCGGTGCCGGCGCTGGCTATCAGGCGCCTCGGCCAATGCCGACTGGCAACGTTGCAGAAGCGCAGGGTGCCTACCGTGAGTTCTTCTCGCCATTGGCAGAAGTGACTGTTGCGGCCCTGCCGGAAAGCCAGGATGACGTGCCGCCGCTTGGCTACGCACTGGCTCAGCTCAAGGGTATCTACATTCTCGCCGAAAATGCTCAAGGTCTGGTTCTGGTGGACATGCACGCCGCCCACGAGCGGATCATGTACGAGCGGCTGAAAACGGCAATGGCCAGCGAAGGTCTGCGTGGTCAACCGTTACTGGTACCGGAATCGATCGCCGTCAGTCAGCGTGAAGCAGACTGTGCCGAAGAACATGTGCAGTGGTTCCAGCGGCTTGGTTTTGAGTTGCAGCGGCTGGGTCCCGAAAGTCTGGCGATCCGCCAGATTCCCTCCCTGCTCAAGCAGGCCGAAGCGACCCGGTTGGTGCAGGACGTGCTGGCCGACCTGCTTGAATACGGCACCAGCGACCGTATCCAGGCGCACCTCAACGAGCTGCTTGGCACCATGGCATGCCACGGCGCGGTGCGTGCAAACCGTCGCCTTACCGTGCCGGAAATGAATGGCCTATTGCGCGACATGGAGCAGACCGAGCGCAGTGGCCAGTGCAATCACGGTCGCCCGACCTGGACCCGGCTGGGCATGGCCGACCTGGATAAGCTCTTCCTCAGGGGGCGTTAGAGCAGCGGCAAGCGTCAAGCCACAAGCGGCAAGTAACAGCGGCATAGCCAGCTTGCGGTCCCGACCTCCGCGCTTCACCCTGATTACGCTTGCAGCTTGCAGCTTGCAGCTTTTAATGGATCCCGAATGACCCCGTTCCCTCCCGCCATTTTCCTTATGGGCCCTACCGCAGCGGGCAAGACCGACCTGGCAATCGAGCTTGCTCGGACCTTGCCGTGTGATCTGATCAGTGTCGATTCCGCCTTGGTTTACCGTGGCATGGACATCGGCACTGCCAAGCCTTCCCCCGAACTGTTGGATGCCTTTCCGCACCGGTTGATCGACATCAGAGACCCTGTGCAGAGCTACTCGGCTGCTGAGTTTGTGGCTGACGCCCTGGTGGCGATGGCGCAGAGCACCGAAGCAGGACGCATTCCGCTGCTCGTGGGCGGCACCATGTTGTACTTCAAGGCGTTGCTCGAAGGGCTTGCGGATATGCCGGCCGCTGATGCTGAGGTGCGTGCGGCGCTCGAAGCACAAGTGCAGGCGGAAGGCGCGGCGGCGCTGCATCACCAGCTCAGCGAAGTCGACCCGGTATCAGCCGCTCGGATCCATCCGAACGATCCGCAGCGTCTGATCAGGGCGCTTGAGGTCTATCGGGTCAGTGGTATCAGCATGACCGAGCATCGCGCCCGGCAAACCGCGCAAAAAGCCGGAGCCGGCACGCCAGACGGCTGCGTCTTGCCTTATACTGTCGCGCAGTTGTCCATGGCGCCTGCGCGACGGCAGGTCTTGCACCAGCGTATCGAGCGGCGTTTCGTTCAGATGGTTGAACAGGGCTTTGTCGCAGAGGTCGAATCTCTCCGCAGGCGCCCAGATCTGCATGCCGAGCTGCCGTCCATGCGAGCGGTTGGCTATCGTCAGGTCTGGCATTATCTGGACGGTAAGTACACTGCGCAGGAAATGGCTGAGCGTGGTGTGATTGCTACCCGGCAACTGGCCAAGCGTCAGCTCACTTGGTTGAGGGGATGGGAGGGCGTTCACTGGCTGGAAAGTTCGGCCTGTGACAATCTGCCGCGAGCATTGAAATACTTGGATAGGCTCGCCATATTGAGCTGACAGCGCTATTTGACCGGCTATTCTCATTGATCGGCCGGGTTCGATTTCGAATATTAATGAAAAGACCCTCTAAGGAGTGCGGCACATGTCAAAAGGGCATTCGCTACAAGACCCTTACCTGAACATCCTGCGTAAGGAGCGCGTTCCGGTTTCGATCTACTTGGTCAACGGTATCAAGCTTCAGGGCCAGATCGAGTCATTCGATCAATTCGTCATTCTGTTGAAGAACACGGTGAGTCAGATGGTTTACAAGCATGCCATCTCGACTGTCGTTCCTGGCCGTCCGGTGCGCCTGCCTGCTGCCGGCGACGCTGAACAGTCCGAGTCGGGTAACGAATAAAGGGAGCTTTCATTGTTCTTCGAACGTCCCGGTGGTGGTGAGCGGGCTATCCTGGTTCATCTGGATGCTCAGGATCCAGCGGCGCGTGAAGACCCCCAAGAGTTTCGTGAGCTGGCGCGGTCAGCTGGCGCCGAAACAGTTGGCTTCGTCAATGTTGCCAGGCATCAACCTTCCGCCAAGTTTCTGATCGGCAGCGGCAAAGTCGAAGAGCTGCATGACCTTGTCAGGGACGGCGAGGTCGAGCTGGTCATTTTCAATCACACCCTGACGCCCAGCCAGGAGCGCAACCTCGAGCGAGCGCTCGAATGTCGTGTGCTTGATCGGACCGGACTGATTCTGGATATCTTTGCTCAGCGCGCGCGTACGCACGAAGGCAAGTTGCAGGTTGAGCTGGCTCAGCTGGGTCACATGAGCACGCGGCTGGTGCGGGGCTGGACTCACCTTGAGCGGCAGAAGGGTGGTATAGGCTTGCGCGGTCCGGGCGAGACACAGCTTGAAACTGACAGGCGCTTGCTGCGTGTGCGTATTCGCCAGATCAAGCAGCGGCTGGAAAAGGTTCGTAGTCAGCGTGAGCAGGCTCGCCGGGGCCGCCGACGCGCTGATATTCCGCTTGTATCCCTGGTGGGCTATACCAACGCGGGCAAGTCCACCCTCTTCAATGCCTTGACCGAATCCGAGGTTTACGCGGCTAACCAGCTTTTCGCTACGCTGGATCCAACCCTGCGTCGTCTGGATCTGGATGACCTTGGGCCAGTGGTGATTGCTGATACGGTGGGCTTCATCCGTCATTTGCCGCACAAGCTGGTCGAATCGTTCCGGGCCACACTCGAAGAGTCGAGCAATGCTGATCTGCTGCTGCATGTCATCGATGCTCACGAGCCTGAGCGCGATCAGCAGATCGAACAGGTACTGGCGGTGTTGACCGAGATCGGCGCGCATGAGCTGCCGATATTGGAGGTTTACAACAAGGTGGATCTGCTTGAAGGCATCGAGCCGCAGATCCAGCGCAATGCTGATGGCGTACCGCAGCGGGTCTGGGTCTCGGCACAGATGGGGCTGGGCTTGGATCTGTTGAAGCAGGCCATTGCCGAACTGCTCGGTAACGATCTCTTCGTCGGGACGCTTCGGTTGCCGCAGCAACTTGGGCGCCTGCGTGCGCAGTTGTTCGACCTCGGGGCGGTGCAGTCCGAGGTCCATGATGACGACGGTGTCAGTCTGCTTGATGTGCGCCTGCAGCGTGTCGAACTGCATCGTCTCATCAGTCGCGCGGGCCTTGAGGCGGAGCAGTTTTTCGAGCAACACACTTTGCAATACAGCTCGGGAGGCTTTTAAGCCGTTCGCTCCGGGCTTTCGGTAGCATTGGTGGACGCGCCGCTGGCGCGTCTTTAGCTTTATTTGAATGGAGAGCGCTATGGCTTGGAATGAGCCGGGTGGCAACTCGAACAACCAGGATCCCTGGGGCAGTGGTGGCGGTGGTCGTCGCGGCGGTGGCGGTCAGAAAGGTCCACCTGACCTCGATGAGGCTTTCCGCAAACTACAGGACAGCCTCAACGGCATGTTCGGCGGCAAGAAGCGCAGTGGCGGATCGTCGGGTGGCGGCCGTCGTGGCGGTTTTGGGCTGGTCTGGATTGGTCTGGTGGTATTGCTGGCCGTCTGGCTGTTCAATGCGATCTATATCGTCGACGAGCAAGAGCAGGCCGTGGTTTTGCGCTTCGGCAAATACCACGAGACCGTGGGGCCGGGTCTGAACATCTATTTCCCGCCATTCGATCGCAAGTTCCAGGCGAACGTTACCCGCGAGCGCTCCTATAGCAAACAGGGGCAGATGCTTACCGAAGACGAAAACATCATCGAAGTGCCTCTGACCGTGCAATACAAGATCAGCGATCTGCAGGCGTTCGTGCTTAACGTTGAAGAACCTGAGGCTTCACTGCAGCATGCGACTGACAGTGCGGTTCGTCATGTGGTGGGTTCGACGGCGATGGACCAGGTCCTGACCGAAGGGCGCGAGGCGATGGCGGCTGAGGTCAAGGAGCGCCTGCAGCGGTTTCTTGACAACTACGGTACGGGCATCATCGTGACGCAGGTCAACCTGCAAAGCGCAGCAGCGCCGAGGGAGGTGCAGGAAGCGTTTGATGATGTCATCCGGGCGCGGGAAGACGAGCAGCGCGAGAAGAATCAGGCCGAATCCTATGCCAATGGCGTGATCCCCGAGGCCCGTGGTCAGGCCCAGCGTATGCTGGAAGAGGCCAGTGGTTATCGCGATGCGGTGATTTCGCGTGCCACAGGTGAGGCGGACCGCTTCAGCAAGCTGGTGGCCGAGTACCGCAAGGCGCCGGAGGTGACGCGTGAGCGCCTGTATCTGGAAAGCATGCAAGAGCTCATGAGCAATACCAGCAAGGTGCTCGTGACCGGCGAGAAGGGTCAGAACAACCTGCTCTATCTGCCGCTGGACAAGATGATCAATGGTCGCGGCGCTGCTTCTGCGCAGTCCCCTGCGGCGTCTGCGTCAGGCGCTTCGACGCAGACTACGAGGCTGCCTCCGGAGCTGGATCCGCGTGAAGTGCGCACACGGGAGGTCCGCTAATGAACAATAAATCCCTGACCGCACTCATTGTGGGTGTGGTGCTGGCGATCGTGGCGTGGAACAGCTTCTATATCGTGTCCCAGACAGAGCGAGCGGTATTGCTGCGCTTCGGTCGTATCGTTGAGCCCGACGTGAAACCGGGCATGCACCTGAAAATCCCTTATGTCAACAGCGTGCGCAAGTTCGATGCACGCCTGATGACGCTCGATACCACGACGGCGCGATTTCTGACGCTGGAAAAGAAAGCGCTGATGGTTGACTCCTACGCCAAATGGCGTGTGGACGATGCCGAGCGTTTTTATACGGCGACTTCAGGCATGAAGCAGATTGCAGATGAGCGACTCGCGCGCCGTCTCGAAGCTGCGCTGCGGGATCAGTTCGGTAAGCGGACCTTGCACGAGTCTGTATCCGGCCAGCGCGACGAGCTGATGAGTCTGGTGACCAACAGTCTGAATCGTGCTGCGCAGCAGGAGCTCGGGATTGAGGTGGTGGATGTCCGAGTCAAGGGCATTGACCTCCCGCGCGAAGTGAACCGCAGCGTGTTCGAGCGGATGAGCTCCGAGCGTGAGCGTGAAGCGCGTGAGCATCGGGCGAAAGGCAAGGAGCTGGCTGAAGGCATTCGTGCCGATGCTGACCGGCAGCGGCGCGTGCTCCTGGCTGAGGCATTCCGTGAGGCCGAAGAGCTGCGCGGTGACGGCGATGCGCAGGCGGCAGCCATCTATGCTGCGGCGTACGGGCAGGATCGGGAATTCTATTCCTTCCATCGCAGCCTCCAAGCCTACCGTGAGAGCTTCGCCAACAAGGAAGATGTGCTGGTGCTGGATCCCAATAGCGATTTCTTCCGTTATCTGGAATCCGCCACAGCGCAGTGACTGCGCAGGGGTGTCCGGCAGGCTGAGTGCAGTCCGCCGGGTGACCTGTTGGCGAAACATTGTTATGCTCTGCGAGCCGGGAAAAGCCCGGCTTTTTTGCGTCTGTGCCCCCGGCGGTAGCAGGCTGGTCCGGGCATGGCCAGCCACGCTGATCCCCTTGGTGGGGCGTGGCGCTGTCGCCATGGTTCGAACACAATCGCACGCGACCGATGGGCGGCTCAGGCTGTTGCCCCGGCGTTCGTCTGCTTGACTAGGCTTGCCGTATCGAGAGGTGATTGGCGAAATGGCAACGATAGACCGCTGGCTTCTGCCAGATGGCATTGAAGAGGTGCTGCCGCCCGAAGCGGCGCGTATCGAAACTGCACGGCGTCGTGTGCTGGATCTTTTCCAGTGCTGGGGCTACGAGTTGGTTATTACCCCTCATGTGGAGTTTCTCGAATCGCTCTTGATTGGCGCAGGGCAGGACCTTGATCTCAGGACCTTTAAGGTCGTCGATCCGTTGTCAGGGCGGCAGATGGGCTTGCGAGCGGACATCACGCCGCAAGTGGCGCGGGTGGATGCCCATACGTTGCGCCGCGAAGGGCCCAGCCGCCTGTGCTATGCCGGCAGCGTCCTGCATGCCAAGCCGCAGGCCCTCGCCACGTCGCGGAGCCCGATTCAGCTGGGTGCCGAACTCTATGGAGACAGCAGCACGTCCGGCGACCTTGAAGTGATCAGCTTGATGCTGGAAACCCTTCTGCTCGCCGATGTGCCGGACCTGCACATGGACCTCGGCCATGTGGGTATCTATCGTGGGTTGGCGCGCGCCGCCGGTCTCTCCGGGGATGCCGAGCAGCGCCTCTTCGATGCCCTGCAGCGTAAGGCGATGGACGAGATCGCAGCGCTGACCGCTGGTGTCGAGCCTGCGTTGGCGGGCATGTTGCGCGCACTGGCACGGCTCTGCGGTGGGCGTGAGACGCTTGACGCTGCGCGCGAGGGGCTTGCCGGTGCGCCTGCTCCGGTTCTTGAGTCGCTGGAAGACCTGGCGCATATCGCCGACCAGGTGGCGATGCGGTATCCCGAGCTGCCGTTGTATTTCGATCTTGGCGAGCTGCGCGGCTATCACTACCACACTGGTATCGTTTTCGCGGTGTTCGTTCCGGGCGTCGGCCAGTCGATCGCTCAGGGTGGGCGTTATGACGACATTGGGGCTGATTTTGGCCGGGCGCGTCCGGCGACCGGCTTTTCGACGGACCTGAAGACGCTGGTCAGGCTGGGCAATGCCGAGCTCGTCGGCCCATTGGCCGGTGTCTGGGCGCCGTACAGCACCGATCCGGCTTTGTGGCAGGCAATCCGTCGGCTGCGTGAGCAGGGTGAGCGGGTAGTGCAGGCCTTGGACGGGCAGCAGGGTGATGCCGCGCCAGGTGTTGGCTGTGACCGGCAGCTACTGTTGCAAGAGGGTTCCTGGGTTGTAACGCCGCTGGCCCGCTGATGCGGCTGTGCCAGACAGGTTTTTCAGGTTTTCGCCGGTCATGACCGGTAATGCTTCGCCAAGAGGACAAGGTTTATGGGTAAGAATGTCGTGGTCCTGGGCACCCAATGGGGTGATGAGGGCAAGGGCAAGATCGTCGATCTGCTGACCGACCAGGCGGCGGCCGTGGTGCGTTTCCAGGGCGGTCACAATGCGGGTCACACGCTGGTCATCGACGGCGAAAAAACGGTGCTGCATCTGATTCCGTCCGGAATTCTGCGTGAGAACGTCCAGTGCCTCATCGGTAACGGCGTGGTCGTGGCGCCGGATGCCCTGATGCGTGAAATCACCAAGCTCGAAGAAAAGGGTGTCCCTGTTCGCGAGCGCCTGCGCATCAGTCCAGCCTGTACCCTGATTCTGCCGTACCATGTCGCTCTGGATCAGGCGCGCGAAGCGTCGCGTTCCGAAGGCAAGATCGGTACTACGGGTCGTGGCATCGGGCCGGCCTATGAAGACAAGGTGGCCCGTCGTGGTTTGCGCATCGGCGACTTGTTCAATCCTGCGCGCTTCACGGTCAAGTTGCGTGAACTGCTCGAGTATCACAACTTCATTCTGCAGAACTTCTACAAGGTCGAGCCTGTCGATTTCCAGAAGACGCTCGATGAGGCGCTGGGCTACGCCGAAATCCTCCGGCCGATGATGACCGACGTCTCGGCGCGGCTGCACGAGTTGCGCAAGCAGGGTGCGCGCATCATGTTCGAAGGCGCGCAGGGTTCGCTGCTGGACATCGATCATGGCACCTACCCCTATGTCACCAGCTCCAGCACCACGGCAGGGGGCACTGCTACTGGTTCCGGTTTTGGTCCGCTGTATCTGGACTACATCCTCGGCATTACCAAGGCCTACACCACGCGCGTCGGGTCCGGTCCTTTCCCCACCGAGCTGTTCGATGAGGTGGGTGCTCGTCTGGCCGAGCGTGGCCATGAGTTCGGCTCGACCACTGGTCGCGCCCGTCGCTGCGGTTGGTTCGATGCAGTCATCCTGCGCCGCGCCATCGAGATCAACAGTGTGTCGGGCATCTGTCTGACCAAGCTGGATGTGCTCGATGGGTTGGAAACCATTCGGATCTGCGTCGCATACAAGGATCGCAACGGTGAACTGCTGGTAGATGCGCCGACCGATGCGGACAGCTACCAAGGCCTGCAGCCAGTATACGAAGAGCTGCCTGGCTGGAATGAATCCACCGTCGGGGTCAAGTCGCTCGAGGCTCTGCCCGCTAACGCGCGTGCTTACATCAAGCGTATCGAGGCGCTTGTCGAGGCGCCGGTCGACATCATTTCCACCGGGCCGGACCGCAACGAGACCATCGTGCTGCGTCATCCCTACGCCTGATCACTGCTTGAAACAAAAGACCGCCCTCGGGCGGTCTTTTTTGCCACGCGGCGGTCTAAATGGCGGCCAAGTGATCAGGGTTAGCGGGCTGTTGCGTGTATTTGAGCGTAGGCAGAAACAAAAAAACCGAGCCAGTGGCTCGGTTTTTTCTGAAGAGTGGTGCCCAGGAGAAGACTCGAACTTCCACGATGTTGCCATCGCTAGGACCTGAACCTAGTGCGTCTACCAATTCCGCCACCTGGGCACATTGCGATGATTGCTCACCGACTTATGTCGATTGTTGGTCAAGGCCGACAAACCTTGTGTCAGTGAAACGCTCGCTATCGCCAGTGTCTCATCGGATAAATGGTGCCCAGGAGAAGACTCGAACTTCCACGGTGTTGCCACCGCTAGGACCTGAACCTAGTGCGTCTACCAATTCCGCCACCTGGGCACTGCAAACGATGATACTTCGTCGTTTCCGTGATACAACGTCTACCAGACATTGTGGGCGCGAACTATACGGGTGAGGTTATGCCTTGTAAAGCCCAGCAAAGGAAAAATAATTCGCGTGAAAGCTGCCGTCGGACGGCGTTTCGCGCTTCAATAGACATAGGGCGTTCTGCCTTTATAAATGAATGAAAGGTGACATCTCTTAATGGCCGATTGGCAATCCCTCGATCCCGAGGCCGCGCGTGAAGCGGAAAAGTACGAAAACCCCATCCCCAGCCGCGAATTGATACTCCAGCATCTGAGCGAGCGCGGCTCGCCAGCGGCCCGTGAGCAGCTGGTGGAAGAGTTCGGATTATCCTCCGAAGATGACATAGAAGCTCTGCGCCGCCGTTTGCGCGCGATGGAGCGTGACGGTCAGCTGATCTATACCCGGCGTGGCACCTATGCCCCGGTGGACAAGCTGGATCTGGTTTGCGGTCGCATCAGCGGCCATCGCGACGGCTTCGGTTTTCTCATCCCTGATGATCGCAGCGATGATCTGTTCTTGAGTCCGGCACAGATGCGTCTGGTGTTTGATGGCGATCGCTGTCTGGCTCGCGTGGCCGGGCTTGATCGCCGCGGCCGACGCGAAGGTGCAATCGTTGAGGTCATCGGTCGTGCCCACGAAACCATCGTAGGCCGCTACCAGGAAGAAAGTGGAGTCGGCTTTGTGATGGCTGATAACCCCAAGATCCAGCAGGAAGTGCTGGTCACGCCGGGTCGTTCCATGGGTGCCAAGCCGGGTCAGTTCGTCGAGATCAAGATTACCCACTGGCCGACTCAGCGGTTTCAGCCACAGGGCGACGTGGTCGAAGTGATCGGTAACTACATGGCGCCCGGCATGGAAATCGACGTTGCGCTGCGCAGCTTCGACATTCCGCATGTCTGGCCGGAGGCGGTAAAACGCGAAGCCGCCAAGCTCAAGCCGGAAGTCGAGGAGAAGGACAAGCAGAAGCGCGTCGACCTGCGCCACCTGCCGTTCGTCACCATCGATGGCGAGGATGCGCGTGACTTCGATGATGCCGTCTACTGCGAGAAGCTCAGTGGCTGGAAGCTGTTTTCCGGCGGTTTCCGCCTGTACGTGGCGATCGCCGATGTCTCGCACTATGTAAAGGTCGGCTCTGCGCTGGATCAGGAAGCTGAAGTACGTGGCACCTCGGTGTATTTCCCCGAGCGGGTCGTGCCAATGCTGCCGGAAGAGTTGTCGAATGGGCTCTGCTCGCTGAATCCGCATGTCGACCGTCTGGCGATGGTCTGCGAAATCACCCTGAGCAAATCGGGAAAGATGACGGATTACCAGTTCTATGAAGCGGTGATCCATTCCCACGCACGCCTGACCTATAACAAGGTCAGCAGCATGCTTGAACAGCCGTCTTCGGCTGAAGGCAAACGCCTGATCGGCGAGTACGGTGAAGTGCTGCCCGACCTCAAGCAGCTCTATGCGCTCTATAAAGTGCTGCTCAAGGCGCGGCATGCCCGCGGGGCGATCGACTTCGAGACGCAGGAAACCCGCATCGTTTTCGGCGCTGGTCGCAAGATCTCGGAAATCAAGCCGACCGAGCGCAACGATGCGCACAAGCTGATCGAGGAGTGCATGCTATGCGCCAACGTGGCCACTGCACGCTTCCTTCAGGATCACGACATTCCGGGCCTGTATCGTGTGCATGATGGTCCGCCCCTGGAGCGTCAGGAAAAACTCCGGGCATTTCTCGGCGAGTTGGGCCTGACCCTGCACAAGGGCAAAGAGGGGCCAACGCCCAAGGATTACCAGGCGCTGCTGGAGCACGTCCAGGGGCGTCCCGACTTCCATGTGATCCAGACGGTAATGCTGCGCTCCCTCAGTCAGGCCGTCTACAGTCCTGACAACCATGGCCATTTCGGCCTGAACTACGAGGCGTACGCGCATTTCACATCGCCGATTCGCCGCTACCCCGATCTGCTGATCCATCGGGCGATCCGCAGCGTGATCCGCTCCAGGCGCGACACCTCGCACGTTCGCCGGGCGGGCGCGACCAGCATGCCCAAGGCGCGCATCTACCCGTATGACGAGGCCGCACTGGAGCAACTGGGCGAGCAATGCTCGATGACCGAGCGCCGCGCCGACGAAGCGACCCGTGACGTGGTGAACTGGCTCAAGTGCGAGTTCATGAAAGACCGGGTCGGAGAGAATTTCCCCGGCGTCATCACGGCCGTGACCGGCTTCGGGCTGTTCGTCGAACTGACCGATATCTACGTCGAAGGGTTGGTGCACGTGACGGCGATGCCGGGCGACTACTACCACTTCGATCCGTTGCATCATCGCCTGTCCGGCGAGCGCAGCGGTCGCAGTTTCCGTCTTGGCGACAGCGTCGAGGTGCGGGTCATGCGTGTCGATCTCGATGAGCGCAAGATCGACTTCGAGTTGATTGGCGGCGGCAGCAAGACCGGAGCCGGCGAGCGCGGAGCCTCGGACGGCCGCGGCGCGCGTAAAGACGGTCGCGGCAGGAAAGGCGCTGATGCGTCTTTGTCGAAGGGCAATGAGTCGCTCAGCGATGATGTGCGCAAGAGCCGTGAGATCAAGAAGGCTCTGTTGGGCGACGCCAAGGCAGGCAAAACCTCGAAGAGCAAGCCCAAGCGCAGCGGCTCGAAACCGAAGGCGGCCGCCGGCAAGGCCGCGCCGAAGCCCGAGGGCGCCGCGCCCCGTAAGCGCAAGGCCAAACCGTGAGCGATCTGGAAAAGGTTTATGGTCTTCATGCCGTCGAGGCGTTGCTTCGCCATCATCCGAAGCGGGTCAAGCAGATCTGGCTGGCGGAGGGGCGGGATGATCCGCGCGTGCAGAAGTTGCTCCAGCTGGCTGCCGAGTCGAAGGTTCGAGTGGGCCAGTGCGAGCGCCGCGAAATGGACGCCTGGGTCGAGGGCGTGCATCAGGGCGTGATTGCTGACGTCAGTCCCAGCCAGGTGTGGGGCGATGCCATGCTTGAGGAGCTGCTCGATCGCACCGAAGGCGCGCCCCTGTTGCTCGTGCTCGACGGCGTCACAGACCCGCATAATCTAGGGGCCTGCCTGCGAACGGCCGATGCCGCCGGCGCGCTGGCCGTGATCATACCCAAGGATAAGTCCGCGACGCTGAACGCTACGGTGCGCAAGGTGGCCTGCGGTGCTGCCGAAGTCATCCCGCTGGTAGCCGTCACCAATCTCGCTCGGTCGCTGGAAAAATTGCAGCAGCGCGGTTTGTGGGTCGTCGGTACGGCTGGAGAGGCCGAGCAGGAGATTTACGATCAGGATCTCAGTGGGCCGATCGTCATGGTGATGGGGGCCGAGGGCAAGGGGATGCGGCGCCTGACCCGTGAGCACTGCGATTTCCTGGTGCGCTTGCCCATGGGTGGCAGTGTCAGCAGTCTCAACGTCTCCGTCGCTACCGGGGTTTGCCTGTTCGAGGCCCTGCGTCAACGGCGCTCGGCTCGCCCCGCGAGCTAGCGTCTTCTTCGCCGGGCCTGTTCTGTTAGGACCATTGCTCTGTAGCGGAAACGGATCGTTTTCGCTGCGGTCAATTGTCCGTTCTGATTCTGACGCTCGAGCCGTCACTATTACTGGTTTGACTGGGCGTCGGTCGTAGACCTGGCGCCAGCTTTTGATCGCGGCCAGCGCCAGGCTCGCATCACGGAGGTGGTATGCCGCAACGCCCGTCTTTCGAGGCTCTGTTCAGGGTTTCGCCCAATGCCTACCTGTTGCTCGATCCCGACCTGGTGATTGTGGATGCGAACGCGGCTTACCTGAAACTCACCGCACGCAGTATCGAGGAAATCGCTGGGCGGCGAATTCAGGACGCGTTTGCCGCCGACCCGCAATTTCCCGAATCGACTCATGTCGACGAACTCCTCGACTCCTTTGCTCGGGTCCTGCGTACGAAGGCGTTGGATACCTTGCCGGTTATCCGCTATTCGATCGCGGTCAGCTCCGGCAACGGTGCGGCATATGAGGACCGCTACTGGAGCGCGACGCACACACCGTTGCTGGATGATAAGGGTGAAGTCATCGCCATCCTTCAGCACACCGTGGACATCACCGAGCTGCAGCAGCTGAAGGACTCCTTGCGCTCGACTCAGTCCGCTGGTCAGCCGGCGCAACAGATCGAGGCGGCGATCATGTCCCGGGCGCGGTTCATCCAGGATGAAGGCAATCAGCTGCGCCGGTTGTTTGCCCAGGCGCCTGGTTTCGTCTGCTTTCTGCGTGGTCCCGAGCATGTGTTCGAGCTGGTCAACGAGGCGTATCAACAGCTTACCGGCCACCGCCAGCTGCTCGGCAAAGCTGTGCGTGACGGGCTGCCCGAGCTGCAGGGCCAGGGTTTCATCACGCTCCTCGATGAGGTGTATCGCACCGGCGAACCCTACATCGACAGAGGCATGCGAGCACTGCTACACCGTCGTCCAGGTGCCGAACCGGAGGAGGTGTACGTCGATCTGGTGTTTCAGCCGATCATCGAGCGCGACGGCCGAACGTCCGGTATTTTCGTGCTTGGCAGCGACGTTACCGAGCAGCATCGCAGCCAGCAGGCGTTGCGTGAGCATCGCGAACATCTCGAAGAGCTGGTGCGTGAGCGCAGCCGCGAATTGCTCGACAGCGAGTCCGCACGTCGCACCGCCCAGGCAGCCTTGATGCAAGCGCAAAAGCTTGAGGCTGTCGGCAAGCTCACCGGGGGCATCGCGCATGATTTCAACAACATGCTGCAGATCATCGGCGGCAATCTGCAGTTGCTACGTCGCAACCTGAGCGGTGACGAAACGGCTCAGCGGCGGCTGGAGTCGGCTGCGGGCGG
The DNA here is from genome assembly GCF_024448935.1 of Stutzerimonas stutzeri. GTDB lineage: Bacteria > Pseudomonadota > Gammaproteobacteria > Pseudomonadales > Pseudomonadaceae > Stutzerimonas > Stutzerimonas stutzeri_AO. Next base: position 33,907 of record NZ_JAMOIE010000043.1, read on the forward strand.
TGTAGAAAAGGGTGCTCGTCTGGCCTCGCAGCTGTTGGCCTTCGCAAGCCGTCAGCCGTTGCAGCCCCAATCTGTGGATGTCGGTGAACTGCTCGGTCAGATGAGCGAATTGCTCAACGGTGCCCTGGGGCGCGCCGTGCAGGTTGATGTCGAGGTCGAATCAGGCCTGTGGCCAGTATTTGCCGATGTCGGCAATCTGCAGGCGGCGATACTCAACCTGGCCGTCAACGCACGCGATGCGATGGGCGATGGCGGGACGCTTAGGCTGCGCTTGCGCAACCGTAGCCTGGACGCCGCTCAGCTCGCGGGACAGCCCGGCGCCGATCCCGGCCCGTACGTTGAGCTTGCGGTCATCGATGAGGGAGAGGGCATGCGCCCGGACATCCTCGAGCGCGCATTCGAGCCATTCTTCACTACGCGCAAGGACCACAATGCGTCTGGCCTTGGTTTGAGCATGGTCTATGGCTTCGTCAAGCAGAGCGGCGGATTCGTTGTGCTGGAAAGCAACGAAGGCGAGGGTACGTCGGTCCGGGTCTACCTGCCGAGCCGCGATGCGCTGGAGCAGCAGGGGGCGCGTGTAGCAGCGATTTCAGAACAGTGCGACTCGGCAACAGTTTCATCCGGGCAGATCGAGCCGACATGCGCGTCAGGCCTGAGAATTCTGTTCGTCGAGGATGATCCGACGCTGCGCATGCTCACCGGAGAAGTCATGGACGAGCTGGGGCACCAGGTCAGCCTCTGCGAGTCGGCCGAGGCTGCGCTGAAGCAGCTCGGGCAGCATCCATTCGACGTGCTGCTTACCGATGTCGGCCTGGCTGGCATGAGCGGTCTCGAGCTGGTCCGTGAGGCCAGGTCGCGCGATGCCAGCCTGAGTGTCGTCATTGCTTCGGGCTACGCCGTCGATGCGCGGGACGTGGGGCTGGACGACCTGCGCATCATGCTCAAGCCCTACGATATCCACCAGGTCAGATCGTTGCTCGAAAGCATTCAGGCCGAACGGGCCATCGCAGGGCGTAGCTAGCCGTTGGTTGGTTAACTATTCACCCTATTCACCAAATCGCCTTGCGCGGTCGTCCGGGCTTCTCTAGAATTGCGCCCCTTGCCCGGATGGCAGGCGTTTGCGCGCCTCTCTGGCTGGCAAGTCAACATAACTGATTCACTCCTTGCCTGATCCGCGTTGTGCGGCAGGCTGCAACCCGTAAGGAGCAACAATGCGTCATTACGAAATCATCTTTCTGGTCCACCCCGACCAGAGCGAGCAGGTTGGCGGCATGGTGGAGCGTTACACCAAGCTGATCGAAGAGGACGGTGGCAAGATCCATCGTCTGGAAGACTGGGGTCGTCGTCAGCTGGCTTACGCCATCAACAACGTCCACAAGGCCCACTACGTGATGCTGAACGTTGAGTGCAGCGGTAAGGCACTGGCTGAGATGGAAGACAACTTCCGCTACAACGACGCCGTCATCCGTAATCTGGTCATCCGTCGCGACGAAGCCGTGACTGAACAGTCCGAGATGCTGAAGGCTGAGGAAAACCGTAGCGAGCGCCGTGAGCGTCGTGATCGCCCTGAATCTGACTCTGCCAGTGACAATGACAGTAACAGTGACAGCCGCGACAACAACGCTGACGAGTAATCCACGGACCTATTGAGGAGCCTATTTCATGGCACGTTTTTTCCGTCGTCGTAAGTTCTGCCGTTTCACTGCAGAAAACGTGAAAGAGATCGACTACAAGGATCTCAATACGCTGAAGGCCTACATTTCCGAAACCGGCAAGATCGTTCCTAGCCGTATCACCGGAACCAAAGCACGCTATCAGCGCCAGCTGGCTACCGCTGTCAAGCGCGCCCGCTTCCTGGCCCTGCTGCCCTACACCGACAGCCACGGCCGTTAATCGAACTGTTAGACAGACGTAAAGGATAGATCGCATGCGCGCCCTGGCTGAGTTCATCATGCGCGGCCGTATGCAGGCAATTGTTGTTGTGGCTGGCTCTGCAGCGCTGCCGATGTTGTTCTGGTTGTCTGCTGCGGCGGGAAGCCTGGTGTTGCTGCGTCGCGGGTTGAATGACGCACTGGGCGTATTGGTATGGGCTGTATTGCCCGCGCTGGTCTGGTGGTATTTCGGTGATCCGCGGACATTGCTGGTGCTGCTGGGGTCGTTCGGGTTAGCGCTGTTGTTGCGCAACCAGGGCTCCTGGTCCCGGGTGATGCTGTGTAGCGTAGGGCTCGGGTTGTTGTATGCCTGGGCGCTGGGAATGGTTTTTGGCGAGCCAATTGCGGCACTCGCCACCGAGTTGCAGAAAGTACTACCCGACATGTTGTCGGATGTCTATCAGCAGCTTTCGGTGGATGAGCAGGCCCGGTTGGGAGCATTGCTGGCACCGGTTCTGACCGGTTTATTGGCAGGGCTACTGCAGATCACCACGCTGCTCAGTCTGATGCTCGGTCGGTACTGGCAGGCATTGTTGTACAACCCCGGTGGCTTTGGTCTCGAGTTCCGGTCGCTGCGCTTCTCAGCGTTGCCTGCGATGGTGTTGTTGATGGCTATGCTGCTGGGACCGAGTCTCGGTGTGCAGGTGGCGATGCTGGCACCGTTGTGCAGTGTTCCGCTGGTGTTTGCCGGCATCGCGCTGATGCACGGGCTGGTCGCAAAGAATCGGATGTCTCGGTTCTGGCTGGTGGGTCTCTACGTCACGCTGGTGCTGTTCATGCAGTTGATTTATCCGTTACTGGCCGTTGTGGCCATTGTCGACAGCTTGTTTGATTTTCGCGGTCGGGCATCTCGTGATGACGATGCCGGACCTGCGAACGGTGAAGGTTAAGTTAAAGAGGTAAGACTCAAATGGAAGTCATCCTGCTGGAAAAAGTCGCAAACCTGGGCAACCTGGGCGACAAGGTAAACGTCAAGTCTGGTTACGGCCGCAACTATCTGCTGCCGCAGCGCAAGGCTACTGCTGCAACTGCCGCCAACGTCGCCGAGTTTGAAGCTCGCCGTGCTGATCTGGAACAAGCTGCTGCTGATCGCAAGGCTTCTGCCGAAACTCGCGCTGCTCAGCTGGCTGAACTGGAAGTCACCATCACCGCTACCGCGGGCGATGGAGGCAAGCTGTTCGGTTCCATCGGTACTCACGACATCGCTGACGCGCTGACCGCCTCTGGCGTGGAAGTGGCGAAGAGCGAAATCCGTCTGCCAAACGGCACCATCCGTCAGATTGGTGAGTACGACGTTGCTGTGCACCTGCACACCGACGTTGAAGCGACCGTAAAGCTGATCGTGATCGCTGGCTGATACCAGCTACCGTCTGGCACCTCTGGTGCCTGACGGTTACCATCGGGCACGTTTCCACGCGAGTGGAACGTGCCCTTTGTTTTTTCTGAATGCCAAGAATTTCGAGTGCCATGAACGACATCAGTGTGCCCCGGCAATACGACCTGGAAACCGCAGCGCTCAAGGTGCCGCCACATTCCATCGAGGCCGAACAGGCCGTGCTGGGCGGCTTGATGCTGGACAACAATGCGTGGGAGCGCGTGCTGGACCAGGTGTCGGATGGCGATTTCTACCGCCATGACCACCGACTTATCTTTCGCGCGATTTTCACCCTCGCCGAGCGCAACTTCCCGTTCGACGTGGTGACGCTTTCCGAGCAGCTGGATAAAGAAGGGCATCTGCCGCAGGTCGGCGGGCTGGCGTATCTGGGTGAGCTCGCAAAAAACACCCCGTCGGTTGCGAACATCAAGGCCTACGCGCAGATCATTCGTGAGCGCGCGACTTTGCGTCAGTTGATCGGCATCAGTAATGATATCGCTGACAGCGCCTACGCACCGCAAGGACGTACGGGGGACGAGATCCTCGACGAAGCCGAGCGGCTGATCTTCCAGATCGCCGAAGCGCGGCCCAATACCGGTGGGCCGGTAGGCATCAATGACATTCTGGTCAAGGCCATCGACCGGATCGACTCGCTGTTCAATGCGGGCGAGGCCATTACCGGCCTGTCGACCGGCTTTGCCGATCTGGACGAGGCGACCAGCGGCCTGCAGCCGGCTGACCTGATCATCGTGGCCGGTCGTCCTTCCATGGGCAAGACCACCTTCGCGATGAACTTGGTGGAGAACGCCGCCTTGCGCTCCGACAAGGCGATCCTGGTCTTCTCGCTGGAAATGCCTGCCGACTCCATCGTGATTCGTATGCTGGCCTCCCTTGGCCGGATCGATCAGACCAAGGTGCGGACCGGTAAGCTCAGCGACGACGACTGGCCGCGGCTGACCTCGGCGGTCAACCTGCTCAACGATCGCAAACTGTTCATCGACGATACCGCCGGTATTTCGCCTTCGGAAATGCGCGCGCGCACGCGACGTCTGGCCCGGGAGCATGGCGAAATCGGCATGATCATGGTCGACTACCTGCAGTTGATGCAGGTTCCTGGTTCCAGTGGCGACAACCGAACCAATGAGATTTCCGAGATCTCCCGCTCGCTGAAAGGCCTGGCCAAGGAATTCAATTGCCCGGTCATCGCGCTGTCCCAGCTCAACCGCTCGCTTGAACAGCGCCCCAACAAGCGTCCGATCAACTCGGACCTTCGTGAATCCGGCGCTATCGAGCAGGACGCCGACATCATCATGTTCGTCTACCGGGACGAGGTTTATCACCCCGAAACGGAATACAAGGGCGTCGCCGAAATCATCATCGGCAAGCAGCGTAACGGTCCGATCGGGACCACGCGTCTGGCGTTCCTTGGTAAATACTCTCGCTTCGAGAACCTGGCGCCGGGCAGTTACCAGTTCGATGACCAATAACCGAGATGCCCAGCCGCTTGCGGGCCTGACAGAAAGCGCCGGACAATAACGGCTCACTCCTGTCCTGAAGGGCTTTCCATGCGTCCCCTGGTTGCTACGGTCGATCTTGCCGCGCTTCGTCACAACTATCAGCTGGCCAGACAGTGCGCTCCCGGGCGCAAGGCCTTCGCCGTGGTCAAGGCTGACGCTTACGGGCATGGTTCGCCCGCGGCAGTCGAGTGTCTGCGCGAGGTGGCGGACGGGTTCGCCGTGGCGTCGCTGGAAGAGGCGGAGCAGGTTCGATCGGTCGATTCGAACGCGCGGCTATTGTTACTCGAAGGCTGCTTCGAGCCGAGCGAATATGTGGCAGCGGCCGAGCTTGGGTTGGACGTCGCCGTTCAAGGCGAAGCTCAGCTGGACGCGCTGCTGGCTGCACATATCGAGCGGCCGTTGAATCTGTGGCTGAAGCTCGACTCCGGTATGCACCGCTTAGGTTTCAGCGCCGATGCATTGCGCCACGCCCATGCTCGCCTGCAAGGCGCGGCGCAGGTTGCAGAACTCAATTTGATGAGCCATTTCGCCTGTGCCGATGAGCGGGGCCATCCACTCAACGAGGCGCAGCTGGAGCAATTCACTGGTCTGCTGGATCTCGAATTCGACAACCGCTCATTCGCCAACTCCGCCGCTGTTCTGACCATGTCTGCGGCACACATGGATTGGCTGCGCCCCGGGATCATGCTGTACGGTGCTTCGCCATTCGCCGATTTGAGCGCGGAAACGCTTGGCCTCAAGCCTGTTATGACGTTAACCGCTGCGATCATCGCAATCCGCGAGGTTGCCGTGGGCGAGTGCGTTGGCTACGGGGCCGGCTGGGTCGCGCAGCGGCCTTCGCGCATCGCCACGGTCAGTTGTGGTTATGCCGATGGGTATCCGCGCACCGCGCCGCCCGGGACGTGCGTGGCGATCCGGGGCCAGCGTGTTCCGCTGGCTGGTCGGGTCTCGATGGACATGCTCACGATCGACATCACCGATCTGCCGCCCGCAAGCCTTGGTGATGCAGTGGAGTTATGGGGCAATCAGATCCCCGTCGACGAACTGGCGCAGGCCTGCGGCACCATCGGCTACGAGCTGCTGACCAAGGTTACCCAGCGCGTGCCGCGGCGGTATGTAGGTTAAAAGTCGACAAAAGCGCTGGAGGCTGGACGGCTGGACGGTAAGAGCCCGCTTCATGCTACAGGCCAAAGCTTGACAGCCACTCCGGACAATCGGCCACACTCTCCAGCCTCCAGCCTCCAGCCTCCAGCCTCCAGCCTCCAGCCTCCAGCCTCCAGCCTCCAGCCTCCAGCCTCCAGCCT
>NZ_JAMOIE010000044.1 GCF_024448935.1 Stutzerimonas stutzeri
CCCACAAAAACAACACGCCCGAAATACTAATAACAACAAAGCACGCGACATCATTTAAAGGGGGAGCTTCGGCTCCCCCTAGTGCTTTCTGGCCCCAGGGTCTGTTCCCGTTTCATACGCGGCCGCGCCGGAGCCTGTTTTTTCGCGAGGCAAGGCACGAGCCGTGAAGTCTGGTGGGCCAAACGAGCGGCGAGTAAACGGGAACAGACCCTAGCAACTTTTGACACCTCTCCGCGCTTCGTTCACCATCCCTGTTTCCGGTGCTAGAATCCACGCCTGTTTCGTGGCTATTCACGTCGCCACCTTGTCATTTCGCCACACAGTGCTCTCATGCTGAAAAAGCTGTTCCAGTCTTTTCGTCTTCCCCTGCGCCGGTTTCCGCATCCACGTCGCACCCCCGAAATACTGTCCAGCCGGCAGCATTCGCTGCACCGCAACGATCTCAGCCGGCACGCCGTCAGTGTCGTCGAGCGGCTCCAGCATGCCGGCTACGAGGCGTATGTCGTGGGCGGATGCGTCCGCGACCTGCTGCTCGATCTGCAGCCAAAGGACTACGACGTGGCTACCAGTGCCACGCCCGAGCAAGTGCGCGCCGAGTTTCGTAGTGCACGCGTCATCGGCCGTCGCTTCAAGCTGGTTCACGTGCACTTCGGCCGCGAGATCATCGAGGTCGCCACCTTCCGCGCCAATCATCCCGAAGAAGACGATGATGAACCCAACCACCTGGCTTCGCGCAACGACAGCGGGCGGATTCTGCGTGACAATATTTATGGCACGCTAGAGGACGATGCGCAGCGCCGCGATTTCACCATTAACGCTCTGTACTACGATCCTTCCAGCGAGCGGATCCTCGACCACACCCACGGTGTTCACGACATCCGCAACAGGCTGATCCGCCTGATTGGCGACCCGGAGCAGCGTTACCAGGAAGATCCGGTACGCATGCTGAGAGCGGTCCGCTTCGCCGCCAAGCTGGACTTCGAGATCGAAAAGCATAGCGCCGAACCGATTGCCGACCTGGCCGACCTGTTGAACGACGTGCCGTCTGCGCGCCTGTTCGATGAGATCATCAAGCTGTTCCTTAGCGGCAAAGCCGAACGCACCTTCGATTTGCTGCTTGAGTACGACCTGTTCGCACCGCTGTTTCCGGCCAGCGCCGATGCGCTGGAAGACAACCCTGAGTATGCCGGTACGCTGATCCGCAACGCCCTGGCCAATACCGACCTGCGCATCGCCCAAGGCAAGCCCGTCACCCCGGCATTCCTGTTTGCGGCCCTGCTCTGGCCGGCCTTGCCGGCGCGCGTCACCGAGGCTCAGGCGCGCGGCCTGCCGCCAATCCCGGCGATGCAGGAAGCCGCGCATGACCTCATTTGGGAACAGTGCCAGCGCACGGCCATTCCCAAGCGTTTCACCCTGCCCATGCGCGAGATCTGGGACATGCAGGAGCGCTTGCCACGCCGTCAAGGACGTCGTGCAGACCAGCTACTGGAGAACCCACGTTTTCGCGCCGGCTACGATTTTCTGCTGTTGCGAGAGAGCGCCGGCGAGCAAACCGATGGCCTTGGCGAATGGTGGACCGACTACCAGGAAGCCAGCGACAGTGAGCGCCGTACCATGATTCGTGGCCTCAGCAGCAAAGACGAGGGGAACGGTGCGCCGCGCAAACGTCGCCGAAGTAACCGTCGCAAGCGCGGCCCGAACGAAAGCGCACCGGCATCAGCGGACTGAGATGGAACGTGTGTACATCGGCCTCGGCAGCAATCTGGCCGAGCCGCGTCAGCAGCTGCGCGGCGCCCTGGACGCTTTGACACGCATTCCCGACTCGCAATTGGCAGCCGTCTCCTCGCTCTATCTCAGCGACCCGCTCGGCCCTGCTGACCAGCCCCGATACAACAATGCCGTGGCGGCGCTGGATACTTCGCTGTCACCGCTTGCTCTGCTTGACGCGCTGCAAGCGATCGAGCTCGCTCAAGGGCGCGAGCGCAAAGCCGAGCGCTGGGGCCCGCGCACACTGGATCTCGATATTCTGCTGTTCGGTAATCAGCTGATCAGCGAGCCCCGCCTGACGGTTCCGCATTACCACCTGCACGCACGGGCCTTTGCACTCTACCCGCTGGCCGAGGTTGCCCCCGCCGAACTCAAGCTCGCCGATGGCCGCACGCTTGCTGAGCTGCTCGCTGCCTGCCCATTTGAAGGCCTCGAGCGGCTCGGCGACCTGCTGTAACCACTGGGTAACAGATGTAACCTGCGGGTAACACTCGCGATTGACTTAGCTCGCCGCCATCAGGACTATAAGCGCCCTCTGCCGGCACGCATCGAAACGGGGCAACCCTGACGCTGCGCCTGCAACCGTGATCCCCGAGAGGCTTTAGGAGGACGGCTTTCATGCCAGACGTAACCCTGACCACCCTGCAAGGCCTCAAGCACAAAGGCGAGAAGATCGTCATGCTGACCTGCTATGACGCCACCTTCGCCAAGACAGCCTGCGAGGCGGGTGTCGAGATGCTGCTGATCGGCGACTCCCTGGGCATGGTCCTGCAAGGTCACGACAGCACGCTGCCGGTTTCGGTTGATGACATGGCGTACCACACGGCCTGCGTCAAACGCGGCAACCGCGGCGCCATGATCGTCGCTGATCTGCCGTTCATGGCCAACGCGACCGTCGAGCAGACGCTGAACACCTCATCGACCTTGATGAAGGCCGGCGCCCACATGATCAAGGTCGAGGGCGCGGCCTGGCTGGCCGAGTCCATTCGCCTGCTGGCCCAGCGTGGAATCCCGGTTTGCGCACACATGGGCCTCACCCCGCAGGCGGTCAACATCTTTGGGGGGTACAAGGTGCAGGGGCGCGAGGAAGCGCAGGCGCAACAGATGATTGCCGACGCCAAGGCGCTTGAGGATGCTGGCGCGGCCATGCTGCTGCTCGAATGTGTCCCGAGCGAGCTGGCTGCGAGGATCACACGGGCGGTTACGGTTCCGGTCATCGGTATCGGTGCGGGCAGCGACACGGACGGCCAGGTACTGGTTCTGCACGACATGCTCGGTCTCTCGCTGACCGGCCGAGCGCCAAGGTTCGTCAAGAACTTCATGCGTGAGCATGGCGATATACCGACGGCCATTGCCGCTTACGTCCAGGCAGTCAAGTCCGTTGAGTTTCCTGCAGCCGAACATGGGTTCTCCGCATGAACGTGGTGAAAACCGTTGCCGATCTGCGCGCCGCGGTGGCCCGCGCGCGGGGCGAAGGCAAGCGCATCGGCTTCGTGCCGACCATGGGCAACCTGCATGCCGGCCATCTCGCGCTGGTCAAGAAGGCCGGCCAGCGTGCCGACTTCGTGGTTGCCAGCATCTTCGTCAATCCGCTGCAGTTCAGCCCCAACGAAGACCTCGCCAGCTATCCACGTACGCTTGCGGCCGACCAGGACAAGCTGTTCGAGGCCGGCTGCCACCTGCTGTTCGCCCCCAGCGTCGAGGAGATGTACCCGCACGGCCAGGCGCTGCAGACCATCGTTCGGGTACCGGGCGTGTCCGAGGGGCTCTGTGGCGGCAGCCGTCCAGGGCACTTCGACGGCGTTGCGACCGTGGTGAGCAAGCTGTTTAACATGGTGCTGCCGGACCTTGCAGTGTTCGGCCAGAAGGATTTCCAGCAACTGGCGGTTATCCGCACCATGGTCCGCGACCTGAACATGCCCGTGCAGATCATTGGCGAACCCATCGTGCGGGCTGACGATGGCCTCGCACTGTCTTCGCGCAACGGTTACCTCAGCGCCGACGAGCGCGCAACCGCTCCCGTACTTCACCATACGCTGCAACAGCTGGCGGCCGCCCTGCGCAACGGAGAACGTGACTACCCCGCCCTGCTCGCATCCGCTCATCAGGCACTGCAGGCTGCCGGCTTGCGGCCCGACTACCTGGAGATCCGCAACGCCGCGGACCTGCAACCGGTCAAGCCAGACAGCCAGGAAGTCGTAATCCTCGCCGCAGCGTTCCTGGGCAAGACTCGGTTGCTGGATAACCTGCTGGTCGAGATCGCTCCGCCAGTGGACTGCTAACGGCCGATCATCGGCATAACCCAGCTCGGCCCTCGGTCTTGAACCGGCCTGAGGGTTCGGGCACACTCTGCGCCGCTTGCGCCCCCGGAGGACCCCGCCATGCACGCCATCATGCTCAAGGCCAAACTGCACCGCGCCCAGGTGACCCATTCGGTGCTGGATTACGAAGGCTCCTGCGCCATCGACGGTGACTGGCTGGACCTCGCCGGCATCCGCGAATATGAGCAGATCCAGATCTATAACGTCGACAACGGCGAGCGCTTCACGACCTATGCCATCCGCGGCGAAGAAGGCTCGAAGATCATTTCCGTCAACGGCGCCGCCGCACACAAGGCTGGCGTTGGTCATCGGGTGATTATCTGTGCCTATGCCCACTACAGCGAAGCCGAACTGGCCAGCTTCAAACCACACGTTCTGTATATGGGCGCTGATGGGGATCTCAGTCACACCAGCAACGCGATTCCAGTTCAGATCGCCTGATTCACCATCGGCTGTTCGGAAGCCCGCATCGCCAAGCGTGACGCGGGCTTTTTATGCAAAGGGTTTCCCCTGGCGGCGGAAATCTGCAATGGTCGCCTTGTCCTGGCCGCTATCGGTATCCTGTGCGCAACGCTTCGGAACGCCGCGCGTTTTTGCCAGTCAGACCAGTCTCGACGGTGCAGGATGCGTCGCCTCCGTAGCGGTCCAGCCGCAGCGGAACGCGCCTGTCAGATCCAGGTCGAAGCCAGCGTGCCAGCATGATCGAATGACTGTCCGAACGAATCGCAGAGCCGCAGACAGTCCGCCAAAGCAAAGGAAGCCGCACAACCATGAGTTACTACCAGCACCCCCTCGATGCCACCGGCCTGCCATCCTGGAAGGCCTTGGAAGACCACCGCCTGACCATGCAGAACTTCAGCATGCGCGAAGCGTTCAAAGCCGACCCGACACGCTTCGAGGACTTGTCGGTTTCGTGCTGCGGCCTGTTTCTCGATTACTCGAAAAACCTGATCACACCCGAAACCCGCACGCTGCTGGTGAACCTGGCCCGCGAGGCCGGCGTCGAGCAGGCCGCCCACGCGATGTTCGAAGGCGAGCGGATCAACGCCTCGGAGAATCGTCCGGTTTTGCACACCGCCCTGCGCCGGCCGATGGGCGAATCGGTGATGGTCGACGGCAAGAACATCATGCGCGACGTGCACACCGCTTTGGCGCAGATGACCGATATCGTCACTCGCATCCACAATAACCTCTGGCGCGGCTTCAGCGACAAGACCATCACCGACGTGGTCAACATCGGTATCGGCGGCTCGTTCCTTGGCCCGCAACTGGTGTCCGAAGCCCTGTTGCCGTTCAGCCAGCACGGCGTGCGCACGCACTATCTGGCCAATATCGACGGCAGCGAGTTCCGCGAAGTGACCGCCAAGCTGAACGTCGAGACCACGCTGTTCATCATTTCCAGCAAGACCTTCGGCACCCTCGAAACGTTGAAGAACGCCCAGGCCGCGCGTAACTGGTACCTGGGCAAGGGCGGCACCGAAGAGAAGCTCTATCGCCACTTCATCGCGGTGACCAGCAACAAGCAGGCCGCGGTCGAATTCGGTATTCGCGAGAAGAACATCTTCCCGATGTGGGACTGGGTCGGCGGCCGCTATTCGCTGTGGTCGGCAATCGGCCTACCCATCGCCCTGGCCATCGGCATGTCCAACTTCAAGGACTTGCTCTCCGGCGCCTATAGCATGGATCAGCATTTCCTCAACGAGCCGTTCGAAAGCAACATGCCGGTGCTGCTGGCGATGCTGGGCGTCTGGTATCACAACTTCTGGGGTGCGCAGAGCTATGCCTTCCTGCCCTATGACCACTATCTGCGCAACTTCGTCAAACATCTGCAGCAGATGGATATGGAATCCAACGGCAAGAGCGTGCGCCAGGATGGCACGCCGGTCTCCTGCACCACCGGCCCGGTAATCTGGGGCGGCGTCGGCGCCAATGGCCAGCACGCTTACCACCAGTTGCTGCACCAGGGCACGCCGCTGATTCCGGCCGACTTCATCGTGCCGGTGGTCAGTCACAATCCGGTTGCCGATCACCATGAGTGGCTCTACGCCAACTGCCTGTCACAGAGCCAGGCGCTGATGCGCGGCAAGACGCGCGAAGAGGCCGAAGCCGAGCTGCGAGCAACGGGCATGAGCGAAGCCGAAGTCGAGCGGCTGGCGCCGCACAAGGTCATTCCGGGCAATCGACCGAGCAACACTCTGGTGGTGGAAACCATCAGCCCCGGCCGCCTCGGTGCGCTGATCGCGCTCTATGAGCACAAGGTGTTCGTCCAGGGTGTGATCTGGGGAATCAACTCCTTCGACCAGTGGGGCGTGGAGCTCGGCAAGGACCTGGGCAAGGCCGTCTACGGGCAGATGACCCGGTTCGATGCGCAGCCCGCCGAAGACGCCTCGACCCAAGGGTTGATCGATTTCTTCCGCGGCCGCCATCGCGGCTGATCGATGCGCAACAGCGGACAGCGCCTGACCGCTGTCCGCTGCTCCATCCTCAGCAGTCTCACAGACACGCCTTCGACGCCACGCTGATCGACTGGGCCTGGGTAACGCCTGGACATCAGGTAAGATTCGGCTTCCCAGCCCAGCCAGATGTTGCCCTTTTGGAACTGATCCGCCGTCATATCGAATCGCAGGTGCTCAGCCTCACCGGGCTGGCCATCGGCGGTGTCGATTACGAAAACCCGCCGGGTGACCCCGGCCTGTTCGGCCCGGATTCGGTCTGCTGGCGCGTGCACGGCGACTTTACCTCGATGCTAGTCGGCGGCATTTGCGCCCTGCTGCTGCAAGCCCTGCATCCGCTTGCGCTCGCCGGCGTCTGGGATCACTCGAATTTCCGCGAAGATCTGCTCGGCCGACTGCGTCGCACCGGCCAGTTCATCTCGGCGACCACCTTTGGTAGCCAGGCCGATGCGCAGCGGCTGATTGAACGGGTCCGGGCGATTCACCTGAAGGTGACCGGCCACGCGCCCGACGGCCGCCCGTACGCCGCGTACGACCCGGACCTGCTGACCTGGGTACATGTCGCCGAAGTCAGCAGCTTTCTCAAGGCGCACCTGCGCTACCTCAACCCGGCATTGCCAGGTCGGGAACAGGACCGCTACTACGCCGAGGTCGCACGTATTGCCGAAGCACTCGGCGCTCGCAAGGTACCGCGCTCACGGCAGCAGATAGAGGACTATTTCGCGGCGATCCGGCAACAACTGCGTTGTGACGAGCGCTCACGGGAAATCGTACGCATCCTGTTCGAAGCGCCCGCTCCGAGTCGTCTCGCCAAGCCGTTCGGCGCCTTGATGATGCGCGCCGGTGTCGACCTGTTGCCGGACTGGGCCAGCGATATGCTCGGTCTCAGCCAGTCCGACCGCGAACGGCAACTGATTCGGATAGCAGTAAGGCGAACCGCCCCGGTGCTGCGCTGGGCCGTACGCAGCGGCTCGGTGCATCGGGCACGACGCCGCATGGGCCTGCCCATACGCTAGCGTATGGGCAGCTTCCCTTCCGCACCTGGAGCCGCCTTCAGGCCTGTGCCAACATGAGCGTTCCGCGGGAGCCTGCATCTTCTTGAGGTTCAAGATCATGCAAGACGTCGTCAGCGTCGCCGCCGCTTGCACTGCTGTCGGCAACTTTCAGGGCGTCGCGCTGGCAATCGAACGCTGACCGACAGGCAGCCTGCCGGCCCATTACCGGCAATTTCCGATAAACTGCGCGGCCCTCTTTCCCGAGTCGCCGCGCATGCCCTCTCTCGAACAGGCGCTGCGTGCCGCCTGCCTCAATCGCGAAGCACTGCTCTCCGAACTGCACCACCGGGCCACCGACTGCTATCGGTTGTTCCATGGCAGTCAGGAGGGCTCGCCCGGGCTCACCGTCGACCGTTACGGCCCGCTGCTACTGGTACAGAGCTTCCATCAGCCGCTTGAACGTGACGCCCTGCTGACCCTGCATGAGCAGATATGCACCGAGCTCGACCGGCCCTTGGCACTCGTCTACAACGATCGCTCCGAAGGCAACTCGCGTATCGACCGCAGCGATCCGGTATACCGCGCAGCACCTTCGGCACTGGAAGACCTGATCGGTCACGAATGGGGGCTGAACTACCGCATCCGTGCACGCCATGGCGGCCAGGACCCGCTGCTGTTCCTGGACCTGCGCAATGTACGCGGCTGGGTCAAGGCCAACAGTGCCGGCAAGTCGGTGCTCAACCTCTTCGCCTATACCTGCGGGGTCGGTCTTTGCGCCGCTGCTGGCGGTGCTCGTGAGGTTTGCAATCTGGATTTCGCCGAAAGCAACCTCGCGGTCGGCCGCGAGAACGGCGCGCTGAATCCTGGGCTGGCCCCGATGCAGTTCATTCAGTCGGATTACTTTCCCGCGATCCGCCAGCTCGCCGACATGCCGATTCTGCAGCGACGCGGCCGTCCACTGCCTGACTACCCGCGCCTGTCACCGAAGCAGTTCGATCTGGTGTTGCTCGACCCGCCCGCCTGGTCGAAGAGCGCGTTCGGAACCGTCGACCTGCTGCGCGACTACCAGAGCCTGCTCAAACCCGCCCTACTCGCGACTGCCGAGAGCGGCGTTCTCATCTGCTGCAACAACCTGGCAAAGGTCGATCTCGACGACTGGCGAGATCAGGTCTTGCGCTGCGCAACCAAGGCTGGTCGGCCGGTTCAGGACTGCCAGGCACTGCCACCGGCCGCCGACTTCCCTTCAACGGACGGCAAGCCACCGCTCAAGGTGCTGATGCTCCAGTTGTGAGGCAACGCGCGCCCGCGCGCAGGAGGAACCGGCGTGCCCCCGCCATACTCCAACGCACTTCATCGCCTGGAAAAGGAGGTCCGCATGCCCAACGGAATGAAGCGCGCACTCATCGGCGTGATGACCGCCCTGATCCTTTATTGCCTGCTCGGTTTTCTGATCCTGCCCGGAGTGGCGGAGCGTGTCGTCAACCAACAGCTGGCGAAATACGCGACGGTACCGGCTCGCCTGGAGCGGATCGAGCTCAATCCGTTCACCTTGAACTTGAGACTCCACAACCTTGCACATGGGCGAGCCGGATGCCGAGCAACTGGCGTTCGAGCGGGTATTCGTTGACCTCGATTGGGACAGTCTGTGGAACCGCGCCCTGCACTTTTCGAATATCGAGCTCATCGGGCCGAACGCCGAAGTCCTGTTTGACATTGACGGCAAGCTGAACCTGGCCGAGCTGTTCGAGCTGCCCAGCAATGAAGATACGCCCGCAGAGGATGAAAAGCCCCTTGCCCTGCGCATCGATCGCCTGCAACTGGCCGGCGGACGGGTGCATTTCGCTGATCAGCGAACCCGGGAGCCGATCGACTTCCTGCTCGACTCGCTGGAGTTTGAGCTCCTTAACTTTGCGACCCGCTCGGACGACGCCGCTGATGCCGTCCTGGTTGCCAGAGGCCCGGACGGATCACGCATCAAATGGAAAGGTCAGCTCAACCTCTCCCCCGTCACGTCCACCGGCCAGCTTGAAATAGATGGGCTGGCACTGAAGACCTTCTGGCCCTATGTCCGCGACATGGCACCGCTCGCCCTTAACGAAGGGCAGCTGAGCCTGAAGACCGAGTACCAGCTCGACCTCAGCAAGGGCACTTCACTTCAATTGAGCGACGCGAGTGCTACGCTGGCATCGCTGAGTATCGATAGCCTCCAAGGCCAGCCATTACTCCGTTTGGAACAGGCAGAGATCGCCCACGCTTCGTTGGACTTGCCGAAACGACAACTCACCCTTGGCCAGCTGCGCAGCCAGGCACTGGAGAGCTGGCTGATTCGTGAGCCTGACGGCCAACTCAATTGGCAGCGCTTGCTTGCCAGCAAGCCAGCACCGCAACCGCAACCGCAGCCAACCGACACAGAGGAGCGACCGGCGCAGGACGAGCCTAAGCCAACGCAGGAAGGTGATACATCTGATCAGCCTTGGCGGATCGTTCTACGTGACGCTGAACTGCGTAACTATCAGCTGCACCTGGCTGACAAGGTTCCTGAGCCAAACGTCGAACTGGAACTCGGGCCCCTCGATCTGGACGTGCGCAACTTCGACAGCCGCGGCACAGCTCCGATGGAGCTCAAGCTGACCACCGAGGTCGGTAAACAAGGTTCGCTACTTGCCGAAGGCCAGCTGACATTGACCCCCATGCAGGGGAGCTTCGACGTCACGCTGGCAGGCATCGACTTGCGCTTGGCGCAGCCCTATTTGTCGCCGTTCGTTCACCTGGAGTTACGCAGCGGACTGCTGGCGAGCCAGCTTGCGGTCGAGCTGACGGGCGTCGAGCCGCTGGCCTTTCATATGGGCGGTTCCGCCGAGATCACCCAGCTTCATACGCTCGACACCATTCAGGACCGTGACTTGGTGAAATGGCAGTCGTTGCAGGCCAGCGGTCTGGGCTATAGCTATCCGAACGCGCTGCAGATCGAAAAGATCGACCTTAACCAGCCCTATGCTCGCTTCATTATCAACCCGGACCTGACGACCAACATCAACGACCTGTTGGTAGACAAGCCCTCAGCTTCGCCCAACCAAGAGGCTCCACCCTCCGAAGCACCCGCCTCCCCAGACGAGCCAGACGTGCCCTTCGCGTTGCGGATTGGCGGTATTCAGATAGCTGACGGCTCAGCCAACTTCTCCGACCTCAGTCTGCGCCCGCCCTTCATCACGGCCATCGAGGATCTCGGTGGGAGCATCGGCACCCTCGATAACCGTCAGCACAACGCTGCCAGCGTTGATATAGAGGGCAAGGTTGATCGTTACGCACCCGTGAGCATCGAGGGCAGCCTGACGCCTTTCGAGCCGCTCCAGAGCCTCGACATCACCACCCGCTTCAGGCAGGTCGAACTGACCACGCTCTCGCCCTATTCCGCCAAGTTCGCGGGCTATCGCATTCGCAAGGGACGGCTCAACCTGGATTTGCATTACCGTATCCAACAAGGGCAGCTGAACGCTGAAAACGAAGTGGTGCTGGAAGAGCTGCAGCTGGGCGAAAAAGTCGACAGCGAGCAGGCCGTAGATCTGCCGGTGCGCCTTGCGGTGGCGCTATTGAAAGACAGTAGCGGCACCATTGCGCTCAAGATTCCCGTGCAGGGAGATCTGAAGAATCCGCAGTTCGACGTGGTGCCCATCATCTGGCAGACGTTACGCAATCTGATAGTACGGGCAGCCAGGTCACCCTTCAAATTCCTTGGAGGGCTGGTCGGTCGCGAACAGGCGGATCTTAGCCAGATTCTTTTCCTGCCCGGTAGCAGCGAACTGGACAGCAGCGCGCGCAGTAAGCTCGAGGCGCTGGCCAGCGCACTCAAGGAGCGCCCCGCACTCCGCCTGGAGGTCGAAGGCATGAGTGCTCCGGCAGTGGACGGCGCACTGCTCGCCGAACAGTGGCTGGAGCGTGAATATCAGCAGACCTGGTATAAAGTTTTGCAGCGACGCGGTGATACCGTTCCCGCCGATCCGTCCATGCTCGAAATCGCTGAAGAAGAAAAGACTGCCATGCTGGAAGGAATCTATCGCAGTCGCCTGCAGAGACAACCTCCCGCCGAGTGGCAAAGTCTCGACGTCGAAACCCGCGCGCGACAGCTTCGGCAAGCAATTCTAAGCAGTCGTGAAACCAGCACGGCACTGCTGCGCCGCCTGAGCCGTGCACGGGCCGCCAGCATCAGGGATTACCTGGTGGACAACGCAGGGCTGACAGCAGACCGGGTGTACCTGCTCGATACCGGCATCACCCAGACTGTCCAGGACGGTGGAGTCCCAACGGTTCTGCATCTGGAGGCGGAATGAAAACAATCGGGCGTCATTGGAAGATGGTCTTCCTGTTCGCGGCCAGCTTGGCGAGTTCGATAGCCGGCGCCGACACCCTCCGCTGTGGAAGCAACCTGATCAACACCGGCGACCGCACCTTTGAAGTCGAGCGTAAATGTGGCCAGCCTGTTCAGCGTGATCTGGTGGGCTACACACTGGGCCCAAACCAACGCCGGGAAATGATGCGCGAGGAATGGGTATACGGCCCCGACAATGGCGTATTCAACATCCTCACATTCGAGGGAAACCGACTGGTACGGATCGAAACCAGCCGAGCGAATTGATCAGGCAGTCACCATGCAAAAAAGTGCCGTACTGGCTGCGCTTACCATCACGTTCTATGCGCTACATGCGCAGGCCTCCTCGACCTTTCGTTGCGGACGCAACCTCGTCAGCCTGCGAGCCTCGACAGCCGAAGTACAAGCCAAGTGCGGTGAGCCCAGCAGTCGTGCACTGACCGGGTACAAGGAGCTGATCGACGAATACGGTTTTCGTCAGGAGGTGCAGATTGAAGAGTGGACCTATGGCCCCACTAATGGCATGTACCATTTTTTGCGCTTCGAGGGTAACCGCCTCAGCAATATCGATAGCGAACGAGGCTGACCGGCAACGCTGGAACCCGCTGCAAGCTGTGGGTTCCAGTGTGGCCTGACCCGTCAGTCGACCGCTTTCAGACCGTCAGCAGAAACGTCTTTGACGCCTTCGATCGTCTTGGCCTTGTCGATGGCCATCTCGCGCTGTGCTTCGGTGGCCACAGTACCGGACAGTGAAACCACGCCGTTGTTGGTTTCGACTTCAATCTCCATGCCTGGAGTCGAGTCGCCAGCAAGCAGAGCAGATTTGACTTTAGTAGTAATCCAGGTGTCGGACATCGCCTCGCCCGCTTCGCCTGCGGTGCGCTCAGCGGCGTCCACGGTGTCGCTGGCGGCCAACATCATTGGTTGGGCCTCGTCAAATGCAGGCGTGGTGTCGGCGAACGCAGCCCCTGCCAGCGGCAAACTCAAGGCAGTCGCAATGGCGGCAGCAGTAATAGAGGTCTGGATCTTGTTCATGAGCGGCACTCCTGTTTTCTCATAGTAACTACGGTATATCTCCGCAGATTCACCTAATAGACCGCAAGCTACGTGCCAAGCTTAAAATTTAAAAATATCCTTAATATTCAACAATATAAGACTTAGTAGTGCCGCTATGCCACTAGCACTCTGCATGTTTCGATCAAGCGAAGCGTGCAGACTGCAATGCGCGCAACGTCGTGACCGGTATTTCGCCATCGCAAAAAAAAAAAGCCCCGAGGGGCTCTTTTTTCACCGGGGTGCTTTATGCGCCCGATGCTTCGGCAGCAGCCACATCCTTGATCGACAGTTTGATACGGCCGCGGTTGTCGACGTCCAGCACCAGGACTTTCACTTCCTGGCCTTCCTTGAGCACGTCGGTAACCTTCTCGACGCGCTGATCGCTCAGCATCGAGATGTGCACCAGCCCATCCTTGCCCGGCAAGATGTTGACGAAGGCTCCGAAATCGACGATGCGCTCAACCTTGCCAACGTAGATCTTGCCGATCTCGGCCTCAGCGGTGATCCCGAGAACGCGCTGCTTGGCAGCCTCTGCCGCCTCCTTGGTTTCACCGAAGATCTTGATCGAACCGTCGTCTTCGATGTCGATCGAGGCTTTGGTTTCTTCGCAGATGCTGCGGATGGTGGCGCCACCCTTGCCGATGACGTCGCGGATCTTGTCCTGGTCGACCTTCATCGCAATCATGGTCGGCGCGTTGGCCGACAGCTCTGTACGCGACTGACCGATGACCTGGTTCATCTGGCCGAGAATGTTCAGACGCGCTTCAAGCGCCTGACCCAGCGCGATTTCCATGATCTCTTCGGTGATGCCCTGGATCTTGATGTCCATCTGCAGCGCGGTCACGCCCCTGGAAGTACCGGCCACCTTGAAGTCCATGTCCCCCAGATGATCTTCGTCACCCAGAATATCGGTCAGAACCGCGAACTTTTCGCCTTCCTTCACCAGCCCCATGGCGATGCCGGCCACCGGAGCCTTCATCGGCACACCCGCGTCCATCAGCGCCAGGGAGGCACCACAGACCGAGGCCATCGAACTGGAGCCGTTGGACTCGGTGATTTCCGAGACCACCCGAATGGTATAAGGGAACTCATCGGCACTCGGCAGCATGGCCGCGACCGAACGGCGAGCCAGACGGCCGTGACCGATTTCGCGGCGACCGGTAGCGCCCATGCGGCCACACTCACCCACCGAGTAAGGCGGGAAGTTGTAGTGCAGCATGAAGGGATCTTTCTTCTCGCCTTCAAGGGTGTCGAGCAGCTGCGCGTCACGGGCGGTGCCGAGGGTGGCAACGACCAGAGCCTGGGTTTCGCCACGGGTGAACAGCGCCGAACCGTGGGTCTTGGCCAGCACACCAATTTCGATGTTCAGACCCCGAACAGTGCGGGCGTCGCGACCGTCGATGCGCGGCTTACCGTTGACGATGTTCTCGCGAACGGTGCGGTACTCGATTTCGCCGAAGGCTTCTTTGACTTCGCCAGCTGTCGGCTGGCCCACCTCACCGGAGAATTTGGCTACGACCTGTTCTTTCAGCTCACCCAGGCGCGCGTAGCGGTCCTGCTTGATGGTGATGGTGTACGCCTGCGAGATGGCCTCGCCGAATTCGCTGCGAATGGCATTGAGCAGTTGAGTATTTTCAGCCTTTGGCTGCCAATCCCAGGTCGGCTTGCCCGCTTCGGCTGCCAGCTCGGTAACGGCCTGCACTACGGCCTGGAACTCGTCGTGAGCGAAGAGCACCGCGCCCAGCATCTGGTCTTCGGTCAGCTCTTTGGCTTCCGACTCGACCATCAGTACGGCATCTTTGGTACCGGCAACGACCATGTCCAGGCTCGAGGCCTTGAGCTGCGCGTAGGTCGGGTTCAACAGGTAGCCGGTTTCCGGGTGGAAGGCGACGCGAGCAGCACCGATCGGACCGTTGAACGGAATGCCGGAAATCGCCAGCGCAGCCGAAGTACCGATCATCGCAGCGATGTCCGGATCAGTCTTCTTGCTGGTCGAAACGACCGTACAGATCACCTGGACTTCGTTCTGGAAGCCTTCGGGAAACAGCGGACGGATCGGGCGGTCGATCAGGCGCGAGGTCAGGGTTTCCTTTTCGGAAGGTCGCGCTTCACGCTTGAAGAAACCGCCTGGGATCTTGCCGGCCGCGTAGGTCTTTTCCTGGTAGTGAACCGAGAGCGGGAAAAAGCCCTTGCTCGGATCAGCAGTCTTGGCGCCGGTGACAGCAACCAGCACGGTCACGTCGTCATCAACGGTGACCAGCACGGCACCACTGGCTTGACGGGCAATACGGCCAGTCTCGAGGGTTACGGTCGATTGACCGAATTGAAATTTCTTGATTACCGGGTTCACGGTGGTTCCTTCTCTTTGTTGCCTTGGGGGAAATCGGCGGAAACGGCGGGAGTCGGACCCGATCGCTCCTGCAAAAGCCAAAAAGCTGAAAGCTCGAAGCTGAAAGCGGAGGATTCCCCCCCGACCCACAACTTCAAGCTTCCAGCTTCCAGCTCGCTACGTCTTAGCGACGCAGACCCAGACGACCGATCAGGGTGCTGTAACGAGTAGTGTCCTTGCCCTTCAGGTAATCCAGCAGCTTACGACGCTGGTTAACCATACGGATCAGACCACGACGGGAGTGGTGATCTTTGCCGTTGGCCTTGAAGTGACCTTGCAGCTTGTTGATGTTGGCGGTCAGCAGGGCTACCTGCACTTCCGGAGAACCGGTATCGCCTTCAGCTTGCTTGTACTCGTTAACGATCTGGATTTTTTCTTCAACGCTAAGTGCCATGATGGGCTCCTTCTTTGAACAGGCCGGGACATGTCCCGTGTTAGTAAAAGGAGTGACCGTGCCTGCCGACAGCCACCCTCATCACGCCCGCCACCGAAGCGGCGGGCGCACCGGTCATTCCGACCGAATCAATCGACGCGGCGCGATACGCCCGTCTTCGCTCACCTCACCGATACCGATGAAGCGACCATTTTGGTCCTGCACCCTTAGCATGCCGAACTTAGGCGCTTCCGGCGCACGTACCGGCTGGCCATGCAACCAATAAAACGCGCTGTGCTCAGAAAGTTGCAGTAGAGGCCAATGCTCAAGCCCGCTATCCACTGGTTTCAGAAAGGCATCTACCGCTTCTGCTCCGCCTTCTGCGTGAGCCTGCTCGAGCTCTTCAAGACTGACCGTCTGGCTGAGATCGAACGGCCCGGCTTGAGTTCTACGCAGCTCAGCGACGTGCGCACCACAACCCAACGCGTGCCCGATATCCTCGACCAACGTCCGGACATAGGTGCCTTTGCTACAGGCAACCGCCAGCCGCGCACGGTCATCCTCAAGCGAGAGCAAATCCAGGCGCGCAATGGTAACAGAACGCGGCTCGCGCTCCACTACCTCTCCTGCTCGCGCCAGCTTGTACAGCGGCTGGCCATCGCGCTTGAGTGCCGAATACATCGGCGGCACTTGCTGCAGATCACCGCGAAATTGTGGCAAAAGCGCTTCTAGCTGCGCTTGGCTGACGGCGACCGGCTTACGCTCGATCACCTCACCTTCTGCATCGGCCGTGGTAGTGGTCACACCGAGCTGGGCTACGGTCTCGTAGCCCTTATCAGCATCCAGCAAATATTGGGAGAACTTGGTAGCTTCCCCGAAGCACAGTGGCAGTACACCGGTGGCCAGCGGGTCCAGACTACCGGTATGCCCGGCTTTCTCGGCGTTGAGCAACCAGCGAACTTTCTGCAGGGCGGCGTTCGATGTGAAGCCGCGAGGTTTGTCGAGAAGAATGATGCCGCTGACCGCACGGCGGATGCGTTTTACCTGGGCCAAACCTTACTCTCCAAGATCGTCGCTGTGCTTGCGGTCTTCTGCTACAGCGCGCTCGATGAGCGAAGTCAGCTCGACACCACGACGCACACTGGCGTCGTAGTTGAAATGTAACTGCGGCACGGTACGAAGCTTCATCGCCTTGCCCAGCTGCATTCGCAGGAAACCGCTGGCATCGTTGAGAATCCGGAGATTACCCTTGACCGCATCTTCATCGTCATCCTTGCCCATGACCGTAATGAAAATCTTGGCATGGGACAGGTCACGACTGACCTCGACTGCCGTGATGGTTATCAGACCCAGACGGGGATCCTTGACTTCACGCTGGATGAGCTGCGCCAACTCGCGCTGCATCTGATCGCCAATACGCTGGGTACGGCTGAATTCTTTGGCCATATAAAGCTGCCTCAAACTGCAAGCTGCAAGTTGCAAGCTGTGAAATTTTTCAGCCACAAAACCAAACGGCAAGCCCAATCGGACGGCCGAAGCCACCTCTTGAAGCTTGCCGCTTGCAGCTGCTGTTAGAGCGAACGCGCCACTTCCACTTTTTCGAACACTTCGATCTTGTCGCCCGCCTTGACGTCGTTGTAACTCTTCACCGCGATACCGCACTCCATGCCGGCACGCACTTCCGCGACGTCGTCCTTGAAGCGACGCAGGGACTCCAGCTCGCCTTCAAAGATGACTACATCGTCGCGCAGGACGCGAATCGGACGATTGCGGTGCACGGTGCCTTCGGTGACCATGCAACCCGCCACGGCACCGAACTTCGGCGAACGGAACACATCGCGAACCTCTGCGATGCCCAGGATATTCTCCCGTACGTCGCTGCCCAGCATGCCGGTCAGGGCCTTTTTGACGTCTTCTATGATGTCGTAGATGACATTGTAGTAACGCAGATCCAGGCCTTCCTGTTCGACGATCTTGCGCGCACCGGCGTCGGCACGCACGTTGAAGCCAAACAGAACAGCGTTGGATGCCAGCGCCAGGTTGGCGTCGCTCTCGGTGATACCACCGACTCCGCCACCGATGACACGGACCTGCACCTCGTCGTTACCCAGGCCGCCAAGCGAACCTTGCAGCGCTTCCAGCGATCCACGAACATCGGCTTTGAGGACGATGTTAAGCGTCTTCTTCTCTTCCTGGCCCATGTTCTCGAAGATATTTTCCAGCTTGCCGGCATGCGCGCGGGCCAGCTTCACTTCGCGGAACTTGCCCTGACGGAACAAGGCCACTTCACGCGCCTTCTTCTCGTCGGCCAACACGCTGAGCTCATCACCCGCGTCGGGAGTGCCGTCAAGACCAAGGATCTCGACAGGAATCGACGGACCCGCTTCCTTGATTGATTTGCCGTTCTCGTCGAGCATGGCGCGGATACGGCCATAGTTGGAGCCAACCAGCGCCATATCGCCTTGACGCAGCGTACCGTCCTGAACAAGCACGGTCGCAACGGGGCCACGGCCCTTGTCCAATCGCGATTCGACCACAACGCCACGACCTGGAGCCGACGGGGTAGCGGTGAGCTCGAGGATCTCGGCCTGCAGCAGTACCGCCTCAAGCAGGTCGTCGACACCGGTACCCATCTTGGCCGATACCGATACGAACGGCGTGTCACCCCCCCACTCTTCTGACGTCACCCCGTGTACAGACAACTCACTGCGGATGCGATCAAGATCGGCGCCCGGCTTGTCGATCTTGTTCACGGCCACCACCAGCGGGACGCCAGCAGCCTTGGCATGCTGAATGGCCTCGATGGTTTGCGGCATCACACCATCGTCTGCGGCAACCACGAGAATGACGATGTCAGTCGCTTGTGCACCACGCGCACGCATGGCTGTAAACGCGGCGTGGCCCGGCGTGTCGAGGAAAGTAACCATTCCACGATCGGTTTCGACGTGATAAGCACCGATGTGCTGAGTGATACCACCCGCTTCGCCTGCAGCCACCTTGGCGCGACGAATGTAATCAAGCAGCGAGGTCTTGCCGTGGTCGACGTGACCCATGACGGTCACGACTGGCGCACGGGTGATGGCCTCACCTTCGAACTTCAGCAGTTCGGCCAGTTGCTCTTCCAAGGCGTTATCACTGACCAGCTTGACCTTGTGGCCCAGCTCTTCGGCGATCAGCTGGGCAGTTTCCCGGTCCAGCACCTGGTTGATGGTCACCGGGGTGCCCATCTTGAACATGAACTTGATGACTTCCGCCGCCTTGACCGACATCTGCTGCGCCAAATCGCCGACGGTGATGGTTTCACCGATGGCAACCTCGCGAACGATCGGTCCGCTCGGGCTCTGGAAGCCGTGCGCGTTGCGCTTCTTCAGCTTCGATTTACCGCGCCCACCGCGACGGAAACCATCGGCGTCGTCTTCGCCAGTACGTGCAGTACGCGACAGCGGTGCTTTCGCCTTCAGGGAAGGGCGATGCTGGGCCTGCTTGCGATCCCGACGCTCGTCGTCATCGCTACGAGCCTTATCGGGGCGACGCGGCTCCTCCCTCTTGCGCTCATCGACCGGAGGAGCAACGGGAGCGACCGGGGCGGGTTCAGCTGCTACAGCTGCAGCCGGTTCTGCAGGTGCAGTTGCTGGGGTTTCCGCCTTGGCTACTGCCTCGGCCTGACGGCGAGCTTCTTCTTCGGCCCGTTGCCGTGCTTCTTCAGCAGCCTTCTGACGAGCCGCTTCCTCCACTGCGCGCTGTTCCTCGAGTTCGCGCTGCTTCTCAGCTTCGATCTCGTCTGGGCTGCGCTTGACGAAGGTCTTCTTCTTGCGCACTTCAACGCTGATGGTCTTGCTGCCAGCCACCTTCAACTTGGTCGTGGTTTTGCGCTGCAAGGTAATTTTGCGCGGCTCATCCACTTTGGCACCGTGGCTGCTTTTGAGGTGCGCCAACAGGGCCTGCTTTTCGTTATCGGTCACTACTTGCTCGGCGCTGGTGTGCGACAGTCCTGCCTCACGCATCTGCTGTAGCAGTCGCTCGACCGGTGTGTCGACCACCTGGGCCAGTTCTTTCACCGTGACTTGCGTCATGCATCTCTCTCCTCAGGCCGCTAATTACTTACTCGAACCAATGGGCTCGGGCGGCCATGATCAGCTTGCCGGCACGTTCTTGATCTATGCCGTCTATGTCGAGCAGGTCGTCAATCGACTGCTCGGCCAGGTCTTCGCGGGTGATTACACCCCGCATCGCCAACTCGACCGCCAGTTCCTTGTCCATGCCATCCAGCGCAAGCAAATCCTCCGCTGGCTGGGCATCTGCCAGTTTTTCTTCCGTTGCGATCGCTCTGGTCAGCAGGCGATCCTTGGCGCGGGTTCTCAGCTCGTTGACGATATCTTCGTCGAAGCCTTCGATGCCAAGCATTTCCTCCATTGGGACGTAGGCGATCTCTTCGAGAGAGGTAAAACCTTCCTCGACCAGTAGTTGCGCCAGCTCCTCATCGACGTCGAGCTCTTCGATGAAGTTGCGCAAGATGTCGCCGGTTTCTTCTTGCTGCTTGCTCTGGATGTCCGCCTCGGTCATCACGTTCAGCGTCCAGCCGGTCAGTTGGCTGGCAAGACGGACATTCTGTCCGCCCCGTCCGATTGCCTGAGCCAGATTGTCTTCGCCAACCGCGATATCCATGGCGTGCGCATCTTCGTCGACGATGATGGCAGCCACTTCAGCCGGGGCCATTGCATTGGTGACGAATTGTGCAGGGTTCTCGTCCCACAGCACGATGTCGACACGCTCGCCGCCAATCTCGCCGGAAACGGCCTGAACACGCGAACCGCGCATACCGATACAGGCGCCCTGCGGATCGATCCGCTTGTCTTTCGAGCGTACGGCTATCTTGGCGCGCGAGCCCGGATCCCTCGAAGCCGCCTTCACCTCGATCAGCCCTTCGGCAATTTCCGGCACTTCGATGCGGAACAGCTCGATGATCATCTGCGGCGCTGTGCGAGAAAGGATTAGTTGAGGTCCGCGATTCTCGGTGCGAATTTCCTTCAGCAAGGCGCGAACTCGCGCACCGACCCGAAAGGTCTCCCGAGCAATGATGTCTTCCCGGGCCAGTAACGCTTCCGCGTTATTGCCCAGATCGACGATGACACTGTCACGGGTTACCTTTTTTACCGTACCGGAAATGATCTCGCCCACGCGATCACGGTAGGCCTCGACCACCTGGGCACGCTCAGCCTCCCGGACCTTCTGCACGATAACCTGCTTGGCTGTCTGAGCGGCGATCCGACCGAACTCGATCGACTCGACTTTTTCCTCTAAAACGTCACCCACCTTGGCCCCAGCGTCAATGGCCTGCTTCATATCGACAGTCAACTGATGTGCCGGATCGTCGAAATCCTCTTCCTCGACCACCGTCCAGCGGCGGAAGGTCTCGTAGCTACCGTTCTGCCGATTGATCTCGACCCGCAGGTCAACCTCGTCCTCGAAGCGCTTTTTGGTAGCAGTGGCCAAAGCCAGCTCCAATGCCTCGAAGATTACACTGGCCGGTACGCCTTTCTCGTTGGATACCGACTCCACAACCAGCAGTACTTCTTTGCTCATCGTACGCCTCGCCTATCGCAATCCATTGGGGGTCCGCGGGATCCGCGACTCACTCAAAACGGGGAATTATGTTGGCCTTGTCGATCATGTCGATCGGCAACAGGTATTCGTGATCGTCGACCAGCACCACTACATCCTGCTCCTCGACCCCGCGCAGAAGACCTTGGAAATTGCGCCGACCCTCATAGGACGAACGCAGCTTGATTTTGACTTGCTCGCCCGCATGGGTCGTGAACTGCTCGAGCGTGAACAGAGGCCGATCCATTCCAGGAGAGGACACTTCAAGGGTGTAATCAGAGCTGATCGGATCCTCAACGTCGAGCACACCACTCAGTTGACGGCTGACTGTTTCGCAGTCATCGACAAGAATACCGTTGGGATGGTCGATGTAGACCCGCAACAAGGAATGCCGACCCTGCGACATGAACTCGATGCCCCAACATTGATAGCCGAGCGCCTCGACCACTGGGGCCAACAAGGCCTGCAACTGTTCTAGCTTGCTCGACATCGAAGTCCCTCGCGCACGCTGTACAAATGAAAAATGGGCGAAACGCCCATCCATGAACGATCGCCTGTAGATGCCGGCGACCTGGCTTGAAGCTAATAAAAAGCCCCTCGACAGGGGCTTTTTTATCAACTGGTTGCGGGGGCTGGATTTGAACCAACGACCTTCGGGTTATGAGCCCGACGAGCTACCAGACTGCTCCACCCCGCGTCAAACTGGGCACGAATTATACGACCGCGCCTACACCAGGTCAACCCAAACACTGAAAACAAGAAAGCCCGCATCTGCGGGCCTGCTTGTTTGGTACCGAGGAGGGGACTCGAACCCCTACAGCCTATGGCCACTACCACCTCAAGGTAGCGTGTCTACCAATTCCACCACCTCGGCAAAAACCTTATTCTTGCCCCTGTAGCTGAGGCACTTCATCTGCAGCAGGCGCGGACGGAGCATTTTCCAGAACCGGCACATCTTCCACCACCGGTTTGCTCGCCGGCACTTCCAGCACTGCCGGATCCGGCAGGCCTGCGCCCGAGACCTGGTCAGCCTGACGCGTTGCGAAAAACGCCAAGCCCAGGCTTGTAGCGAAAAAAACGCAGGCGAGCATAGCAGTAAAACGACTCAGAAAGGTAGAAGAACCTTGGCTTCCGAATACAGTTGCCGAAGCACCCGAACCAAAGGACGCACCCGCGTCAGCCCCCTTTCCTTGCTGCAGCAACACCAACGCAACCACGCCAATGGCAACCAGCAGATGCACCACAATCACAACAGTCTGCAACATCTGATCAGTTCCCTGCGGCACGACAGATCGCACCGAAATCATTCGCTTTCAGAGAGGCGCCACCGATAAGCCCCCCATCGATATCCGGCATGCCAAAAAGCTCAGCAGCATTTTCCGCCTTTACACTGCCTCCGTACAGGAGCCGCACGCCTTCGGCGACACGTTGATCCTCACGGGACAGCTGCTCTCGGATAGCCGAATGTACTTCCTGAGCCTGTAGCGGCGTCGCCGTCAGCCCGGTACCTATCGCCCAGACCGGCTCGTACGCCACAACCGCCCTCTCAAAAGCGGAAACCCCGGCATCAGCCAAAATGCAACCCAGCTGACGCTCAACCACTTCAAGCGTCTGCCCGGCTTGGCGCTGCTCCAGCGTCTCGCCCAGACACAGCACCGGCGTCATGCCGCACGCCAATGCTGCTGCAAACTTTTTGCTTACCACCTCGTCACTTTCACCCAAAATCAGGCGTCGCTCGGAGTGACCAACCAACACCCAACTGGAACCCGCGTCAGCCAGCTGAGAGGCGGACTCCTCGCCCGTCAGCGCACCAAAGCCAGCATCCACCGCACAGTCCTGAGCACCTACGGCAATTGCCGTGCCTTCCAGGCCGACCACAACCTGCACCAAATGTACAGTCGTCGGAAACACCACCACCTCGACCCTTTCAGGCATGCCCTGTTGGCGAAGCGCCTCGATCAGCTCTGCGACGCTGGCGCGGGTACCGTTCATTTTCCAGTTACCAGCTACCAGTGGGCGACGCATGCTTTACCTCGTCGGTCAAAGTGGGCGCAGATGGTACTCAACGAAAACACCTCTGGCAAGCAGCAATCATGCACAAACTTGCGTTACAGCGTTCGCCAGTTCCTCAGCGTAACAGCGAACCTGACTTTCATCATCGCCTTCGACCATCACCCGCACCAAAGGCTCGGTCCCGGACTTACGCAACAGCACGCGCCCCCGCCCTGCCATCCGCTCGGTAACACTGTCACAGACTGCCTGAACCTGGGGATGTGCAATCGGGTCCAGATCACCGCGGAACCGAACATTTATCAACACCTGGGGGCATTTATTCCAAGCCAGACGCTCCTGTGCCAGGCTGCGCCCGCGACGTTTCAAAGCGAGCACAACCTGGAGCGCGGCGATAATGGCATCACCCGTGGTGGCATGCTGCGCGCAGACAATGTGACCTGAGTTTTCGCCACCGAGCGCCCAGTCGCGCTCGAGCATTTCCGCCATCACATAACGATCCCCGACTTTGGCGCGAACGAAGGGAATATCACGCGCCTTGAGCGCCAGCTCCAAACCGAGGTTGCTCATCAATGTCCCGACAACGCCTCCTACCAGGCAGTCGCGGTCCTGCAGGTCGGTGGCGATGATGTAAAGCAGCTCATCACCATCTACTTGAACCCCGGTATGATCGACCATCATCACGCGGTCGCCGTCGCCATCGAAGGCGATACCAAGGTCTGCACCCTGCTCGGTCACCGCCCTCTGTAGCTGGGCCACGTGAGTGGACCCCACATCAGCGTTGATATTCAACCCATCTGGCTGAGCAGCGATAACCACCACTTCGGCGCCAAGTTCCCGGAAGACACTGGGCGCCACCTTATAAGTCGCTCCGTGAGCGCAATCGAGCACGATCTTCATACCACTGAAATCCGTACTGGTCGGCACGCTGCTTTTACAGAATTCGATATAGCGCCCCGCTGCATCGTTTATTCGTGAAGCTTTACCGAGCTGCACCGAATCCACCACCGTCATCGGCGTGTCGAGCAGCTCCTCGATCATCAGCTCAACTTCATCAGGCAGTTTCGTTCCGCACCCGGAGAAGAACTTGATTCCATTATCGTGATGAGGGTTATGCGAGGCACTGATTACGATGCCGGCGTCGGCATGGAAGGTGCGCGTCAGATACGCAACTGCCGGGGTAGGCATGGGCCCTAGCAGCAGTACATCGGCGCCTGCGGCAGACAGTCCAGCCTGCAGCGCAGATTCGAACATGTATCCGGATATCCGCGTGTCTTTGCCGATCAGAATGCGACATTTCCCGTGCTTACGAAATGCCATACCCGCCGCCCAACCAAGCCTCAGCATAAATTCCGGCGTGATCGGAAATTGCCCGACATGACCCCGAATGCCATCGGTGCCGAAGTACTTTCTACCCATAAATTGATCCCTATTCTGCCGCTTGCACTGCCGCAATCATTCGAACCACATCAACCGTTTCAGCCACATCATGCACCCGGAGGATGCCCGCACCCTTCACAACGGCCAGCGTTGCAAGCGCCAAACTTCCATATAGACGGTGCGCCACGTCGCGCTGCAAGACCTGGCCGACCATACTCTTGCGGGAAACGCCAACAAGCAACGGCCGCCCCAACACATGGAGCCGTTCCAGCTTGTTGAACAGATGCAGATTGTGGGAGAGGGTCTTGGCGAAGCCGAACCCCGGATCGAGCACAATCCGGTCGTCAGGGATGCCGGCAGCCACGCAAAGCTCCATGCGCCCACGCAAGAAGCTCACGACCTCGCTGGTGACATCGTCATAGCGAGGATCGTTCTGCATATCGCCAGGCTCACCCCGCATATGCATCAGGCACACTGGTAGCCCGCTGTCTGCCGCCGCATCCAGGGCCCCGTCACGAGACAGCGAACGGACATCATTGATTAAACCCGCACCCAGTCTGGCCGTCTCGCGAATCACGGCAGGTGTCGAAGTGTCCACCGAAATAATCACGTCAAGCTCGCGAGCAATCGCCTCCACCACAGGCGCAACACGCTCAAGCTCTTCGATTGGCGAAACAATGCCCGCACCCGGGCGAGTCGACTCCCCACCTACGTCGACCAACGTCGCCCCCGCTGCCACCATCGAGGCGGCGTGCCGCAGCGCAGCATCGATACCCGCATGCTGACCGCCATCGGAGAACGAATCGGGTGTGACGTTCAGAATACCCATGACATGCGGGCGCGACAAATCAAGAACCCGGCTGCCACAGGACAGCCGGGTTGAGTACGGCTTTTCGCTCATCTAACGCAGCCCCAGCTTAGTGCTCGCCAGCTGGACCACCAATCGGTGTCTGTGGGCGGCCGCCTTCAGGCTGAATGGGCGTTCCGGTTGGACCGGAGCCGTCCTGCCAGTCACGCGGCTCCCGCGGAATCCGACCAGCCATGATGTCATCAATCTGATCAGCGTCGATGGTCTCGTACTTCATCAGCGTCTCAGCCATCACATCAAGCTTGTCACGGTTGTCGGCGAGGATCTGCCTGGCCGTGCCGTAACACTGATCGATGATGCTGCGCACTTCCAGATCGATCAGCTTCGCAGTGTCACCGGACACATTGGTGTGCTGGCTACCCGCACTGCGACCCAGGAAAACTTCACCCTCTTCCTCCGCATACATCAGCGGGCCCAACTTTTCGGACAAGCCCCACTTGGTAACCATGTTACGAGCCAGCTGGGTAGCGCGCATGATGTCATTGGACGCGCCGGTCGTAACACCTTCAAAGCCGAGCGTCATTTCCTCTGCGATCCGCCCCCCGAACAGCGAACAGATCTGACTGATCAAGGCGCGCTTGGAAAGGCTGTAGCGATCTTCCTCCGGCAGGAACATCGTCACTCCCAATGCTCTGCCGCGGGGAATGATCGATACCTTATAGACCGGATCGTGCTCCGGAACGACGCGCCCAACGATGGCATGACCCGCCTCGTGGTAAGCCGTATTGAGCCGTTCCTTCTCGGACATGACCATCGACTTGCGCTCAGCGCCCATCATGATCTTGTCCTTGGCCAGCTCGAACTCTTTCATTTCAACCACACGCTTGCCGGCGCGCGCAGCAAACAACGATGCCTCGTTGACCAGATTGGCCAGGTCGGCGCCTGAAAATCCGGGTGTTCCACGCGCAATCAAAGCCGGCTCGACACTGTCGCCAAGCGGAACCTTGCGCATGTGAACTTTGAGGATCTGTTCGCGACCACGAATATCGGGCAGCCCAACAACCACCTGACGGTCGAAACGGCCGGGGCGAAGCAGGGCTGGGTCGAGGACATCCGGCCGGTTGGTGGCAGCGATGACGATGATGCCGTCATTCGCCTCGAAACCGTCCATTTCGACCAGCAACTGGTTCAATGTCTGCTCCCGTTCATCGTGACCGCCGCCGAGACCTGCGCCACGATGGCGCCCCACGGCGTCAATCTCGTCGATGAAAATGATGCACGGCGCGTGCTTCTTGGCTTGCTCGAACATGTCGCGCACACGGCTGGCACCCACACCGACGAACATTTCAACGAAATCGGAACCGGAGATCGTAAAGAATGGAACCTTGGCCTCACCTGCAACCGCTTTAGCCAACAGCGTCTTACCCGTACCCGGTGAACCGACCATCAGCACACCGCGTGGAATACGCCCCCCAAGCCGTTGAAACTTGCCTGGATCACGCAGGAATTCGACCAGCTCGGTAACTTCTTCCTTGGCCTCGTCACAACCCGCGACATCAGCAAACGTCGTCTTGACCTGGTCTTCCGACAGCAGCCGAGCCTTGCTCTTGCCAAAGCTCATCGGGCCGCCCTTGCCGCCAGCACCGCCTTGCATCTGACGCATGAAAAACATGAAGACCGCAATGATCACCAGAATCGGGAAGCTCGCCACCAACAGCTGCGTCCAGATGCTCTGCTGCTCAGGCTGCTTGCCTTCGATCACCACATCGTTGTTGATGAGGTCACCGATCAAACCATTGTCCTGAATCGCCGGACGGATCGTTTTAAAGGTCTCGCCGTCACTGCGCTTTCCGGTAATGACGAAACCGTCAACAGTCACGCGCTCGACCTGGCCTTCTTTGACCTGCTCGATGAAATCCGAATAGTTGAGCGTCTGCGGCTCGGTAGGGCTGGAAAAGTTGTTCATCACCGTCACCAGGACAGCGGCAATGATCAACCACAAAACCAGGTTTTTTGCCATGTCGTTCAATTCACTACCCTCTAGAGCAGGCGTGTTGTCGGAAGCCTGCATGACGGCCGATGGTTCGTTCTCGGCCTAACTTACTACACAACGTAGCTGAACAGGCAGCTCGGTCTGTAACCCGATATGAACCATGCCCGTATTTCACGGGTGGCATGTGCCAGAATAATTCCAGTCCCACGCGGTTAAGACCGCAGCGCCTGCATCTTGTTGCCATCACCCCGATAACCGCGCGCCAGCAAATACTGTTCCCGCGAGCGGTCCCTCGAGGACAAGGGTTTGCGCATCTGTAGCTTGTCGAAATTCTGTCTGACATCCTTCAGATAGGCGTCGAAACCATCCCCCTGAAAGATCTTGATCAGAAAATCGCCACCTGGGCGCAACACCCGCATGGCCAGATCCAGCGCGAGCTCGCAAAGAAACATCGCGCGCGCCTGGTCGGCCACCTTCACTCCACTCATATTGGGGGCCATATCGGAAATCACAAGGTCTACTTGGGTTTCACCGATGGCCTGAAGGATCTCGGCGAACACTTCGTCCTCAGTAAAATCGCCAAGCACGAAGGTGACGTCGGCGATGCTGTCCATGGGCAGAATGTCGGAAGCGATCAGCCGCCCACGATCGCCGATCACTCGGCTGGTGACCTGCGACCAGCCTCCCGGCGCCGCGCCGAGATCGACGACGGTCATGCCTGGCCGCAGGATACGATCCTTTTCCTGAATCTCGAGCAGCTTGTAGCTGGCCCGGGACCGATAGCCATCACGCTGCGCCATCTTTACATAGGGATCGTCGAAATGTTCTTTCAGCCAACGCGGGCTGGTCTTGGAGCGTGCCAAGCTGTTACCTCATCTGTGCGGCTCAGAGCGTGTCAGTTACACTAGCCGGGTTTTCCAGGGTTCTGACGCAAGGGTCGAATTATGCCGCTCACTAACGAGCAGAAGAAACAGTACAAATCCATCGGCCATCACCTGAAGCCTGTATTGATCGTCTCGGAGAACGGCCTGACCGATGGCGTTCAGGCTGAACTGGAGCGTGCCTTGAGCGATCACGAACTGATCAAGGTACAGCTGCGAATCAGCGAACGCGACGATCGGCGTGCCGTGACCGAAGAGCTCTGCAAAATCGGTGGCTGCGAATTGGTCCAGTCCATCGGCAAGATGGCGCTGATTTACCGCAAGAACCCCAAGGTGAACAAGCAACTGTCCAACGTGCATCGCTTTCAGGGCTGAGCCATTCTTCGGCCGCCGTACTCCTGCTAGCGCTCCCGTCCGGGAGCGACTTGCAGCACCAGGATCAACCCGCACAACCCCATCGCCAGATAACTGAACATCAACCAGTACGGTGATTCGATAACGCCGGCGCGCGCCGCAAAATGGCTCCCCGCAAGCAGCAGTACAGCGAGCAACACCTGCCCTCGCAGATCACGCCAAAGACTGCGAAGTCCAAAGAGCTGGACCAGCACCAGCGCTTGCAGCAGCACACAGAACGCAGCGAAGCCCACCAGCAAGGGTTGCAGGCTGCCCGCAATCTCCTCGATGAGCAGCGGCGCCAGGCCAATCTTGGCCAGCGCCGGCAGCATTACGAACTGCAGAAGCCATAGCCCGCCGACCCAGAATGTCTGAGCCAGCAGCCAGCTGATCGCGCCGGCGCGCATTGGCCGGTCAGGAGAAATGTCGGACCTCGACGATCTCATATTCGATCAGGCCGCCGGGCGTTTTCACCGCCACCACGTCCCCTTCCTCCTTGCCTACCAAGGCTCGGGCGATAGGCGAACTGACCGAAAGCTTGCCACGCTTGATGTCGGCCTCGTCGTCACCCACGATCTGATAGGTCACCGCCTCATCCGTTGCTACGTTGGCGATTTCCACGGTTGTCCCGAAGATGACCTTACCCGTGTGCGGGATAGTCGCCACGTCGATCACCTGGGCGTTCTGCAGACGGCCCTCGATGTCGCGAATACGCGCCTCGACCATGCCTTGCTGTTCACGCGCCGCGTGGTATTCGGCGTTTTCCTTCAGATCCCCGAGCTCACGCGCCTCGGCAATGGCCTGCGTAATCTGCGGGCGCAGTTCGGTTTTCAAATGCTTGAGTTCGTCCTCCAGGGCGCGTGCGCCCTGGACAGTCATTGGATATTTAGTCATGCCTTGATTCCTGCATGGAGATCCTGCAAGCGGCGCACGGTCTTCTCAGGACCGAACTTCAACGCCTCACAGATTGCCTGCCCACCAGCCAGGGTGGTGGTGCAGCAGATCTTGTGCTGCAGAGCGTTACGACGGATTGAATAAGAGTCGGCGATGGACTGCCGCCCCTCGGTAGTATTGATGATCAGAGTGACCTCGTCATTCTTGATCATGTCGACAACGTGCGGGCGACCCTCGGTTACCTTGTTGACCCGACGCACCGGCAAGCCGGCCGCCTCGATGAGCTTGGCCGTACCCGCTGTACCGACCACTTCGAAACCGAGCTCGATCAGATCCCGCGCGACCTGGGCCACGTGCGGCTTGTCATCGTCACGCACGCTGATGAAGGCGCAGCCGCCATTGGGCAGAATTTCACTCGCACCTAGCTGCGCCTTGGCGAAAGCTTCGGCGAAGCTGTCGCCGACACCCATCACTTCACCGGTGGATTTCATTTCCGGGCCGAGAATCGGATCGACGCCGGGAAACTTGGAGAAGGGGAATACTGCTTCCTTGACACTGTAGAAGTTCGGGATGATCTCTTCGGTCATGCCAACTTCCGCCAGTGTTTTGCCCGCCATGACGCGAGCAGCAATCATTGCCAGCGACACGCCGATGCACTTCGATACAAAGGGAACGGTACGTGACGCACGCGGGTTCACTTCGATCACGAAGATGTCTTCGCCCTGAACGGCCATTTGCACATTCATCAAGCCGACCACACCGAGCTCGAGGGCCATCTTCTTGACCTGATCGCGGATCTCATCCTGGATATGCGCCGGCAACGAGTAAGGCGGCAAGGAACAGGCAGAGTCGCCCGAGTGCACGCCAGCCTGCTCGATGTGCTGCATGATCGCGCCGATT
This sequence comes from Stutzerimonas stutzeri, assembly GCF_024448935.1. Classification (GTDB taxonomy): domain Bacteria; phylum Pseudomonadota; class Gammaproteobacteria; order Pseudomonadales; family Pseudomonadaceae; genus Stutzerimonas; species Stutzerimonas stutzeri_AO. Next base: position 30,581 of record NZ_JAMOIE010000044.1, read on the forward strand.
ACCACATGTTTGCCGTCGCACACCGCGTCGATATCAACTTCGATGGCGCAGTTAAGGAAGTGGTCGAGCAGCACCGGGCTGTCGTTCGACACCTTCACCGCTTCGCGCATGTAGCGCTTGAGTTCTTCTTCCTGGTAGACAATTTCCATCGCCCTACCGCCCAGCACGTAGGACGGGCGCACCACCAGCGGATAACCGATCACTTTCGAGGCGGCGAGCGCCTCTTCTTCGCTACGGGCGGTCGCGTTGGGCGGCTGGCGCAGGTTCAGGCGCTCGACCATCTGCTGGAAGCGCTCGCGATCTTCGGCCCGGTCGATGGAGTCAGGACTGGTACCGATGATTGGTACACCCGCTTCTTCCAGAGCACGAGCCAGTTTCAGCGGAGTCTGGCCGCCATACTGCACAATCACGCCCTTAGGCTGCTCAACACGGACGATTTCCAGCACATCTTCCAGGGTTACCGGCTCGAAGTATAGACGATCCGACGTGTCGTAATCAGTGGAAACGGTCTCCGGGTTGCAGTTGACCATGATGGTTTCGTAACCGTCTTCACGCATGGCCAGCGCCGCATGCACGCAGCAGTAGTCGAACTCGATGCCTTGCCCGATACGGTTCGGACCGCCACCGAGGATCATGATCTTGTCGCGACTGGACGGGTTGGCCTCGCACTCTTGCTCGTAGGTCGAATACATGTAGGCGGTGTCGGTGGCAAATTCCGCGGCGCACGTATCGACCCGCTTGTAGACCGGCAAGACCTTGAGTTTGTGACGATGATTGCGCAAATTCTTCTCGGTGACGCCAAGCAATTTCGCCAGACGCGCGTCGGAGAAGCCCTTGCGCTTGAGCCTGTACATCACATCATGATCGATGCTGGACAAGCCCATGGTCTTGATCCGTTCCTCCTCCTTGATCAGATCCTCGATCTGCACCAGGAACCACTCATCGATCCGAGTCAGATCGAAGACTTCGGCAACCGACTTTCCGGCGCGGAAAGCGTCGGCCAGATACCAGATGCGATCGGCGCCCGGCACGGTAAGCTCGCGCTTGAGCGCGCCCTCGCTTTCGGGGTCAGCCAGATCGAGCTTCGGATCGAAGCCGGATACACCCACCTCCAGACCGCGCAATGCTTTCTGTACGGATTCCTGGAAGGTACGACCGATAGCCATGACTTCACCGACAGACTTCATCTGGGTGGTCAGACGCGCATCGGCCTTGGGGAATTTCTCGAAGGCAAAGCGCGGGATCTTGGTGACGACGTAGTCGATGGCCGGCTCGAACGATGCCGGGGTGCGACCACCGGTGATGTCGTTGGACAGTTCGTCGAGGGTGTAGCCCACAGCCAGCTTCGCCGCGATCTTGGCGATCGGGAAGCCGGTGGCCTTGGAAGCCAGCGCCGACGAACGCGACACGCGCGGGTTCATCTCGATCACCACCATCCGGCCGGTGTTCGGGCAGATGCCGAACTGCACGTTGGAGCCGCCGGTTTCCACGCCGATCTCGCGCAGCACCGCCAGCGAGGCGTTGCGCATGATCTGGTATTCCTTGTCGGTCAGGGTCTGCGCCGGGGCCACGGTGATGGAGTCGCCGGTGTGCACGCCCATCGGGTCGAAGTTCTCGATGGCGCAGACGATGATGCAATTGTCCTTCTTGTCGCGGACCACCTCCATCTCGTATTCCTTCCACCCGATCAGCGACTCGTCGATCAGCAGTTCGCTGGTCGGCGACAGGTCGAGACCGCGGGCGCAGATCTCCTCGAACTCTTCACGGTTGTAGGCGATACCGCCGCCGGTGCCACCCATGGTGAACGAAGGGCGGATGATGCAAGGGAAGCCGACTTTCTCGAGGACGCCGTAGGCTTCGTCCATGTTGTGCGCGATGCCGGAGACCGGACACGCCAGGCCAATGTTCTTCATCGCCTTGTCGAAGCGTGAGCGGTCTTCGGCCTTGTCGATGGTGTCGGCATTGGCACCGATCATCTCGACGCCGAACTTCTCCAGCACGCCGTGCTTCTCCAGGTCCAGCGCGCAGTTCAGCGCGGTCTGGCCGCCCATGGTCGGCAGCAGCGCGTCGGGACGCTCCTTCTCGATGATCTTGGCCACGGTGGCCCACTTGATCGGCTCGATGTAAGTGGCGTCGGCCATGGCCGGGTCGGTCATGATGGTGGCCGGGTTGGAGTTCACCAGAATGACCCGAAACCCTTCTTCGCGCAGCGCCTTGCACGCCTGGGCGCCGGAATAGTCGAACTCGCAGGCCTGGCCGATGACGATGGGGCCGGCACCGAGGATCAGGATGCTCTTTATGTCTGTACGCTTGGGCATGGGACTCTCGTGCTTAACAAATTCAGGTCAAGGTCGCGCCGGCCAGCTTGATGCCGAAACCGACAAACATGGCGCCTACGCCGGAGGTGGCTCCGACCGCCAGGCGTTGGCGCCGGCGGAACCAATCGGCCAGGCGCACGCCGCAAAAAATCAGGAAACTCAGGTACAGGAAGCTGATCGCTTCGAGGATGGTTCCCAGCACCAGGAATGACAACCCGGGATAGGCATATCCCGGATCGACGAACTGGATGAAGAAGGAGATGAAAAAGAGGATCGCCTTCGGGTTGGACAGGCTGAGGAACAGCGCCCGGCCGAACGGGTTGCTCACCGCCGCGTGTGCCTCGAGCGCCTGCGCGGCGACCTCCGGGGCATGCAGCTTGCGCCAGGCACCGCGCAGCATGCCGATCCCGAGGTAGCACAGGTAGGCGGCGCCGAGGTACTTGAGCACCACGAAAACCATCGGCACGGCCTGCAGCAGCGAGGCGATCCCCAGTGCCGACAGGGACATCAGGATCGCATCGCCCAGGAACACCGCGCTCGCCGCCTTGTAGCCGCTCGCCACGCCATGCTGCGCCGAGGTGGCGAGCACGAACAGCGAGTTGGGCCCCGGCAGCAGGACGATGAACAGCGTCCCCAGCACGTAGGTCCAGAGGTCGGTGATTCCCAGGCTCGGCAGCATGTCGACCTCAGCGCCGCGCGGCCATCGCCGCGATGAAGCGATCGAACAGCGGCGCCACGTCGTGCGGGCCCGGGCTGGCTTCCGGGTGGCCCTGGAAGCTGAAAGCGACCTTGTCGGTCCGCTCGATGCCCTGCAGGGTGCCGTCGAACAGCGACTTATGGGTCGCGCGCAGGTTGGCCGGCAGGCTCGCCTCGTCCACGGCGAAACCGTGGTTCTGACTGGTGATCATCACCACACCGGTCTTCAAATCCTGCACCGGATGGTTGGCCCCGTGATGGCCGTTGGGCATCTTCACGGTCTTGGCACCGGAAGCCAGTGCCAGCAGCTGGTGGCCCAGGCAGATGCCGAACACCGGAAGCTCGGTTTCGAGCACGTCCTGGATCGTCTTGATCGCATAGTCGCACGGCTCGGGATCGCCCGGACCGTTGGCCAGGAACACCCCGTCCGGGTTCAGCGCCAGCGCCTCGCTGGCGGGCGTCTGGGCCGGCAGCACAGTGACGCGGCAGCCGCGCGCGACCAGCATGCGCAGAATGTTGTACTTCACGCCGTAATCGAAGGCGACCACATGATAGGGCAGCTCACTGGCCGGGATTTCGGCGTGGCCGTCATCCTGCAGGTTCCAGACCGTAGAACGCCACTCGTAGCGCTCCTTGACGCTGACTTCCTTGGCCAGGTCCATGCCTTTGAGGCCCGGGAAGCTGCGCGCCAGCTCCAGCGCTTTTTCTTCAGTCGCGTCGGCACCCGCCAGAATGCAGCCGTCTTGGGCACCCTTCTCGCGCAGGATGCGAGTCAGGCGACGGGTATCGATGCCAGCGATGGCCACCGCACCGCTGGCCTTGAGGTAATCCGGCAGAGACTGCTTGTCGCGCCAGCTGCTCGCCATAAGTGGCAGGTCGCGGATCACCAGCCCGGCAGCCCAAACCTTCCAGGATTCAGCGTCTTCTGGGGTTGTGCCGGTATTTCCAACGTGCGGGTAGGTCAGGGTGACGATTTGCTTGGCATAGGAAGGATCGGTGAGGATTTCCTGATAGCCGGTCATGGCGGTATTGAACACCACCTCACCAATGGTTTGCCCATCGGCGCCGATGGATTCGCCGCGAAAGATACTGCCATCGGCCAGGGCCAAAATGGCTGGCGTAAGGGCTGGCTTAGTCAAGAGACCTCCCAAAGATCAAGGCTGAAGCAGGCGCAGATTGTAAAAAAGCGGGATGACGTGTGAAGGTCATCCCGCTTTTTATTTGATTCATTTCTGCGCAACTTTTAGTGGACACACTAAAACCGGAAGCTTACAGAAAATGCCTTTTCAGGTCCAGCCGCAATCAGCCAAAACGCCGGGCGAAGCGCTTCATTAGCGCAACCCAAGCACATCCTGCATGTCATACAGCCCCGCCGGCTGCTGCTCCAGCCACATCGCGGCACGCACCGCGCCCTTGGCGAACGTCATCCGGCTAGACGCCTTGTGGGTGATCTCGACGCGTTCGCCCTCGGCAGCGAACAGCACCGTATGGTCGCCGACCACATCGCCCGCACGCACGGTGGCAAAACCGATCGTCTCCCGCGCACGGGCGCCCGTCTGCCCTTCACGGCCATAAACCGCAACCTTTTGCAGATCGCGACCGAGTGCTTCGGCGACCACTTCACCCATGCGCAGCGCAGTACCCGATGGCGCGTCGACCTTGTGGCGGTGATGCGCCTCGATGATTTCGATATCGACCTCGTCGCCCAGCACGCGCGCAGCCGTATCAAGCAGCTTCAGGCACAAGTTGACGCCGACGCTGAAATTCGCGGCAAACACGATGGGGATATCCCGTGCTGCAGCAGCCAGTTTTTCCTTCTCTGCAACCGAGAAACCCGTGGTGCCGATCACCATCGCCTTGCCGGCGCGTCGGCACACTTCGAGGTTCTTCAGCGTGACCGAAGGATGAGTAAAATCGATCAGCACATCGAACTCGTCGACGACCTTCGCCACCTCACCGATCAGCGGGACGCCGAGCCGCCCGATAGCAGCCAGCTCGCCTGCATCAGCGCCCACGAGGGTGCTGTCTGGCCGGTCGATAGCGGCGGTCAAGCCCGCGGCACCAGCGGTTTGCTGAACAGCCTCGACCAGTGTCTTGCCCATACGCCCCGCGGCGCCCGTTACTGCAATACGTCGCATAAAAACAGCTCCAAGCTGAAGCCTTAAGCTGCAAGGGCGCCCTCAGGAAGGCTGCCGCCTGCAGCTCGCCACCGGGTTAAAGATCGCCAAAAAATCGCTTCACGCCTTCGAACCAGCCGCTGGCTTTGGGCGAATGAGAGCTGTCGTTCTGCAACGTTTTGCGGAACTCGTCGAGTATCTCGCGCTGGCGCTTGCCCAGGTTAACCGGCGTCTCCACCACCACCCGGCACAGCAGATCGCCGGCGGCACCGCCACGCACAGGGGCAACACCCTTACCACGCAAACGGAACTGCTTGCCGGTCTGAGTGCCTTCCGGAATTTTCAACTTCACCCGCCCGTCGAGGGTGGGCACTTCCAGCTCGCCGCCCAGCGCCGCATCGGCGAAACTGATCGGCACCTCGCAAAACAGGTGCTTGCCGTCACGCTGAAAGATTGGGTGCTCGCGGACGTTGACCACCACATAAAGATCTCCAGCCGGACCGCCCTGGGCGCCCGCCTCGCCCTCCCCCGACAAACGAATCCGGTCGCCTGTATCGACGCCCGGCGGCACCTTGACCGAAAGTGTCTTCTGCTCTTCGACGCGCCCTTGTCCATGGCAGCTGCCGCAAGGATCTGAAATCATCTTGCCGCTACCATGACAGCGCGGACAGGTCTGCTGCACCGAAAAGAACCCTTGCTGCATGCGCACCTGGCCGATACCCCCACAGGTGGTACAGGTCACCGGGCTGGTGCCCTTCTTGGCACCGGAACCGTCACAGGTCTTGCACTCGACAAGCGTCGGCACTCGAATGGTAACCGTGGTGCCCCGCACAGCCTCTTCCAGATCCAGCTCGAGGGTGTAGCGCAGATCACTGCCGCGCTGAGCACCGCCACGCGAACTGCCGCGTCCGCCAGCGAAGAAATCGCTGAACACGTCGCCGAAGATATCGGAGAAGTTGGCGTTACCATACGCCGCGCCCGCGCCAGCCCCCATTTGCGGATCGACTCCGGCGTGACCGTATTGGTCATAGGCCTGACGTTTACTCGCATCGGACAACACCTCGTAAGCCTCATTGGCTTCCTTGAAGGCATCTTCGGCGGCTTTGTCCCCGGGATTACGGTCCGGATGATGCTTCATTGCGAGGCGACGATAAGCCTTTTTCAGCTCCGCCTCGCTGGCGCCCCGCTCGACACCCAGCACTTCGTAATAGTCACGTTTGGCCATAAGTTTCCTGAACCTTCAAATTCGTACCCTCCAGACGCGCCGACGCGGGAGCAAGCCCCCGCGCGGCGATCAAGCCCGTCGCGGCATCACCGCATCGGGCTGGAGCAAAAGGCAGGGGCCAGAATGCAGGCCTCTGCGCGTTCTCCACTCATGGAGGTCTAAGCCGCGGCTTACTTGTTGTCCTTGACCTCTTCGAACTCAGCATCGACCACGTCGTCACCGGACTGTCCGCTGTCGCCAGTCTGCTCGCCTTCGCCGCCCTGAGGCTGCTCGGCATACATCTTCTGCGCCAGTGGCGTGGACGCCTGAGAGACCGCCGCGATCTTGGCTTCGATTTCAGCCTTGTTGTCGCCCTTGATGGCAACTTCCAGCTCGCCGATGGCTTTTTCGATGTTGGCCTTGTCTTCTTCGGTGGCCTTGTCGCCGGCTTCGGTCAGCATCTTGCGGGTCGCATGAACCAGCTGATCGCCCTGGTTGCGGACGGTCACCAGCTCCTCGAACTTGCGGTCTTCCTCGGCATTGACCTCGGCGTCACGCACCATCTGCTGGATTTCCTCCTCGGAAAGACCCGAGTTGGCCTTGATCACGATGGATTGATGCTTGCCGGTGGCCTTGTCTTTCGCTGACACGTGCAGGATGCCGTTGGCATCGATGTCAAACGTCACCTCGATCTGTGGTACACCACGCGGAGCCGGTGGAATATCAGCCAGATCGAAGCGGCCCAGGGACTTGTTCTGCGACGCCTGCTTGCGCTCACCCTGCAGCACGTGAATGGTTACCGCGCCCTGGTTGTCATCCGCCGTCGAGAACACCTGCGACTTCTTGGTCGGGATGGTGGTGTTCTTTTCGATCAGCGCAGTCATCACGCCGCCCATGGTTTCGATGCCCAGGGTCAGCGGCGACACGTCGAGCAGCAGAACGTCTTTCACGTCACCCGCCAGCACGGCCCCTTGAATCGCAGCGCCCATGGCAACAGCTTCATCCGGGTTCACATCCTTGCGCGCTTCCTTGCCGAAGAACTCGGCGACCTTCTGCTGCACCAGCGGCATACGGGTCTGACCGCCGACCAGGATCACGTCGTCGATCTTGGCCACGTCGATACCGGCATCCTTCATCGCCATGCGGCACGGCTCGATGGTGCGCTGCACCAGATCCTCGACCAGCGCTTCCAGCTTGGCGCGGGAAATTTTCACGTTCAGATGCTTCGGACCGGTCGAGTCCGCGGTGATGTACGGCAGGTTGACGTCAGTCTGCTGGCTGGAGGACAGCTCGATCTTGGCCTTCTCGGCAGCTTCCTTCAGGCGCTGCATGGCCAACGGGTCGCCCTTGAGGTTCATGCCGGTTTCTTTCTTGAACTCGTCGACGAGGTAGTCGATCAGGCGAATGTCGAAGTCCTCACCACCGAGGAAGGTGTCGCCATTGGTGGCCAGCACTTCGAACTGGTGCTCACCATCGACTTCGGCGATCTCGATCACCGACACGTCGAAGGTACCGCCACCGAGGTCATAGACGATGACCGTGTGGTCGCCCTTGGCCTTGTCCATGCCATAGGCCAGCGCCGCCGCGGTCGGCTCGTTGATGATGCGCTTGACGTCCAGACCGGCAATGCGACCGGCGTCCTTGGTGGCCTGGCGCTGACTGTCGTTGAAATACGCCGGAACGGTGATCACCGCTTCGGTCACCGGCTCACCGAGATAGTCCTCGGCAGTCTTCTTCATCTTCTTCAGGATTTCAGCGGAGATCTGCGGCGGCGCCATCTTCTGGCCATTCACCTCGACCCAGGCGTCATTGTTATCCGCCTTGACGATCTTGTAGGGGACCATCTGAATGTCTTTCTGCACGACGTCTTCATCGAAACGACGACCGATCAGTCGCTTCACGGCGTACAGCGTGTTGTGCGGGTTGGTCACGGCCTGACGCTTGGCGGACTGGCCAACCAGGATTTCACCGTCATTGGCATACGCAATGATCGATGGCGTGGTGCGGCCGCCTTCGGCGTTCTCGATCACCTTGGCCTTGCCGTTTTCAAGGATGGAGACGCAGGAGTTGGTCGTTCCCAGGTCGATACCGATAATCTTGCCCATGTGCTTCTCTCCGAATTTTGATTGATCCGCGCCTGATTACCGGCTGCGGGTAACACAAAAACGCTTGGCTACGAGATGGGGGTCAGCAGCCGGAATTCAAGCCTTTTCATCAATAGAGGGCGGGGTTTCTGCCGGTGCCTTGCTGACGACCACCATCGCCGGGCGCAACAGACGTCCGTTGAGCAGGTAGCCCTTCTGGAATACCTTGAGCACACGGCCAGGCTCGGCGTGGGTGCTCTCCTCCATCGCCATGGCCTGGTGATGCTCAGGATTGAAAGGTTCTCCCTGCGGGTCCAGCTGTACCAACTGATGGCGTGCCAGGGTGTCGAGCAACAACTTGAACGTTAGCTCGACCCCTTCGCGCATCGGCTTGACCGCTTCGTCGTCCGGGTCCGACAACGCGAGGCCACGCTCCAGGCTGTCCGCGACGGCCAGGAGGTCTCCAGCGAATTTCTCCAACGCAAACTTATGCGCCTTCTGGACATCTTGCTCGGCGCGACGGCGGATGTTCTGCAGTTCGGCTGCCACACGCAGAGACTGATCCTGGGCTGCGGCCAACTGCTCTTCCAGAGAATGCACGCGGCCAGCCAAATCCTCGGTCACCTCTGCTTGCGCGGTCTCGTTCTCTTCGGGGGTCTGGTTATCCAGGTTTTGCTCGTCGGCCATGCGGTCCTCCTCATCGATACGTCAGCGGGCGTCGACCCGCGCTTGTGCCGCTATATGGGGGCGACAAGCTCAGGTTCAAGGGTAGAGGGCAGCTGCAAGCTGCAAGCTGCAAGCTGCAAGCTGCAAGCTATGGACGGCTAGCAA
>NZ_JAMOIE010000045.1 GCF_024448935.1 Stutzerimonas stutzeri
ATGAGATGCGGATTCGCGGGCATGGCCCGCTCCTACGAAAGCGGAAGCCTCCCAGCTCGCGGCCAGCATCGCTCCCGTGCAGGAGCCAGCGTGCTGGCGATGCTTTTCGCGACGAACCGGCTGCCAGATGCGGCTGGCGTGCATGCTCCCTCATGGCTGCAGCACCGACGACACCAGCAGCTGCGAATACGGGTGCTGGGGATCATCGAGGATCTGGTCGGTGAGGCCGGTTTCCACCACGCGCGAGCGGCGCATGACCATCAGCCGATCCGCCAGCAGCCGCGCCACGGCCAGGTCGTGGGTGACGATCACCACGGCCAGATCCAACTCGTGTACCAGCCCGCGCAGCAGGTCGAGCAGGCGTGCCTGCACGGAAACATCGAGGCCGCCGGTGGGCTCGTCCATGAACACCAGGCGCGGGCCGGACACCAGGTTGCGGGCGATCTGCAGGCGCTGCTGCATGCCACCGGAGAAGGTGCGCGGCAGATCGTCAATGCGCGCCGGGTCGATCTCCACCTGGCTCAGCCAGTCCAGCCCGGCCTGACGCAGCTGGCCGTAATGGCGCTGCCCCTGAGCCATCAGCCGCTCGCCGATATTGGCGCCGGCGGATACACCCATGCGCAGGCCGTCCCGTGGATTCTGCTCGACGAAGCCCCACTCGGTGCGCAGCAGGCTGCGGCGCTCCGCCTCGCTGGCGGCGTAGAGGTCGAGCCAGGCGCCGTCGCGTCCGCGGTAGCTGACCGAGCCCCGGTCGGGCGGGCAGCGTCCGGCCAGCAGGCTGAGCAGCGTGGATTTACCGGAGCCGGACTCACCGACGATGCCCAGCACCTCACCGGGATAGAGATCGAAGTCGACGCCCTGGCAGCCGGTATCCGGCCCGTACAGGCGCGTCAGCCCACGGACCGACAGCAAGGGCTGATCCACGCGGCTGACGGGTTGTTGCAGATCGAGCGCGGCGTTCATTCGGCGGCCTCCTGGGCGTCTCGGCGCTGGGTGCAGTAATCGGTATCCGAGCAGACGAAGCGCTTGGTGCCCGCATCGTCGACGATCAGCTCGTCGAGGTAGGAGCTGTCGCTGCCGCAGAAGGCGCAGCACTGGTCCCAGGCCTGGATGGCGAAGGGGTGATCCTCGAAATCCAGGCTGCGCACGTCCGTGTAGGGCGGCAGGGCATAGAGGCGCTTCTCGCGGCCGGCGCCGAACAGCATCAGCGCCGGGCTCATGTCCAGTTTGGGGTTATCGAATTTGGGGATCGGCGAAGGATCCATCACGTAGCGGCCGTCCACCGTCACCGGGTAGGCATAGCTGGTGGCGATATGGCCAAAGGTGGCGATGTCTTCATAAAGCTTGACGTGCATGACCCCGTAGTCGGCCAGCGCATGCATGGTCCGCGTCTCGCTTTCCGACGGTTCGATGAACCGTAGCGGCTCGGGGATCGGCACCTGATAGACCATGATCTGATCATTGCGCAGCGGCGTTTCCGGAATCCGGTGACGGGTCTGGATCACCGTCGCTTCCGGCGTGCGGGTGGTGGTGGCGACGCCGGCAGTACGGGCGAAGAAGCGGCGGATCGACACCGCGTTGGTGGTGTCATCGGCGCCCTGGTCGATCACCTTGAGCACGTCCTCGGCGCCGAGAATGGCGGCCGTCAGCTGCATGCCGCCGGTGCCCCAGCCATAGGGCAGCGGCATTTCGCGGCCGCCGAACGGCACCTGGTAGCCGGGGATCGCCACGGCCTTGAGCAGCCCGCGGCGGATCATGCGTTTGGTCTGTTCGTCGAGGTAGGCGAAGTTGTAGCCCTGCTCTGTCGCAGCGGCCTGTGGTCGCTCATTGATTGTGGCGATCATGCGCGGCGCTCCTCGGCGTTGGGCTCGGCCGCGGGGGTCTGCTCGACCGGCGCGCGACGCAGCTTGCGAATCAATTCCAGTTCCGACTGGAAATCGACGTAATGCGGCAGCTTGAGGTGCGAGACGAAGCCACCGGCCTCGACGTTGTCGCAGTGCATCAGCACGAACTCTTCCTGCTGCGCCGGGCCTTGCACCGTCTCGCCGTACTCGGCGCCGCGCAGCGCACGATCGACCAGGGCCATGCCCATGGCCTTGCGCTCGGCATAACCGAAGGCCAGCCCGTAGCCGCGGGTGAACTGCGGGTCGATGCCCTGCCCGCCGACGAACTGGTTGACCATCTCGCACTCGGTCACTTCGATATCGCCCAGCGGTACGGCGAAGCCCAGCTCCGGCGGCTCCATCCAGACCTCGACCTGACCGATGCGGATTTCTCCGGCGAAGGGGTGGTTGCGGCCATAGCCGCGCTGGGTCGAATAGCCCAGCGCCAGCAGGAAGCCCTCATCACCTCGGGCCAACGCTTGTAGCCGCTGCGCGCGGCCGCTGGGGAACTCCAGGGGGTCGCGGGTGATGTCCGGCACCGCCTGATCGTCGCCCCGCTCGGGCTTCATCAGTCCTTCCTGGGCGAGCAGATCGAGCACGCGCGGACAGGCCGCCAGCTCGGCACGAGGATCGAGCTCCGGGCCGGGATGTTCGCCTTCGGCCAGCAGGCTGAAGTCCAGCAGGCGATGGCTGTAGTCGAAGGTCGGGCCGAGCAGTTGGCCGCCGGGCAGGTCCTTGAAGGTGGCCGAGATGCGCCGGGTCGGACGCATCTGCGCGGTTTCCAGCGGGACGCTGGCGCCGAAACGCGGCAGCGTGGTGCGATAAGCGCGCAGCAGGAAGATCGCTTCGAGCAGGTCGCCGGCCGCCTGCTTGATGGCCAGCGCAGCCAGCTCCTCATCGAACAGCGAACCCTCGGCCATGACCCGCGCCACCGCCAACGGCAGCTGCTGACGGATCTGGCTGACGCTCAATTCGGGCAAGGCGGTGTCGCCGCGGCGCTTCTTCGCCAACAGCCGGTGAGCATTGTCGATGGCCTGTTCGCCACCTTTGACGGCTACGTACATCAGGCGACCTCCTCTATCGATGGCGCAATGCGGGTGCTGCGCGGCAAGCCGACCAGTGACTGGTCGGCGGCAAAAAACAGGTCCAGCCCGCGTGGGAAATCATTGCGATCGGCGCGCTGCTGCCAGAACGCAGCCGGCAGCGGCAGGCTCACTTCGCGCTGGCCGAGGATGCCGGGGCCGCTCCAGCTCAACGCTGTGCCACCCTCGAGGGCATCGAGCTGGACCAGCAGCGTGCACGACTGATCGGGAAAGCGTTCGCTGCCGGTGAAAAATCCGGACAGGTCGTCTAGCTCCTGAACCCCAAGCAGCGCGAAATCAGCTGCCTCACGTTCGGCCACGATCGGACAACCGCAATGAAACGCCAGGTTGGCGCGCACCGCCGGCGTATCAAAGGCGGGCGCCAGCCACAGCCGCGTGTCGCCGTCGAGCAGGCTCAGGCACAGCGCATAGGTGGCCGGGGCCAGCGGATCGAGCGCCTGCAGCGGAATCAGTGGCTGCGTCAGGCCGGGCTCGGCAAGCGCCTTGAGCGCCGTGCGAAACACGCGCTGGCTGTCGAGCACCTGATCGCCGAATGCCGCTTGCAATAAATCTGCGCTCATCAGTCTTCTCCTCTCACCAGCGTGAAGAACTCCACTTTGCTGCTGACCGTCTCGGCATCCTGGGCCGCACGACGTGCCGCCTGGGCCGCTGCCAGCGGATCGATCAGCTGCTGTTGCCAATGCGCCTGATCGCGACCTTGCAAGTGCGCATCGGCCAATGCGGCCAGTTCAGCGTGGCGCTTGTCGCGCCCGGCCACGTAGCTGTAGCCGGTCCGGCCGTCGCCAAGCCGCACCACGCAACGGGTGACGGTCATTTCGCCGAGATTGAACGCAGCACCCGTACCGCCCATGCGGCCACGGACCAGCGTCATGCCGATCTCCGGTGCGCGTACCAGCTGGTAGTCGGTGTCCTTGAGTGCGGCCTCGTAGCGCGCCAGCTCATCGCCGGCACGGGCAAGCACGCCCATCCAGCGCTGGCGCGTGGCTATTTCTGGGGTCATGCGCGTCTCCATCAGGTGGCGACCTGGTACTGGAAGCGGTCGGCGCGGCTGGTCGACAACGACAGCTCCACCGGCCGTCCGGCCAGGTCGTGGGAAAGGGTGAGCACGGTCAGCAGTGGCGCGTGGCGCGGCATCAACAGCTGATCGGCCTCGCCGGGGGTGGGCAGGCGCGCGCCGATCAGGCTGAAGGCCCGGCGCAGCGGCAGTTGACGTTCGGCCAGGTACCGACGCAGCGAGCCGCCGTTGTAGTCCTCCAGCAGCGCCTGACAGCTGGCACAGAAGCGGTGGCGGATCAGGCTCACCGGTTGCTCGTCGAGCAGGCGCAGGGTGTGCAGCTCGAGCAATGCCGCACCCTCGCTCAGCTTCAGGTGGTCGGCCTCTTCAGCAGTGGCCGGACGTAGCTGCCGCTGCAGCAGCCGCGCCTGCACTCCGTGGCCCTGCGCCGACAGCGATTCGCTGTAAGCGCTGCCGGCGGCGAGCGGATAGATCAGCGGTCGTGCCAGCACGCGTGTGCTGCGGCCCTGTTGGCGCAGCACACGGCCCTCGCTGACCAGCTCATCGATGGCGCGGCGCAGCGTGTGCCGGTTGACCGCGAACCGGGTCGCCAGCTGGACCTCGCCGGGCAGCTGATCGCCGGGCTGCAAGTGGCGTAATTCCTCACGCAGCTGGGCGGCCAGTCGCAGGTAGCGCGGTTGAGGTTGTCTAGACAGGTGCATGGCTAAAAAAGACGCGCAAGGCGTCCGTCTCCGGTCAGATGAAGAGTTTGCGCAGGCGCTGGGAGATGATGTCGATCACGCTGACCACCGCCACGATGACGATGAGCAGGGCGCAGGTCTGGCCGAACTGGAAACCGCGAATGGCCTCCCAGAGGATCACGCCGATACCGCCGGCGCCGACCATGCCCACCACCGTCGCCGAGCGCACGTTGGATTCGAATCGATACAGCGCGTAGGAAATCCACAGCGGCAGGACCTGCGGGATGACCCCGAAAATGACCTCCTGCAAGGCGCTGGCACCGGTGGCACGCACCCCTTCCACGGGCCCCGGCTCGATGGCTTCCACCGCTTCGGCGAAGAGTTTGGCGAGCACACCCGTGGTACCGACGAACAATGCCAGTACCCCGGCGAAAGGCCCCAGACCGACCGCAACGACGAAGAGCATGGCGAAAACCATCTCGTTGATCGAACGACAGGCGTCCATCACTCGCCGGACCGGCTGATACACCCACCAGGGCACGATGTTCTCAGAGCAGAGAATGCCCAGCGGGATCGCACAGAGGATCGCCAGCACCGTGCCCCAGAGGGCGATCTGTACGGTGACGATCATTTCCGTCAGGTACAGCTCCCAGTTGCTGAAGTCCGGCGGAAAGAAATCGGCAGCGAAGGTCGCCATGTTGCCGGCGTCGCGGACCAGCGCCAGCGGGTTCATTTCGGCGCCCTGCCAGGACCAGCCCAGCAGTGCGAGAAACAGTCCCCAGCCAACCAGCTTGAACCACGAGCGTTTCTGCGGTGCGGCGACGGGGGTAGGTGCGGTCAGAGAAGTCATGGAAGCTCCGGCAAACGAGAAAGCCGACCGCCGCTCACGCAGCGGCCGGTGGATCAGCCCGCGGTGGCGGCTGCGGTTTTTTGCTGGAGCTCGGCCATGCGCTGCTCGAGCGCGGCGAGCTGGGCGTCCAGTTCCTTCAACTGAGCCTGCTTGTCGCTTTCGTCGAGCTTGCTGTTGCTGGCGATTTCGCTGCGCTTCTTGAACAGATCGAGCTGGCGAATCGGCAGCAGCTGATCGTCATCGGAGGCGCGGAACTTGCCCCACTGCAGGTCTGCCAGAACCTCCATCTCGCCAGGCTTGTCGCCAAAGCTCATGAAGAACTCGCGGATGCTGGCCTTGGTCGCCTCCGGCAGGTTCTTGCGCCAGACCATGGGATCGACGGGAATCAGCGGCGAGGTCCAGATCACCTTGAGCTGGGCGGCCTTCTCCGGCGCGGTCAGCTCCAGGCGCTCCATGCCCTCGTTGTTGAAGGTGCCGACATCGACCTGCTTGTTGGCGACCGACAATGCGTTGACTTCGTGGCTACCGATGAGCGTGCGCTTGAAGATCTTGTTGGCGTCCACCTTGTTCTTGGCGAAGACGTAATAGCCCGGCACCAGGTAGCCCGAGGTGGAATTCGGATCGCCGTTGGCGAAGGTTAGATTGGCGGCGTCCTTGAGCATGTCTTCGACGGAGTCGATGGGGCTGTCCTTGTGCGCCACCAGCAAGCTGTAATAGCCCTGCGCGCCGTTGGCGGCGACGGTCTGGGCAAAGATTTCGCCGCCGGCGCGGTCCACGGCTTCCATCGCCGACTTGTTGCCGTACCAGGCCAGGTCGACCTTGTCGAAGCGCATGCCCTGGATGATGCCGGCGTAGTCGGGGGCGAAGAAGGCGTTGATCTTCATCCCGGTACGCTCGCTCATGGCGGCGAGGAAGGGATCCCAGACAGTCCGCAGGTTCTGCGAGGATTCGGTGGAAATGATGCCGAAATTCAGTGCCTTGCCATCATCCGCGTGGGCGCCGCCCAGCAGCGAGCCGGTCAGCAAGGCGGAGGCGGCCAGGACGCGGCCAATACGATTGAACATGGAAAAGCTCCTGTCATTGGATGACGTTGGGTTGGCATGACGTGGAATCGGGACGGCGGTTTCAGGCCCGAGCCAGGCTCAGCGCGCGGGTCTGCGCCGGCACTGCCGCGGCAGGCGAGCGGGCCTGATCGGAAAACAGCAGACTGGCGTCGAGATCGGCGCCGTAGAGATCGTTGAGAAGCCGCGAATCGAGATCGGCGCAGGCACCGTCGTAATGGATGCGCCCATCCTTCAGTGCCACCGCTCGCCGGCAGTAGCGCAGGGCGTAATCGACCTGATGCAGCGTCACCACGACGGTCTTGCCGTCCCGTCGGTTGATGTCGGCGAGAATGTCCATGACCTTGCGAGCCGACTCGGGGTCGAGCGAGGCGATCGGCTCGTCGGCGAGTATCACTTCGGCCTGCTGGGTCAGGGCGCGGGCGATGGCCACCCGCTGCTGCTGACCGCCGGAAAGTGTCGAAGCGCGTTGCTCGGCACGATGGGCCAGCCCCACGCGGTCCAGCGCGGCCAGCGCCTGCTGCTTCTGTTCGGCGCTGAACATGCCCAGCGAACCGCGCCAGCGCGGCATGCGCCCGAGAAAGCCCAGCAGCACGTTGTCCAGCACACTGAGGCGGTTGACCAGATTGAACTGCTGGAAGATGTAGCCGATGTCCGCGCGCAGCCGCCTGACGTCAGCGTTCAAACGTCCCGCCGACTGCACCTCGCGACCGAGCACCTGGATGTTGCCGCCGCTGCGATCACCGCAGGCCAGGCCGGCGATGTGCCGCAGCAGTGTGGATTTGCCGGAACCCGAGGCACCGATCAGCGCCACCATTTCGCCCGGCTGCACGGACAGCGCCAGATCATGCAGGGCACGTTTGCCTGCGAAGGTCTTGTTCAGACTGTCGACACGGATAACCGCACTCATGGATCGACTCCCTCATCGTGAACGACGGCAGCCGATGGGGGCCGTCTGATGAGGCATGACCTTAGGCACGGCCGATGTCGCTCCAGTGAACGGTCTGTGACAGTTCGATGACTTGTCTAAACAGGCGGAGCGGGTCTAAGCCGGCGCCCCTTCTAGCGCGCGGACTGGCATCCGCCCACCATTCTCTGGCCTATTTTGGGATACCGCTCACTTGATCGCCGATACCTGTCCGATGTTGACCAAACCAGCCCTGGTTTACCTCCAACGCGTAGCGCGCCGGCTCGCGCGAACAGCGGATCGTCTTGTCCAGTGGCTCCAGGTCGATGACATCGACGATGCGCCCCGACTCGTCCATGAAGGCTGCAGACAGGGGAAGTGGCGTGTTTTTCATCCATAGACAGTGCCGGCGAAAATCATCGAAGCGAAACAGCATGCCGTGGTCTGCCGGCAGCTCGGTGCGCTCCATCAAGCCACGTTCGCGTTCATCCGGGGTGCGCGCGTACTCCGCCGTGAGCCGAGCATCCCCGACTTGCAGGTCCAGCAGCGACTCCGAGGGCAGCGTCGATGGAAGCCAGACGATGGCGGCAACAGCCAGCAACAAGGGAGCGATACGCATGAAAGATGGATCTCGGTCCGGTGAAAGCCGGGGCAGCGCTTACAGCAAAGCGCCGATCATAACCAAAGGATACAGCGTCTCGTCCTACTGCTCTGCTACCGGCGTATCGACCGAAACCTGATCACTTTCGCCGTAACGCTTCTGGCAGCGCTCGCAACAGAAGCTGCGGCGTTTGCTGCGACCCAGCGACTTGGCTTTGACGAAGGGAATCTGGCAGCGCGGGCAGGTGGTCCTGGTATGCGCCAGCCAGTGTGCTTTCAAGGTGCCTTCGCGCTTCCACTGCAGGCATTCGAAACTGTAGGTGCGTACCTCTTTGGCCAACTCGCGCAGCTTGGCCGCCGACAGGTCGCCGATCAGCGACAGTGGATGGATGCGGGTGCGAAATAGCACCTCGTGCTTGATGATGTTGCCGGAGCCGGAAAACAGCGTTTGATCCAGCAGTGCATCGCAGGCCAGCAGTCGCGGCCGCGTGCGCAGTTTTTTCAGCGTTGTGCGGTTGTCCCAGGCCTCGCTCATGACGTCCGCACCCCAGTCGTACGCCTCCTCCAGCGAGCCTTCGATAAACTGCACCGAGCAGCCTTAGAAATTCAGCTCACCGTTCGGGAAACCCAGGCTCAGGCGCGGCGCGGACTCCTTGCGCTCGTTGATCCGGTAGCTGCCGAACAGCAGCAGGTGGATACGCAAGGACAGGTCATCCAGCTCGATCCAGGAAGTGTTTGCCCCATCTGCGGAACGAACGCACCGTCCGGCCGACCAACCGCGCCTTGTCGAGCTTGGCGCTACCCTCTGCGCGTTCGATGGACTTGCCGGTGAATGCGGCCACTTCTTCGCGAAGGATGACGATGGATGGGCCTTCAGGCATGGCGATATCGCTTCGACTGGGGGCGTTAACAATATCGACTGGGGTCGGCTGAGAAGGTGCGGCTGGGGTTAACTCAATTAATAGCAAAAACCCGACAGGCTTGAGACCAACGGTCAGACGAACCACCTCGGCTTGCTCAGTACTGCCTCGCGAGAACCAGAGACGGTGATACGCACCCCGCGTTTGGCGAGGCACGAGCATCGTGTTTCTTGACTTTCGATCAGGCCGACAGGTAACCCCAGACCCAGATGGTGCCGCCAAAAATGATTCCCAGGTAACCCAGGATCAGCACCATATAGCCCATCACGTCGCGTAACTTCAGCTTGGATATTGCCAGCACCGGCAATATCCAGAACGGCTGGATCATGTTGGTCCACTGGTCACCTACCTGTACGCCAAGTGCCGTCGCGGCAAACGACGCGTTCAGCTCGCGCGCCGCCTCGATCACCACCGGCCCCTGTACGGCCCACTGACCTCCACCGGACGGCGCGAGAATGTTGATCAGCCCTCCGCTGATGAACGACCAGATCGGCAGCGTTTCGGCGGTGGAGATTTGTACAAACAGCTCTGCGAACGAGACCACCAGGCCAGAACCGACGAGGATGCCCATGATGCCGGCGTAGAAGGGATACTGAACGATGATCCCCGATACGATCTTGACGCCTTCGCCGAGCGCCGCCAGGTAGCGGGCCGGCGATGCGAACAGCAGAATGCCGAGAAAGACGAAGATGAAGTTGACGGTGTTGAGGTCCAGCGAACCGCCATCGGCGAAATGCAGGCCTACATAGACCATCCCCAGCAGGCCAATGACGATACCGACCACCTTGCTATGGTTCATCCGGTCTGCAAGGGTCACGTCCCGTTGGCCATCCAGACTCGGCTCGAACGGCACGGCTACGGTGGCCGGGTCGATTTCGACAATGTTCCCGGCGCCCTTAGGGTGCAGCCAGGCGTTGAACAGCGGCAAGGTCAGCAGTATCAGTGCAGAAGCGATCAGCAGCGGTCCGCTGAAGATCGTTTCCGACAGCGGTACCAGGCCCATGCGGCCCTGCAGAAAATGCCCTTCGGTGGCGATCAGCAATGGCACACTGCCAGACAGGCCGATGCCGTATACCGAAAAGCCGGAAAATGCCGCCGCGATTACCAACGGGTAGTGCAAGCCTGGCACCTTCAGTGCCAATTTCTGAGCGACGACGCTACCGATCACCAGGCCGAACCCCCAGTTCAGCCAACTGCCGATGATGCCCACCAGGGTAGCGACGACAATCGCCGCAAACGGCGTGCGCACGGTACCGGCGATGCGGTCGAGTATCCCATCGACGAAGGGAGTGCGAGCCAGGATGTAGCCCGCCAGGAGGATGACAGTCATCTGCATGCTGAACGCGAGCAAATTCCAGAAGCCATCGCCCCAGTAGCGGGTCGCGTCGAGCGGGCTCGTGCCCTCGACGAGCACCGCGAGAATCAGCGTGATTACGGTGAGACCAATCGCGATCACGAGTGGATCTGGCATGTAGCGATTGACGAGACGCGTAAAGAAATTGGCTAGCGCGTTCATGACGTTTCCTTGGCAATTATTTTTAATGGCGACGACAGTAGGTGAGCAAGCTCAGCGCGTGCAATTCGATAATCGATTTTTAGTTCGATAATCGAACAGTCATTTACCCGTACCTTTAGTGTCGCTGCGCTTGGCCAACGCTCTATAACTGTTAGCAGGACGACGCCGAACGTCGCCATCAGAACCGTTCGATTACCGAACATCTATTCGAACATCGGATTGCATTGCCGGGCGAGCGCCTCGTACCTTCTCAGCACTCACCGCTGTCGCTTTGCGCCAATCGAGGCGAGAGCGGTCCACTTTGGGCCATGCGTCCAGTAACCGGGGCTCCTCAATGCTCTTTCTCGTGCACATGCAAGTGAACATCCCCCACGACCCCGACCCGACCGCCGCTGCGGCATTGATCGCTGAGGAAAAGGCTTATTCGCAGGAACTGCAGCGCGACGGCCGCTGGCGTCACCTTTGGCGGGTCGTCGGCCAGTACGCCAATTACAGCGTCTTCGATGTCGCCGGAAACGACGAGCTGCATTTGATGCTCAGCGCATTGCCGCTGTATCCCTACATGACCCTAGAGGTCACGCCGCTGGCCCAGCACCCGTCTGCGCTGGCAGCAAACTGAGGTCCTTATGCCCTATCTGATCGAAACCTTCGACAAGCCCGGCCACCAGCAGCTGCGACGCGACACCCGCGACGAACATCTGCGCTTTCTCGAGGCGAATAAGGCAATCCTTCTGGCGTGCGGTGCCAAGCTTGCCGACGATGGCAGCGACCTGGGTGGCGGCCTCTATATCGTCGACCTCGAGACGCGCGCCGAAGCTGAACACTTCATTGCCGAGGACCCGTTCAGCCACATCGAACTGTTCGAGCGCGTCACCATCACACGCTGGCGCAAGGCCTATGTTGCAGGCCAATGCTATCTGTGACGCACAACCCACTGAGGGGTAGCGAATGACCAATCCACGCTGGAAAAATCGTCCGGATGGCTCGAACTGGGGTGAGTTTGGTGACGACGACCAACTCGGCAGGCTGAACTTGATCACCGCTGAGAAAGTCCTCCAAGGCATCGCCGAGGTGCGTGACGGCAAGGCGTTCTGTCTCAGCCTGCCGCTCGACTACCCCGGCGGTAGCGGGCTTAATCCCAACCGCCATCCTCCCGTGCTGCGACCAACGCTGCGCCAGGGCGCGGTCAACTTCAATTTCCGCTTGGGCGACCTGCAGGCCGGACGGCCCGACGTCCTCAGTGACGATCTGGCAATCTTGCACCTGCAGTACTCGACCCAGTGGGACAGCCTGGCCCACGTCGGCGCGCTATTCGATGTCGACGGCGACGGCGTTCCTGAGCCGATGTACTACAACGGCTTCGCCGCCGGCGATCTGATCCGCGGTCCGCAACACCCGGACGATGCGGGCGTGCAGGAGCGCATGCGTCCCCAGAGTACGTCTGGGGCGGGTGCGCTGGGCATCGAACGCATGGCTGAAACCGGCGTGCAGGGGCGCGCCGCGCTGATCGATTTGCACGCCCATCTGGGCGATGCGCACACGCTGGTTGGTTACGACACGCTGATGCGTGTGCTCGAGGCTGACCGGGTCGAAGTCGAGCGCGGCGACATTGTCTGTCTGCATACCGGGTTCGCCGACGCGGTGCTGGCCATGGGGGGCCAGCCTGACTCGCAGACACTGACCCAGAGCTGTGCAGTGCTCGACGGGCGCGACGAAAAGCTGCTCCAGTGGATCACCGACAGCGAACTGGCGGCTCTTGCCGCTGACAATTACGCCGTCGAGGCCTACCCGGCCGCGGGCGGCGACGCATGTTGTGCTGCCTTGCCCCTTCACCACCACTGTTTGTTCAAACTTGGCGTCCACCTCGGCGAACTCTGGCACCTCGGTCCGCTGGCCGCGCACCTGCGTGGCCAGGGCCGTTACCGTTTCTTCCTGACCGCCCCGCCGCTACGGCTGCCGGGGGCTGTCGGTTCACCGCTGACCCCGGTCGCGACCGTCTAATTGCCTGCGAGAATTTCATGAGCCTACCAAGAGTCCTGATCACCGGCGGCGCAGCCGGCATCGGTGCCGCCACCGCCGAACGCTGTCGTGAAGACGGTTACGAGCCGATCGTCATCGACCGCGACGGTGATGACATTCGCGCCGACCTGTCCGACCCCGAGGCCACTGCCGAGGCGCTGCGCGAAGCCTTGGCCGGAGGCCCGATTACCCGCCTGGTCAATAACGTCGGCATGGTCTGCCCGGCTCCCGCCGACGAGCAGACGCTGGCCGAACTGGACCGCGTGATGGCACTGAACCTGCGTTGCGCCATGCAATGCATGCAGGCGCTGCTGCCAGGCATGAAGGAAGCCGGCTTCGGGCGCATCGTCAACATGGCCTCGCGGGCTGCGCTGGGCAAGGAGCTGCGCACCGCCTACGCAGCAAGCAAAGCCGCGCTGATCGGCATGACCCGCGTCTGGGCGCTGGAGCTGGGCACGCACGGCATCACCGCTAACGCGGTCGGCCCCGGCCCGATCCGCACCGAGCTATTCGACCGCGCAAACCCGCCCGGCGCGCCCCGCACACAGAAAATCATCGACTCAGTGCCGGTCAAGCGCGTCGGAATACCTGACGACGTTGCGCACGCCGTCGCCTACCTGCTCGACGAGCGAAGCGGCTTCGTGACGGGGCAGACGCTTTATGTCTGCGGCGGCATGACAGTGGGTGTGGTCGACGTCTGATCCTGACACCTGAACACTACCCGAGGACTGCAAGGGCAACGCCGCTGGTGGCTCGAAGCGCTGCTCAGCTCAAGCAGTCAGCGCGTGACGGCTTCGGTGAAAAACCGCGACTGTATTAATCGCTGCGACTCACCAGGCTAGCTGCAAACTGCTTTCGAAGTGCCGTTCGTTGGAGGTCAGCGGGTCGCGAAACGTCAGCCCACGTGCAAGCAGCTTGAGAGGCTTCGAATAGTCGTCCTGATCACGCCGCGCCCGCTCGATCAGCTCGGGGTAGAACGGGTCGTTGCAGATGCCGGCCCCCAGCGTGGCCATCTGCAGACGCAGTTGATGCTTGCGCCCGGTGACTGGATAAAGCGCATAGCGCCAGAGCTCGCCGCGGCGTTCGAGCACCTCGATGCGCGTCTCGCTGTTGGGTTCGCCGTCGCCCTTTTTCATCAGGAAGAACGGTTCGCCGTCGACCATGTGCAAGCGTTCATCACGCGGAAAGTCCAGATCAGGCAGCGCCGGGCAGATCGCCTCGTAGTGCTTGCCGATCTTGCGTTCGCGAAACAGCGCCTGGTAACGGCCACGGCTCTCGGGATTGGTAGAAAACAGCACCAGCCCGGCGGTCAGGCGATCGATGCGATGGATCGGCACCAGATCGGGATTGCCCACACGCTTGCTCAGGCGCGCCAGCAGGGTCTCGTTGACGTATTCCCCAGCCGGCATCACGGGCAGGAAGTGCGGCTTGTCGGCTACCAGCAGGTGCTCGTCGAGGTGCAGGATCTGCTCCTCGAAGGGAATCGGTTTCTCGTCCGGCACCTCGCGAAAGTAATAGACCTTCAACCCGACCCGATAAGGCTGCGTCGCCTCCAGTGGCTGCCCGTCGGCGCCGAGTACGCGCCCTCGCACGAAGCGATCGGCCCAGGTGTCGCGGTCAATCGACGGAAAATGCGCGCACAGGCAGTCGAGCACCGTCGCCCAGTCGCCCTGGGGGAGATGCAGCGTGCTGCGAGCGTCTGGGGCGGGCATGGACATGGCGACCACCGTCTGAACGAAGAGGCGCGGGATGATACTTCAACATCGCGGCCGAGGCGTGGCAGTGCCGTTGGCTGGCCTCGACCGGAAGCGATTTCAACCGCGACGAGGACGGCAGTCTCTTTCATACCTTTTCTGCCTACCACCGTAGCGCCGAAGAAGAGGTTCGTCCGTCACCCGGGTGAGCTTTTGGGAAACCCTCACGGCCCAGTCCGGTCCAGACGTGAACAGCCAGGCAGAGGGTTGCGAAGGCCGCTTCGTTGCGCAGCGCATGCGGCATGCCTTGAGATTCCAGCCCCCTGTGTCTGAACGCTCACGCCCAGACCACGCGAGGTTTCCATGCCAATGACAGTCGGTGACTACGTAATCGAACGCCTCTACCAATGGGGCGTGCGCCGCATTTATGGCTACCCCGGCGACGGCATCAACGGTGTGTTCGGCGCGCTGAATCGCTCCAATGAAAAGATCCGTTTCATTCAGGCCCGGCATGAGGAAATGGCCGCGTTCATGGCTTCGGCCGATGCCAAGTTCAGCGGCGGCCTGGGGGTTTGTATCGCCACGTCCGGCCCGGGTGCGGCGCATCTGATTACCGGTCTCTATGACGCACGACTGGACCACATGCCGGTGCTGGCCATCACCGGTCAGAAATCGCGTACCTCACTGGGCAGCCACTACCAGCAGGAAATCGACCTGCCGGCGCTGTTCAAGGATGTGTCCGGTGCGTTCGTCGAGCAGGCCAGCGCACCGCCGCAGGTTCGGCATTTGATCGACCGGGCGATCCGCACCGCAGTGGGCGAGCGCAAGGTCGCCACCATCATCCTGCCGAGCGACTTGCAGGACGTCGAGTACAGCGAGCCTCCCCGCGCCCACGGGGCCGTGCATTCCGGCATTGGCTATACGCGGCCGAAGATGGTGCCCTACGAAGCTGACCTGCAGCGTGCCGCCGAGGTGCTCAACGACGGCAACAAGGTCGCCATTCTGGTGGGTGCCGGTGCGTTGAATGCCACCGACGAGGTCATCGCCGTGGCCGAGAAACTCGGGGCTGGCGTTGCCAAGGCGCTGCTGGGCAAGGCTGCCGTGCCTGATGATCTGCCTTGGGTCACCGGCTCTATCGGCCTGTTGGGCACGGAGCCGAGCTACAAGCTGATGACCGAGTGCGACACCCTGCTGATGATCGGTTCGGGCTTCCCCTACTCCGAATTCCTGCCTGAAGAAGGTCAGGCCCGCGGCGTGCAGATCGACCTCAAGGCCGACATGCTGAGCATCCGTTATCCGATGGACGTGAACCTTCAGGGCGACTCGGCTGAAACCCTGCGCGCGCTGCTGCCCCTGCTGCAGGCGAAGACCGAGCGCAAATGGCGCAAGCGCGTTGAACAGTGGCGCATGGATTGGGAAAGCGTGCTGGAGAAGCGAGCCCTGGTGGAGGCCAACCCGATCAACCCGCAGCGCGTCGCCTTCGAGCTGTCACCACGGCTGCCGGATTACTCGATCATCACCAGCGACTCGGGCTCCTGCGCCAACTGGTATGCCCGCGATGTGAAGATGCGCCGCGGCATGATGGGCTCGCTCTCCGGCGGCCTGGCTTCGATGGGTGCAGCGGTGCCCTATGCCATTGCCGCCAAGTTCTGCCACCCGGAGCGCCCGGTAGTGGCGATGGTCGGTGATGGCGCCATGCAGATGAACAACATGGACGAGCTGATCACGGTCGCCAAGTACTGGAAGGAATGGCAGAACCCGCAGTGGATCTGCTGCGTGTTCAACAACGAGGACCTCAATCAGGTCACCTGGGAACAGCGCGTGATGGAGGGCGACCCGAAATTCGAGGCGTCGCAGGACATTCCCAACGTGCCTTACCACCGCTTCGCCGAATCCATTGGTCTGATCGGCCTCTACGTCGACCGTGAGGATCAGGTCGCGGCAGCCTGGGACAAGGCCTTCGCGGCGGATCGGCCGGTGTTGATCGACTTCAAGACCGACCCGGACGTACCGCCACTGCCCCCGCACATCACGCTGGAACAGGCCAAAGCTTACGCCTCGGTACTGCTGCATGGTGATCCGGATCAGGCCGGGATCATCAAGCAATCGGCCAAGCAGGTGCTCGGCAAGTTCATGCCTGGGCGTGACAGGGATGAAGACAAGGACAAGGGATGACCGGGACACGGCCTGACACTGCGCGAGGCCGATGCTCGCCGCTACGCAATCTGTCGGGGACGCATGGTTTCACGGACGCAACTCAGGCTACTGGCCGTTGGCGCCACCACTGCGCTGGGGCTCGCTGCACTGAGCTGGCAGAAGCACGAGAAACGCCGTCGCGGTCTGCTGTTCAGCCCTGGCGAGAGCTTGCCGGTCTTGCCTTCCATCTGGAATTGTCGGGGCCCCCACTTCGTCTGGAATGCCTTTCAGGGTTTCTCGATGGACACCAGAGCTGCTTCGTCGCCCTCGCTCTGGAAGCTGATGCGAACCTGATCGCCGGGTGAAAGCCCCTCCAGCTGCTCGCGCCGAGCCTGGAAGTCCATGGTCGCCGCTGGCCACTTCAACGCGGGGATCGGGCCGTGAACGATGGTCACCGCACCCCGCTCACGGTCCAGGGCCTCGATGGTGCCAGTTGCGTGAATCACCGGCTCGGAAACCATCTCGGTGGCGGGTCCGCCGTCGATCTCCGGCGAACCCGTGGGCCCCTCAGGCTTGAGCAGATCCTGGGCCAGCGCAGGCGGGGCGAGCAATATCAGGCTGAGCGTGACGCAATGGAACGTCTTCATGGCAGACCTCCCGCAACAGGTGGGCGTACCCCGTATTGGACAATGGCGCGGCGAGGATTACTGCCCACCTGCGCGCCCAGGACGACTGATGACGATGGGCCGGGCATCCCGACGGAACGTCGCGAAGCAGTGCTGGAGCGCGGCATCCGCCTCGATGAACATGCCGAAGGGCATGGGCTGGGGCTTGGTATCGTGCGCGATATTCTGCTTGCCTGGCGGGGGTGAGCTGTCACTGGAGCAGAGCGAGCCTGGAGGGCTCTGCGTACGCATCCGCCTTCCGATGCAACGCAAAGGGCAGATCGAGTAAGCGAGTCGTAGCGGATGACGCGGAGAGTTACGGGGCGCGCGCCAACTCGTTGCGCATGTCTTCCAGGAGGGTCTCAACCAGCAGACCGTTCTGAACCTGTCGGCCCGACATCATCCGAGTGGCCTCGGTGCCGTTGAGTGGGTAAACGACACGGACGACCAGGTAACCGTCTTCTTGCGGTTCCACACGGGTCTTGTAATCAGCCGGAAAGTTGTCGGCAAGGTGACGAGAGAGGGTTTTCATGGTGGCCTCGTGCGCTGGGTCTGAAACGAAGACCCAGCTTTACACTCGGAGATTCCAACCACTCATCGGATGACTGTTCAGCGGCAACGAAACTGTAACCTTCGCTCACTTCCGTTCGTTAGCACCGTAGGCCAGCCACGCCAGAACGCCCATTCCGGCAAGGGCAGTCAATGAAAAAATCAGCGCATTCAATAACAGGCTCATGGCGTTCCTCTATCTGCTTGCTTGAAGTACGCCTTGAATATATGTAGCTTCGCACGACACGTCGAGCCACCCGATAGTCGCACGTAAAGATTTCCAACAGATGGGACGCGCATGAAACGCAAGCAATCGATCAGTCAGGTTCGCTGGGATCTGGCACTGCGGTACCGCCTGATCGAGACGATTGCCTGGTGGGAAGGCCGCCTGACCACGGGTCACCTGATGCAGAGTTTCGGCATCAGCCGGCAGCAAGCGTCGAAGGACATCAACACCTACCTGAACGACCATGCGCCGGAAAACCTTACATATGACCGCCATCTGAAAGGCTACAAGCCGAGCCCGCAGTTCGAGCCGCTGTTCATCGATGGCAGCGCCAGCGCCTACCTGCACCTGCTGGATCAGAACCGCGACCGCGCCCCGCACATCGAAGGCCTGGCGCTGGCTTACGCGCACACCGAAGTGCTGCACATGCCTGACCGCAGCATCCGGCCCGAGGTGCTGCGACCAATTCTCAAGGCCTGCCGCGAAGGGCTGCGACTGGAAACCGAGTACGTCTCCCTGGCCCACCCGGATGTCGAAATCCGCGTGATGGCGCCGCATACCCTGGTGTTCACCGGCACCCGCTGGCATGTGCGCGCCTATTGCGAGAAGAACCGTGGCTTCCGCGACTTCGTGCTCAGTCGCTTCCGTGGTGAACCGGACCTGATGGATGAAAGCGAGCACAGGCTCGAGCAGGACGAAGCCTGGAGCACGCCGGTGGATGTGGTCATCGAGCCGGATGTACGCCTCAGTGCGGAGCAAAAATCCATCATCGAAACCGACTACGGCATGCAGGACGGCGAGCTGCGCATCGCCACCCGCGGGGCGTTGGTGCAATACGTATTGCAGCGCTATCAGATCGATCCCAACACCGTACAGGCGAATGCGGCCGCTCAGCAGATTCAGGTAAGGAACCTGCAGGGGCTGAAGGGGTGGTTGTACACATGACCATTGCCTGCCGCCGCCTCCCCTGTAGCGGCGAATTCACTCGCCCGCCCTCCTCCATTAGGCCGATTGCGAGTGAAGCGCCTGTTGATTGGGCAACGCACTGGCCCGTCGCTTTTCGTAGGAGCGAGCTTGCTCGCGATCCGGCGTCGGAGGCACAACTAGATTTAGTAGACAAAGCGCATAAGGTGGCCCGCACCTCAGGTTTCGCCCTGCTGGGCGAGTCCCTTTTGGCAGTTGCCGGATGGCCGGCCCCGCCCAAAGGAACCAAAAGGTCTTGCCCCTGCACCGGACTAGGCGTCCCCGGTTCGCTTCGCTCGACTCCCCTCATTCCATCCACACTCCGGGGGCCGGCGTACAAGGGCCATCCCTGGCCCTTTACGCCTCTCGCGGCATCCATGCCGCTCGCGCCCCTCCGCGCGGATTCCATTCGGCCTCCTGAAAGGGGCGTTCGGAGTCGTCTGCTGGTTCGCTCGCCAGCAAACAAGCACAGCGTGCTTGTTCGGCTCTTCGTAAATTTACAGGCAACTCGGACCCAATCCCCCTTCAAGAGGCCGAGCGTGGGCGCTGCGCAGGGGGACGCAAGGCATGGATGCCGAGGGAGGACCTGGCCCTTGTACGCCGGCCCCCGCAGCTTCGTAGGATGGAAAACTGCGAAGCATTTTCCACCACGATCGATACCACAATTGATATCGGACCTTGCCCACCAAAAGCGGTGGGTAAGCTTCGCGTTACCCACCCTACGATCTCTTGAAGATCGCAAAACCGGTTCGTTACACAGGCCATCAGACACCACCAAATCGCCCCTTTCAGGAGGCCGAGCGCAGGTGGCGCGTAAGGGGTTGAGCGGCATGGATGCCGCGAGAGCCGTGATTGGCCATGGATGGCCCTTCGCGGCGTGCCCCTGGAGCGTTACCGGAGTGAGGGAAGTCGAGCGCAGCGAGACCCGGATGCAGGGGCAAGACCTTTTGGTTCCTTTTGGGGCGACTGCCAAAAGGGACTCGCCCAGCAGGGCGAAACCAATGCCTCAGCCAACATCGGCAATCGGGCGCCCCCAACGAAGCGAAAGCCAAATAGCTTCGCGAGCAATGACTCGGGGCGCCACTCGCCCCAATAATCCTACCCTGAGTTCCATGCCCAGACGTTCGCATCCAGTCGCGCCCCACCGCACCTTCAACCAAAAAAGACCCCTCGTATGCGCCTGATCCACACCTCCGACTGGCACCTCGGCCAGACCCTCCACGGCCAGGACCGCGACTATGAACACGCGCAGTTCCTTGCCTGGCTGCTCGGCCAGCTGACCGAACATCAGCCCGACGCCCTGCTCATCGCCGGCGACATCTTCGACACGGTCAACCCGCCGCTCAAGGCCCAGGAACGCCTCTACGACTTCATCGTCCGCGCCCACGCAAAGCTCCCGCAGCTGGATATCGTGATGATCGCCGGCAACCACGATTCCGGCGGGCGCATCGAATTGCCCGGGCCATTGATGCGGCGCCTGAACGCCCACGCCATCGGCCGCATCAACTGGCTGGCGGACCATCAGCTCGATCATGGTCGGCTGCTGGTGCCGCTGCACGATGCCAAGGGCGAAGTGGCGGGCTGGTGCCTGGCCCTGCCCTTTCTGCGCCCGGCAGAAGTGACCGGCGGTGAGGCGGGCGAAGACTACATGGCTGGCATCCGCCAGGTGCATCAGCACCTGATCGCCGCAGCCGAAGCGCAGCGCCAGCCCGGCCAGGCGCTGATCGCCATGAGCCATGCCCACATGGCGGGCGGCGCGGTCTCGGAGGATTCCGAGCGCAACATCGTCATCGGCAATGCCGAGGCGCTGCCCGCCAGCCTGTTCCCCGAGCCCATCGCCTATGTCGCCCTCGGCCACCTGCACAAGCCGCAGAAGGTCGCCGGGCAGGCGCGCATCCGCTACAGCGGCTCGCCCTTGCCGCTGTCGTTCGGCGAGATCAATTACCCGCATCAGGTGCTGCTGGTGAACTTCGACGGTGATCAGCTCGCCAGCGTCGAGGCACTACCCGTGCCCCGCGCCGTGGAGATGATCCGCATCGGCCGGGCGCCCTTGGCCGACGTCATCGGCCAGCTCGAAGCCCTGCCGGCGGCAGGCCTGTTCGCCGAGAACCTGCCCTGGCTGGAAGTGCGCGTGCAGCTCGACGAGCCGCTGCCGGACCTGCGCCAGCGCATCGAAACTGCCATTGCTGGCAAAGCCTGCCGGCTGGTGCGCATCGCCAGTGAATATGCAGGAAAACGCGGTGAGGCCGACTCGGAGGTGTTGCTTGGCCTCGACCAGATCACCCCGCAGGAACTCTTCGCCCGCGCCTGGGAGGAACAGTTCGGCAATCCGCCGGATGAGCAGGCACTGGACGACTTCGCCAGCCTGCTGCAAGGCGTCGAGTTCGAAGGTGAAGGAGACGCCCGATGAAGATTCTCGCCATTCGCCTGAAGAACCTTGCCTCGCTGGCGGGCGAGCAGGTCATCGACTTCAGCGCCGAACCCCTGGCCAGCGCCGGCCTGTTCGCCATCACCGGGCCTACCGGTGCCGGCAAGAGCACCATTCTCGATGCGCTGTGCCTGGCGCTGTTCGGCAGTACGCCACGGCTCGACAGCGTTTCACCGCAGAACAAGGTCCCCGACGGCAGCGACGAGATCGGCAGCGGCGACGAGCGCAACCTGCTGCGCCGGGGCTGTGGCAGCGGCTACGCGGAAGTGGATTTCGTCGGTGTGGATGGCCACCGCTACCGCGCCCGCTGGGAGGTCAAGCGCGCCCGCGAGAAGATCGACGGGCGTTTGCAGGCCAGCAACCAGAGCCTGCTCGACCTGGACCGCGACCAGCTGTTGGCCAGTGGCAAGAAGCGCGAATTCAGGGAACTGCTCGAAGCCAGGCTCGGCCTGACCCTGCCCCAGTTCACCCGCGCCGTGTTGCTGGCGCAGAGCGAGTTTTCCGCCTTTCTCAAGGCCGACGACAACGACCGCGGCACCCTGCTGGAAAAGCTCACCGACACCGGCCTCTACAGCCGCCTCGGCCAGGCGGCCTTCGAGGCCGCCAAGCGCACCCGCGAAACGCTCACCGCGCTGCAACAGCAGGCCGGCGGCGTGCAGCCACTGGAACCCGAAGCGCGCCAGGCGCTGGAAGCCCAGCACCAGACGCAACTGGCCGAACTCAAGGCGCTGCAACAACAGCTCGAAACACTGAAACAGCAGCGCCAATGGCTGCAGGACCTGGCCCGCTTGCAAGGCGAACGCGACACCGCCCGGCAACAGCTGAGCGATGCTGAAACCGAGCACGAGAAACTGGCCGATGCCCGCCGCATCCTCGGGCTGTTCGAGCTGCTGGCGCCGCAACGGCATCGTTTCATTCGCGAGCAGGCGCTGGCACCGCTGCTGACCAAGGTCGAAGAGAACCTGGCTCGCCATGGTCGCGAGCACAGCGCAGTGCAGCAGCGGCTCGACGAGCTGGAGCAGCTCTGCAAGACATCGACCGAGGCGTTGAAAGCAGCGGAGCAGGCGCGCAAATCTGCCGAACCCCGGCTGGTTCAGGCGCGCCGGGAAGAAGAACGCCTGAGCCACCTGACCAATGACCTGGGTGACGCGCGGCGGCAAACCGAACACGCCGAAGCCGCGAGCAAGGCCGGCGAACAGACCCTCGCTCAGCTGCGACAGCAACAGGAAAAAGCCGCTACCCAACTGGCGGCCTTGACCGAAGGGCTCGCCCGCAGCACCGAGTTGCAGCCGTTGTGCGCCGCCTGGAATGGCTACCGGCCTCGCCTGCAGCAGGCCGTGCAGATCGCGGCGCACCTGCAACAGGGCCGCCTGGAACTCCCCGCTCTGGAAACGACTGCCAGGACCGCCGAGGCCGCACAGCTGCAGGCACGCCAGGCACTCGACGAACTACAGACCGGGATCGGCGGCGCAACGGGCCTGGCCGACCAGCTCGCGCAACTGAACATGCAGCTCGACGTTTGGCGCGACGCCCAGCGCGAAGGCGAAACCCTGCTCGGGCTCTGGTCCCGCCAGCAGCAGCTGACAGATCAGCAGCGCACGTTGCGCCATGAGCAGAGCCGCCAGCAGCAGGAGCTTGACGCTCTGACCCAAGCCGGCACGCTCGCTCGCACTGAACGGGACGAAGCGGAAAAGGCGCTCAATGTGGTGCAGGCCCTGCTGGAGCGCCAGCGTCTGGCTCGCAGCGCCAATGTCGAGGCCTTGCGCGCGGCGCTGGCCCCCGGCGAGCCGTGCAGCGTCTGCGGCAGCCTCGAGCATCCCTGGCATGACGGCAAGGCGTTGCTCGCCGCCCTCGACCAGGGCGACGAGCGCGAAGCCGAGCAGGCCCAGCTGCAGCTGAAACGTCACGACGAGAAGCTCCAGACACTGCGCGACCAGCACATCGCCCTGACCACGGGCATCAAACAGAACGCGCAGCGACACGCGGAAATCGCCGATGAACTGGCGAAGCTGGAGCCGCAACTGACCGCCCTGCCCCTGTATGCCGAGCTGCTGAAAACAGCGGAAACCGAGCGCCAGTCGTGGCTGGACAGGAAACTCGCCACACTCAAAACCGAGATCACCGCAGCCAACGCCCGCCAGCGCGAACTGCTGGCGCTGCAGCAGCGCAGCGAAACCCTGCACAGCGCCTGGCAACGTGCGCGCGACGCCTGTGTCCAGGCGACTCAGGCCCTCACCGGCCAGCGCGACGCCATCGCCCGCGATGAGGAGCGACTGGACCAAGAGCTGGCCGAATTCGCCAGCCTGCTGCCGGCCGCCCTGCTCAGCCGCTGGCGCGAGACACCGGGCGAAACCTTCATGCAGCTCGACAGCCAGGTCGAGGCCCGACGCCAGCAGCTCGACCAACAGACCGAGCTCGCCGAAGAGCAGCAGCAGCGCCGGAGCGCACTGGAGCGCGAGCAGTTGCAGCAACAGCATCGTCTCGACCAGCACAAGACCTGCGCCGCCCGCCTCGGCGAACTCGAAGCCCGCGAGCTGGCCTGTCGCCAGAGCCTGCGCGACAGCCTCGGCGAGCAGCCCAGCGCCGGAGCCTGGCAGCAGCAACTGGAGCACGCGATCCAGACTGCTCGCCAGCAACAGGCCGACATCGACCGGCAACTCAACGAGGCGCGCGTCGAGCTGACCCGGCTTGCCAGCGAGCAGCAGAACTGCGCCGGGCGCCGCGACGAACTGCTGGCCGAACGCAAGTCTCTCAGCGAAGAACTTGCCGCCTGGCGCGCCATGCAGCCTGATCTGGACGATGCAACCCTCACCCAGTTGCTGCAACTGGACGATGCCCTGCTCGCCGGAGCCCGCGAACGCCTGCGCGCCAACACCGAACTGCTCGCCCGCAGCCGCGAACGGCTGGACGGCTGCACGCAGCGGCTGGCCGCGCATCAGGCCGGACAGCCCGATGCGCCGGATGGCGAAACCCTGAAACGCCAGTACGCGGCGCAGGAAATCAGCTGCAACGCGGCCGAGCAACGCAGCGCCGAAACCCGCGCGGCGCTGCTCGACGATGACCGGCGGCGCAACCAGAGCCAATCCTTGCTCGAACAGATCGCCGCAGCCACCACCGAAAGCCAGCGCTGGGGCCGTATCGCCGCGCTGATCGGCTCCAGCGATGGCGGCGCCTTCCGCAAGATCGCCCAGGCCTACAACCTCGACCTCCTGGTGCAGCACGCCAACGTGCAATTGCGCCAGCTGGCCCGCCGTTATCGACTCAAGCGCGGCGGCAGCCCGCTGGGGTTACTGGTGATGGACACCGAGATGGGCGACGAGCTGCGCTCGGTGCATTCACTTTCCGGCGGCGAGACCTTCCTCGTCTCGCTGGCCTTGGCGCTGGGACTGGCCTCGATGGCGTCGAGCAAGCTCAAAATCGAATCGCTGTTCATCGACGAAGGCTTCGGCAGCCTCGATCCGGAATCCCTGCAGATCGCCATGGACGCGCTGGATTCGCTACAGGCTCAGGGCCGCAAGGTGGCCGTGATCTCACACGTGGCAGAGATGCATGAGCGCATCCCGGTGCAGATTCAGGTGCAGCGACAGGGCAACGGTCAGAGCGGGTTGAGGATCGTCGGCGGAGCGGGCGTCTAGCACTCAGGCGACCGTGACGACCTTGGGCAGCAGCTTCGCTGTCATGCGAGGCTGGCAGGCTGTTGAAAAACGGCCGGCCAGAAGCGAACCCGGCAACCGCCGCTTGTGGCTGCGCGCCGGGGTTCGCCCAGGAAAGGCTGAAACGGGCTCAGCGCTTGTGGCCGCGTGCCTGCTGCGACGACAGGTCATCACCCGCGCCGGCAGGATACGAACCCACGCTTTCAACAAACTGTCGATAACGCTGAACATCACTGAATCCACCGCCATGTCACCCAGCCGCAGCACCGCCGAGCAGTTACAGGCCATGCACGAGCAGGGCTTCGTTCTGCTGCGCCAGGTGCTGCAGCCGCCGCAGGTCGAGGCTGTGCGAACGGCCATCGATCGCCTCGAACCCATCCACTGGGACTACCAGGGCCTGGTCGATGACCACTACACATGCGTCTTTAACCGTGATCCGTTCTGGCTGCCCCTGCTCGATCCTCCTGGTGTGATCGAGTTGGCCGAAGCCTGTCTCGGCACGGATTGCCATGTCATCGGCCAGACTGCCTGGCGCAGCCATCCGGGTTTCGTGGGCGGTGAATTGCATGCCGATTACCTCGCCATGGAGCTGCCCGAGCACTGTTTGCACGATCCCGCTTTCGAGCTGCCGATGCAGGTCTGCACGGCGCACCTCTACCTCGACCGGATCGATGCAGACCTCTGCCCTACCTTGGTGATACCCGGTAGCCACCGGTCCGGTCGCAAACCACACACGGGTGAAATCCACTGGCAGGGTCGCGAGCCACAGCCTGTGCTCTGCGAAGCCGGTGACGTGCTGCTGTTTCGCAGCGACCTCTGGCACGCCGGTAGCCGCAATCGCACGGCCGACCGCAGCCGCTACCTGCTGCAGGTGCATTACGGCCGCCGCATGGTGGCGCAGAAGTTTTCGCCCTGCCTGCAATGGCGGTTCAACCCGGATGTGATCGCCGCTGCCACGCCGAGGCAGCGGCGTCTGCTCGGCGAGCATGATCCGTCGGAATACGATTGAGTTGGATGGATATGGCGCGGCCAGCCCGATAGGCAACCGACTGGCACATCCTCTGCATCGGAGTGTGCGTCCAGCCGCAACAGGCGGCTCGCTCACTGCAGTCGAAGAGGAGGAACCCGCAATGATTTCCTGCCGTAGCCAAGTGACCCAGATGATCGTTTCTGCCAAGGTCCGCAAGAACCTGAAATGGACTCAGGTCGCACAATCAATAGGCATGTCCAAGGAATGGACCACCGCCGGCTGCCTGGGTCAGATGGCCTTCGACAAGGCTCAGGCAGAAACCCTGGGCAAGCTGTTCGAGCTGCCGGACGAAGCCGTCGCCTGGCTACAGATCGCGCCCTATAAAGGGTCACTGCCCACCTCCGTGCCCACCGATCCGCTCATTTATCGGTGGTACGAGCTGGTCAACGTCTACGGCAGCACCATCAAGGAGCTGATCCACGAAGAATTCGGCGACGGCATCATGAGTGCCATCGATTTCTCCATGGACATCCAACGCCAGCCGGATCCCAAGGGTGACCGGGTCAACGTCGTCCTGTCGGGCAAGTTCCTGCCGTACAAGAGCTATTGATCAGCGGGTACGAATCTCTCCACGCGCCAGGCTCTCGACCTTGTTGCCCATCGGATCGCTTGCCCCGAGATAGGCGCCGCGCACCCGCACGCAACCGAGCAGGTATATTGATGGAGCCGTTGCGGATGAGATCAGCGCGTATTTGATCCGAGCAGTTGCGCGGCAGCTTGCTGCTCCTGCTGTTCACTCAGCTGCAATTGCGTCAGATAGGCAGCCAAGGCCTCTATGTCGGCCTCGGACAGCTGGCCAGCGATGCCGATCATCACTGAACCGGCTCGGCTCGGGTCATTACTGCGGAAACGGCCGAGGGCCTTGCGGATGTATTCATCAGGCTGGCCG
This sequence comes from Stutzerimonas stutzeri, assembly GCF_024448935.1. Lineage (GTDB taxonomy): Bacteria > Pseudomonadota > Gammaproteobacteria > Pseudomonadales > Pseudomonadaceae > Stutzerimonas > Stutzerimonas stutzeri_AO. The sequence goes on from NZ_JAMOIE010000045.1 coordinate 26,788, forward strand.
GCCAATCGCGGCATGGTCTGCTTGCCCTGCGCATGGTTGCCGTGACAGGTGGTACAGGTGCGCTGAAACAGTGCTCCGCCACGCTGGACCAGCGCCGCGTCCGACGCAGCGGCAGCAGGCTCGACCTTCTGCTGACTGAAGTAGACGGCTATGTTGACGCGATCTTCGAGCGACAAGCTTTTCGCCAGTTTCGACATCACAAAATCGACGCGCTCGCCCTTGGCGAACTTTTCGAAGGAATCGAACAGATAGATCGGATTCTGCGAAGCCAGATTGGGAATATGCGGGCGCTTGCTGTTGCCCTTTTCGCCATGGCAGTAACCGCAGAAGAGCGCGCGTTCTTGGCCGGCCGCATACGCCTGCTGGCGCCGGGCCGCCTCGCCCATTACGTGCTGAAAGCGCTCCATCGCCTCTTCGCTGGCATGGGCGAAGGGAACAAGGCAACTGAGCAGAAGGAGGCTGAATAAACGCATGGCAAGTCCGGCGCTGAGGGGTGATGAGGCGTGTATCGCAGCCTCCGGACTATAGGGAGAAAAACCGTCGCGATACTGGCGCAGGTCAATAAAGCCGCACACCACCGCACTGGATTGCCAGGCCCGAGCAGCTGTTCACACAACATCTGCGCGCTTCACAATGCGCGGCGCAACGGGCCGGCACGAGCGACCATGCTGCGCACGGCTCACCCATGGACGACGAGGCAACAGCAGCCTGCGCGCTCTTGCCACATTGACCACCCGAAAAAAAACGGCTGATGGCGCAAACTTCCGGGCCACAGCCGTCTCGTATTCGACTAAAGTAGCAGCCCTTTTTGCCAGCACGAGCCGCGCAACATGCTTGATGGACATGCCGAACTGACCATGACCGTATTGATGACCCCGGACAAGGCCAACTTTTCCGGCAACGTACATGGCGGCACGCTGTTGAAATATCTGGACGAAGTCGCCTACGCCTGCGCCAGCCGCTATGCCGGCCAATACGTGGTGACCCTGTCGGTGGATCAGGTGAATTTCCGCCAACCGGTGCATGTCGGCGAACTGGTGACCTTTCTCGCCTCGGTCAACTACGTCGGCAACACCTCGATGGAAATCGGCATCAAGGTAATCACCGAAGACATCCGGCAGAAAACGGTTCGTCATACCAATAGTTGCTTCTTCACCATGGTGGCGGTTGGTGAAGACGGCCGCCCCGCCCCGGTGCCTCCGCTGGAGCCAAAAACACCCGACCAGAAGCGTCGTTTCGCCCAGGCCCAGCAGCGCAGACAGATTCGCCGGGAGCTGGAAGAGCGCTACCGCGCGCTCAAAGACGGTTACTGAGCCCTGCTCTGCTGGCTGCCAACGTCCGCCTTCATTCGCTCAGGCGGAGCGGCCAGCGATTCTCGTTCGGTTCGCGAGCTTCCACGTCCTGGCGCACCCACCCGCGAGCCGCTAAAACCCTATACAATCCGCGGTTTTTCGCACCGCCAATGAGGATCCGCCGTGAGCGCTTTGCCAGCCTGCCCCCAATGCAACTCCGAATACACCTATGAAGACGGCCAGATGCTGGTCTGCCCGGAGTGCGGCCACGAGTGGTCGGCCAATGCTGCAGAGTCCTCTGGCGAAGACGAAAAGGTGATCAAGGATTCGGTGGGCAACACCCTGCAGGACGGCGACACCATCACCGTGATCAAGGACCTCAAGGTCAAGGGCTCTTCGCTGGTGGTGAAGGTGGGCACCAAGGTCAAGAACATCCGCCTGGTTGACGGCGACCACGACATCGACTGCAAGATCGACGGCATCGGTGCGATGAAGCTGAAGTCGGAGTTCGTCAGAAAGGTTTGATCCCAGCCCGCCCGATCGAGGCGCGCGGCGTTCGCGCGAGCTTTACGGAACGGCCCATGGCCGCGAATGGCCCCGCACCGATGGCGAAATAACGCTTCGCGGGCATGGCCCGCCCCACGGCGGTGTCCGGGCCCTGTGTAGGAACGGCCCATGGCCGCGAATAGAGCCAGCACCGATGGCGAAATAACGCTTCGCGGGCATGGCCCGCCCCACGGCGGTGTCCCGGCCCTGTGTAGGAACGGCCCATGGCCGCGAATGGCCCGCACCGAGGGCGAAATGACGCTTCGCGGACATGGCCCGCCCCACAGCGGTGTCCGGGCCCTGTGTAGGAACGGCCCATGGCCGCGAAGGGGGCCGCATCGATGGTTGAAATAACGCTTCGCGGGCATGGCCCGCCCCACGGCGGTGCCGGCCCGCTCTAAAAAAACGGGACCGTTCGCCCCACGCAGAAGCGTGCGAACGGACATCACCTTCCAGCCAACCTCAAGGCGTGAGATAGGAAGACCGTGTCAGCCCCAGCCGCAACGCATCGATGTACTGGGTGCGTTCCTTGGCGCTGAGCCGTGCACTGGAGACCTTGTCGCGGTAATAGGTCATCAGCTCTTCGGGCGACAGGTGCACGTAGCGCAACATGTCTTCGATGGTGTCATGGGTCTCGATGCCGGCGTGGTAGAAGCTGCCATCCTCGCGCTGATAGACGTTGACCGAATCGGTATCGCCGAACAGGTTGTGCATGTCGCCGAGAATTTCCTGGTAGGCGCCCACCAGGAACACCCCGAGGAAGTATTCCTCTCCTGCCTGGATCTCATGCACCGGCATGCTGTTCTCGATGCTCTGCTCATCCACGTAGTGCTTGATCTTGCCGTCGGAGTCGCAGGTCAGGTCCTGCAGCACGGCGCGGCGCACCGGCTCTTCAGTCAGCCGCTGCAGCGGCACGATCGGCAGGATCTGGTCGATCGCCCAGGTGTCCGGCAGGCTCTGGAACACCGAGAAGTTGCAGATGTACTTGTCCGCCAACTTGTCGTTGAGCTCATCGAGCACGGCGCGGTGCGAGCGCTGGCGCGCCTTGAGCTGGTTGTACAGACGGCGACAGATGGCGAAGTAGCTCTGCTCGGCCAGCGCCTTCTGCGCCAGGGACAACTTGCCGGACGCGTACTGCGCCGCCGCCTCGCTCATGTAATGGGTGGCACGCCAGTAGGTTTCGGTGACCATCTCCGGATCGGTCGGCCCGAGCAGATCGGCCAGCGCCTGGACGATATCCGGCAGCTCGTCGTGGTTCTCGATGGTCGGCGCTTCGTCGTTGTGCCGTTCGAAGTCGGTGACCTGCATGACCAACACCGCATGGTGCGCGGTCATCGCCCGGCCGCTTTCGGAAAAGATGTGCGGGTGCGGCAGCTCCTGCCGGTCGCAGAACTCCTTGAGCATCCCGACCACGGTGCCGGCGTATTCGTCGATGTCATAGTTGATCGAGCTGGCGTTGCGCGAGTGCGTGCCATCGTAGTCGACCCCAAGCCCGCCACCCACATCGATATGATCGACCGGCAACCCGAGCGCCCGCAGTTCGGCGTAATAACGGATGGCTTCGCGAAAGCCCTCACGGTAATCGGCCAGGTTGGCAATCTGCGAGCCCATGTGGAAGTGCAGCAGCCGCACGCCCTGCTCGACCCCCGCCGCGCGGAAACGCTCGATAACGGTCAGCAGCTGCGCGGCGGACAGGCCGAACTTGGATTTCTCACCGCCGGTATCGGCCCATTTGCTCGACGCCAGCGACGACAGCCGTACCCGCAAACCGACTTGCGGCAGGATCTTGAGCTCTGCCGCCTCCTCGATCACCATGCCCACTTCGGACATCTTCTCGATGACGATGAACACGTTGTGGCCAAGCTTCTGCCCCATCAACGCCAGGCGGATGAACTCGCGGTCCTTGTAGCCGTTGCAGACGATGGTGCCGCCCTTCGGCGCCAGCGCCAGCACGGCCATCAGCTCGGGCTTGGAGCCCGCTTCGAGGCCGATCGAAACATTCTGCGTGGCGATGATGTTCTCGATCACCGCCTCTTGCTGGTTGACCTTGATCGGGTACAGCGCGGTGTACCTGCTCTGGTATTCCAGGCGCTCGATATTGGCATCGAAGGCACCGGTCAAATGACGCACTCGGTCCTGAAGAATGTCCGGGAAGCGCACCAGCAGCGGCAGGGTCAGCCCAGCGTCGCGTAGCTGCTCGATCAGCCCGGTGAATTCAACGGCCGCGCCATTGGGGCCTTGCGGGCGCACCTCGACATGACCGTCGTCACTGATCGAAAAATACCCTGCACCCCAGTGGCGAATGCCATAGACGCTACGGCTATCCGCTGCGGTCCATTGGCTGCCGTCATCTTTACGTGTGCGTCTTACAGGCATCTAGGCCTCCTGCGAAATGGGATGAGTCTGTCGAGCATGGAGCGGCAACCGGGCTGTCCGAGTTGGACAGCCGGCGTGTCCGGAAATAAGCGCACGCGCCTGATTGGAACAGATCAGGCGGTCAACCGCCCGATTTCTTGGCCTTGAATCCGCGCTTGATCAGTTCGTCGATGAGCAATTGAACATGGTCGCCCTGGATCTCGATCACGCCTTCCTTGAGTGCGCCGCCGGTACCGCAGCGGCGCTTGAGCGCACTGGCCAGTTCCTTGAGTTCAGCTTCAGCAAGGGGAACGCCGGATATGGTCGTTACCGTCTTGCCGCCCCGCCCTTTGCTTTCCCGGCGGACGCGCGCGATGCCATCACCCTCCGGCACTGCGGATTGCTGGCAAATGCACGCCGTCAACGGCTGGCTGCAATCCGGGCAGTGGCGCCCCGCGTCGGTGGAAAAGACCAGACCGCCAAGGCCGGAAAGGGACGTGGTTTTCTTGGCCACACACAACCTCTTGAAGACAGTAATCGGCGCAGCAAGGCTCAGCGCCATAAAGCCGAACAATTTAACAGCAAAACCAACGCACTCGAAGGGCTGCGCAGCGCTTTGCTGCAAACGCCGCCGAATAGCTCGACATTGCGGCACCCGCTTCCCGTCCACCGCCAATTGCAGAATCAGCTCGCGCAGTTTCTTGATGTACTTGACTGGCCATTGCCGGAAGCGGGTGCCTTGTTTCGAGTTGACCCGATAGCCAACCGAGAGAATGACATCCAGGTTGAAGAACTCGACCTGATAGGTTTTTCCATCAGCAGCAGTTGTTGCATTTTTTGCAACAACTGCCTGGCGCTCCAGTGTGACGTTGACGACGCCACCTTCGCTTTCATAGATGGCGATTTCGCTCATGATTCACCTCCTTGTGCAATTGCCGGCGTGATGAATTTGCTGCAGATATCCCGCTCGGACAGAGACCACTTGTCCATGCGCCAAGCCTAAAACGATACCAATACGGATCCCCCAAGCAGAGGCTACTTGTGTCCCGCAGACCGCTGGGAGAAGCGATGAGGGCTCAATGAAAGAACGCAGTGGAGCCCACTGGAATGCACTGGACCCTACCTGGCTTGGCAATGGCAATGGCAATGGCCACAATAACTTTCTGCCATCAGCGGGTAAAGCTATGACGTCTGCCGCCCTTACGCCGGACTGAATCGGTGCCTTTGCTGCGCCCAAGCGGCGAGCCGCTGCTGGATAGGCATACCCCGGTTCCGTACAATCTGCGCGGCTCGGGTTGACTGAACGCTCACGGCAGTCTCCTTTGTCCAGTTTCAGCCAGCGCAAGAGCAGCGATGCGTCGCGGGCCTTAGTGGCTACCTTGCTGCGTTTGAAAAGTTGTTATGGAAGACGGAGCACCTATTGAAAATATTATTCGTACACCAGAATTTTCCCGGGCAGTTCAAGCACTTGTTCGCCTACTGCCGCAATCGGGGCGATGTCGTGGTGGCACTGGGGGAAAAGCAGGCGAGCGCGACCGCCGACGCGAACGTCGCCCGGTACGAGCTGACACGCGGCAACACGCCGGGCATTCACCCCTGGGCCCAGGAATTCGAGTCCAAGGTCATCCGCGCAGAAGCCGCCGCTCAGGCCGCCCAGCGCTTGAAAGAAAGCGGCTTCGAGCCCGAGGTGATCCTCGCGCACCCCGGCTGGGGCGAAGCGCTGCTGCTCAAGGCGATCTTTCCAAAGGCCAAACTCATTTGCCTGATGGAGTACTTCTACCGGCCGGAAGGGTTCGATCTGGGCTTCGACCCGGAGTTCTCCCGCCCCGGCATCGAAGAACAGGCACGGCTGCTCGGCAAGAACGCCAATCTGCTGCTGGCCATGCAAGCGATGGACTACGGTGTGTCGCCGACGCCTTTCCAGGCATCGAGCATGCCTGCCTGGATCGAGAGCAAGCTGCGTGTCATCCACGAGGGTGTCGACACGGCCTTGTGCAAACCCGACGCGCAGGCGCTGATCGAGCTTCCGGATCGGGGCGTGAGCGTCCGCTCCGGCGACGAAGTGCTGACATTCGTGGTGCGCAATCTCGAGCCGGTGCGCGGTTACCACATCTTCATGCGCGCGCTGCCGGAGATCATGGCGCGCAGGCCCAACCTGAAGGTGTTCATCGTCGGGGGCGATGGCGTCAGCTATGGCAGCCGGCCTGAAAGCGGCTCGTACCGGGCCCGTTATCTTTCGGAGGTGGCCGCAAGGCTGGACCCCAAGCGGGTCTTCTTCCTGGGCCGGGTGCCACACAGCGTGTTCGTACGCCTGATGCAGGTGACCCGCTGCCATGTGTACCTCACCTACCCCTTCGTGCTCGGCTGGTCGATGCTCGAGGCCATGAGCTGCGCAGCGCTGGTCGTGGGCTCCCGAACGGCGCCGGTCACCGACGTGATCGAGGATCAGCACAACGGGCTGCTGGTGGATTTCTTCGATACCGAAGGGCTGGCGGCAAACGTATGCGAAGTCCTGGACAACCCCAAGGCCTTCGAGCCCCTGCGCCGGCGCGCGCGGGAAACGGTGCTGCAACGCTTTGATCTGGAAACCGTGAGCCTGCCGGCCTATGCGCAGCTGCTCGACGAATGCGTCAGCTCTCCATAGCCTCGATCTACAGCCCCGATCTACCTATCGGGGCTATGTAGGCTCGGCACTGTCGTAGGCTCGGCACTGTCGAGTGCCAGTGACTGCCTCGAATGGTGGTACCCGGTAACCCGATATCCAAGCCTTCTCGGTCAGCTCTTTGCTCGCCAAAACCGCGCCACACCTGGCGCTGCGCCCACGGCACCACCGCCAGCCGTCACCACCGCAGTACCAGCAGCCATTCCAGACCTGCTGCCGCTAAATTTCGCCCTCCAGGGGCTGCGAGTCCAGCTGGGCTAGCGCCACTACTTTTTGCGGGTCAACCAAACAGCCATTGCTGAATCATCCAGCGCGTACTCGCCCCTGTTCGATTTCCTCCTACGAAGAGCAGAAGCACGAGTCCGTGCAGGCGCCAGCTTGCTGGCGATCGCCACCCCGCGGAATCCGAGGATCGCGGGCATGGCCCGCTCCTACATGCGTGGACAGGCGCTGGCAGGAGCGGCCCATGGCCGCGAAGCGAACCGATGATACATTAGGTGTTGCGGCATGGCCTGTTCACATGGTCGGCGCGGTTATCCCAACGAACGATGCGGCATCAGGCTGCGCGCTGCGCGGCCAACAGCGTATTCTGCGCCCGGGCGATCGGGCATCCTGCCGGGCATGGCCGCAGCCTGCTTCGGCATCTTCGCCGCCATCCACCTGGGCGTGGCGCCGAAGATCTTCTGGATGGGTCCCAACACGGTCATCGGCGGCGGGCTCTTCGGCATCGGCATCGTCCTTGCGGGCGGCTGCGAAGCCGGTTGGATGTTCCGCGCAATTGAAGCGGCGTCCGTCACCCTGACCAAAAGCACACCCATTGACACCCATTTCGCCGCGATGCGACCCGCCGTGCGGCGAATACTGACCCTTAGCCCCGCATGATGTGCGGAGAATAACTTGCGAATGCGGAGATTGCGGTTCATAACCTCCGCATGAATAGCGGCGATTACAACTATATCTGGCAGTCCAATGACTGGCCGAACTGGCACTTCGACCTGGCGGCACTGGCTGGGCCTATGGCCGAAGCCAGTCGCGCCCAAGGGTTGCTGATGGGCCGTCTGGCCGACGTGGGGATGGCCCTGCGCGATCAGGCGAGCCTGGCGGCACTGACCGAGGACGTGGTCAAGACCAGCGAGATCGAGGGCGAGCAGCTCAACGTCGAATCCGTGCGCTCTTCCATCGCCCGCAGGCTGGGCGTGGACATCGGCGCGCTTGCGCCGGTCGATCGGCACGTCGAGGGCGTGGTCGAGATGGTGCTGGATGCCACGGCCAACTGCCAGGCACCGGTAACACGGGAGCGGTTGTTCGGCTGGCATGCCGCACTGTTTCCCACCGGCTACTCCGGACTCTCCAAAATCAAGGTCGGCGCCTGGCGTGACGATGCCAGCGGACCGATGCAGGTGGTGTCCGGACCCATCGGCCGCCAGCGTGTGCATTTCGAAGCACCGCCCGCTGATCGCCTTGAGGCCGAAACCAGCCGCCTCCTCGACTGGGTGAATGGCGCGTCGAACGAGCCGCCACTGCTCAAGGCCGGCCTCGGCCATCTGTGGTTCGTCACTCTGCACCCGTTCGACGATGGCAATGGCCGTATCGCCCGCGCCATCGGTGACCTGCTGCTGGCACGCGCCGACGGCAGCCCGCAACGCTTTTACAGTTTGTCCGCGCAGATCCAGCGCGAACGCAAGGCCTACTACGACATCCTGGAGCAGACCCAGAGAAATTTGCCGGGAGCAAATTTTCGCACCAGCCCCGCAGGGTGCAGGCACAGGGATGTGCCTGACAAACCGTCGCTGGACGTCACCGAGTGGCTCGCCTGGTTCCTCGACACGCTCCATCGCGCTGTCGACCAGGCGCAGCACACACTCGACGCCGTGCTGGCCAAGACGCGGTTCTGGCAGCGCTGGGCGACCACGCCGCTGAACGAGCGGCAGGTGAAGTTGCTGAACAAGCTGCTCGACGGCTTCGAAGGCAAGCTCACCAGCAGCAAGTGGGCGGCCATCGCCAAGTGCTCGCCGGACACGGCCCTGCGCGACATCAACGATCTGCTTGCGCGGGGTGTCTTGCGGAAATCGGATGCGGGCGGGCGTAGCACAAGCTATGTATTGGATGATGCCCCAATGGGGGAGCGCCCATGAAAAAGGACGTCAACGACGATGAGACTGCCACCTTCAGCTCATCCGAGAAGCTCATTCTGGATCCAGTTCCTCAGCGCAGGCCGTACCAGACTCCACGACCACTGCCGTGCTGATCAAGCGTGCCGCGTTCGACCAGTACCCGGAAATGCTGCTTCAGCGTGTTGCGGCTGGCCCCGGTCAGCTTGATGGCCTCGCCGATGGTGACGCGACCATGCGCGCGGGCGAACTCGACGATCTGCAGCTGCAGTTCCGGCATGGCCGCCAACACGATCTTCTCGCGCTCGACCTTCTTTTCCAGGCGCCGAACCTGCTCGGCCAGGCAGCGCAGGAAGAACACCAGCCACGGTTGCCAGTTCGGTGCCTCGGTGCGGATCGTGCCCTGCGTCTGCCGCAAGGCGAGGTAGTAGGCTTCCTTGCTCTGCTCGACCACGCTCTCCAGCGAGCTGTACGGCACGTAGACATAACCGGCCTGCAAAAGCAGCAGCGTGGTCAACACCCGGGAGAGCCGCCCGTTGCCATCCTGGAAGGGATGGACTTCCAGAAACACGACGATGCACAAAGCGATGATCAGCAACGGATGCAGACGGGCCGTCTCGCGCTCCTGGTTCACCCAGGCCACCAGCTCCGTCATCAGGCGGGGCGTGTCGAAGGGTGATGCGGTCTGAAACACGATGCCAATCTGTTTGCCGGTTTCGTCGAAGGCGGCGACGCTGTTCGAGTTGGTCTTGTAGTTGCCACGATGCCAGGTGTCCTTCTCGCTGTAGCGCAGCAGGATCTGGTGCAACTGTTTGATGTGGTTCTCGGTGAAGGGGATGTCCTGCCAGTTTGATCCCACCAGGTCCATCAGCTCGGCGTAGCCGGCCACCTCCTGCTCGTCGCGGGTGGCGAAGGACTTGATCTCCAGATTCGACAGCAGTTGCTCCACCTCGCGGTCGGACAGCTTGCTGCCCTCGATGCGGGTCGATGAGCCGATGCTCTCGATGGTGGCCACGCGACGCAGGGCCGACAGCTGATCGGGCGCAAGCGTGCCCAGCGCGCGCCAGGCGCCCTTGAACTCATCGATCCTGGCGATGATGCCCAGGATCTCCGAGGTGATCTGAATGGTGTCGGTTCTCAGCATGAACCAATACTACACCCATTTACACCCAATTCGAGAATGCATCCATCAAGACGCTCATTAACACCAATTGGCGCAGTTGGGCGTTTGCGGAGGATGACTGACCTATTCGCTGCAGAAGATGCGGTGAATGGGCTTCTGCAAGGAGATCGCTTGGCTCACGGGCGGAACAGCGCCTTCATGGACGCCTGCCAACTCATTCGGGAAGGAGACCAGGATGGACGTCGTTCACCTCAACCAAAAGCAACTGGCCGCCCGAAAAAGCCTGCCGGTAGGCCCTTGGGCCGTGGGCGATCAAGCAGGTTTTTCGCCCTGATTGGTGACCGGAAAGGTTGCTCAACCTCATCTGCTTTCCGGGACGGGTTCAATTCCGGAACGGGAATCGAACCCGCGTCCGTCAGATCGCCACCTTCCACTCGCGCAACTGGCCGACGGTCTGTGTCATGTCCGTCCAACGCGCCCGGTACAGATCGGTCAGCGCCAGGCGCATCAGCAGGTCGCGCAACGGTGCCGGGTAGAGCACGCACGCGTCGTAGATGACGGTGAAGTTCGAACTCATTCATTCGTATCCCATCTTGAGCGCCTGGGCTTGCTCGGCCAGTGCATCGAGGGCCTTGCTGCGCTCAGCATCGATCCGCTCCTTGTACGCGATCACGTCCTGGTAGCGGACGCGACGGTGCGTGCCGATCTTGTGGAACGGGATCTCGCCGCGCTCCAGCAACTGCACGAGGAACGGTCGCGAAACGTTGAGCACGTCCGCTGCGTCCTGGGTCGTCAGCTCGGCGTGGATCGGGATGATGCTGACCGCGTTGCCCTCACCGATTTCGGTCAGGACATCTACCAGCAGCCGCAGCGCCGACACCGGGACGCGAACCGGATGGGACGCGCCCTTGTCGTCGAAGATCTCGATCTGCTGGGTTTCCGCGCGGGTCTGCAAGAAGGCGGACAGCGCCCGGCCGCTCTCGCGGGCAATGGCAACTTCTTCGGCCGTCGGCAACGAATGGGTGGGAGAGCCTGTGGTCATGGCAGCCTCCTCGGAGCTTCAGACAGCATCATGGGAGGCAGTATAGCCGAAACAAACGAATAGTCGAAATATCCGAAACGAGATGGCCTTGCCTGCCCATCAACAAAGTGGGTGTCCTTTTGTTTGCGCACAAAAAACGAGCTCCGGCGCGGCCGTGCATGAAACGTCAACAGGCCCTAGCGATCGTCGCGGGTATGCCACAGGCGTAGTAGATAGATGGTGGAATCCGTTATCTCGTAGCGCATCTCGTAATGGCCGACCAGCAACCGCCGCACGTCACGCGCCTTGAACTCTTCCAACTGCTCGCCGAGACGCGGGTTCGTCAGCAGAGTGGTCGGGGCAGCCGTGAGCTGCTGCACCGTTCGTGCCGCTGCGGGCTGATTCACTGGCGCAATGAACTCGTAAAGGCGTGCCAGATCGGATAGGGCCTTGCTCGTCCACTTCAATTCCATCTGAGTGGCACCGGCAGCGGGGTATCGGTGTTCAGACTGTCGGCCCAAGCCTGAACGGCCTGATGGTCAATGACATGACCGGCGTCCACATCGGCCAGAGCCTCACGGGTCAGGCGGCTGCGCTCCTCTTCCTGGTCGAGCCAGGCAGCCAGGGCTTGCTTGACGATCCAGTTCCTGGAGCGTTCCAGACGATCGGCAATTTCATCGACTCGCTCGGCCAGTTCTACAGGGACGTGGGCGGTAACGGTACGGGTCTTGGAGGTGGTGGCCATCATGATTTCCTCTGCTGCAAGGCGATTCAATGTTAATCATATTAATTACCAGGAATCGTCAAGCGGCGCTGCCCAGGCTTCTGTGGCCCACCCTTCGCGAACTGAAGCCGGAGCGCCGGCCCGTCGCTCCCGCAGCCCCCTCACCCCTCACAAGCGCGCAGCGAGCTCACCCATCACTCAACCGTCACGCTCTTGGCCAGGTTGCGGGGCTTGTCCAGATCCGTACCCTTGACCAGCACGACGTGATAGGCCAGCAGTTGCAGCGCCACCAGCCTGAAGGCATCCACGGCGCGCCAGTTGCCCGGCACGCCGAAATAGTTGGTGACGCCTCGAAGAACGGCGTTGAGGTATTTGCCTTGATCGGCAACCGGGATTGCCCGGTTGTCGAACAGCCATTTCCGCAACTGCTTGAGCTTGACTCGTTGTCGTTTGGCGATGGTGACACGTTTGACCGTGAATCTTCCGTCGCTCCGTCGTCGGCTGCACAGGTGAGTGAAGCCCAGGAACATGAAGCTCTCGGGTTTCCCTGCGCCGCGGGCCTTGCGGTTGTTGTGCGCGAAGCGGCCGAATTCCAGCAGACGCGTCTTGTCGGGATGGAGTTTGAGGCCGAATCGCTCCAGCCGTTGCGCCAGTTCCCGATGGAAACGTGCTGCATCGTCGCGGTATGGGAAGCAGAGCACGGCGTCGTTCACGTAACGGACAATGTAGCCTTCGCCCCTGGCGTTGTCTCTTCTCCAGCGATCCCTGCCTGCACCAGGG
>NZ_JAMOIE010000046.1 GCF_024448935.1 Stutzerimonas stutzeri
AAGCTTGAGGCTTGAGGCTTGAGGCTTGAGGCTTGAGGCTTGAGGCTTGAGGCTTGAGGCTTGAGGCTTGAGGCTTGAGGCTTGAGGCTGACGTGAACAGCCCCGCCGCTGGGCAGGGCTGTGCAGTGTCAAACGATCACAACAGCATGGTGCGGATGTCCGCCAGCAGCTCGGACAGACGCTTGGTGAAGCGTGCGGCCGCGGCGCCGTTGATGACGCGGTGGTCATAGGACAGCGACAGCGGCAGCATCAGCCGTGGCTGGAAGGCCTGGCCATCCCAAACCGGCTGCATGGCCGCCTTGGAAACGCCGAGAATCGCCACTTCCGGCGCGTTGACGATTGGCGTGAAGCCGGTGCCGCCGATGTGGCCGAGGCTGGAGATGGTGAAGCAGGCACCTTGCATGGCATCCGGCGATAGCTTCTTGGTGCGGGCCTTCTCGGCCAGCTCCGCAGCCTCGCCGGCCAGTTGCAGCAGGCTCTTCTGGTCGACGTTGCGTATCACCGGGACCATCAGGCCCTCCGGCGTGTCGACGGCAAAGCCTACGTGCACATACTTCTTGCGGATCAGCGCCTTGCCGCTCGGGGCCAGCGAACTGTTGAAGTCCGGCAACTCCTTGAGCAGGTGTGCGCACGCCTTGAGCAGCAACGGCAGCACGGTCAGCTTGACGCCGGCTTTTTCCGCGATCGCCTTCTGGGCAACACGGAAGGCTTCCAGCTCGGTGATGTCGGCCGACTCGAACTGGGTCACGTGCGGCACGTTGAGCCAGCTGCGGTGCACGTTGGCGGCGCCGACCTGCATCAGGCGGCTCATGGGCACTTCTTCAATTTCACCAAAGCGGCTGAAATCGATGGTCGGGATCGGCGGGATGCCCGCACCACCCGTAGCGCCTTCGGCCGGGGCCTGCTTGGTCTTGTGCAGCATGTTCTTGACGTAGGCCTGAACGTCTTCCTTGAGAATCCTGCCCTTGGGTCCTGTTCCGGTGACGTCAGCCAATTCCACACCGAATTCCCGCGCGGTCATGCGCACTGCGGGACCGGCGTGCACCTTGACCTTGGTGCCGGCCTTGCTCGGCCCGCTCACGCTCGGGGCTGGCGTCGAGGCTACCTTGGCTTCCGGTACACCCTGCTTGTTCGGCGCGACCGCCTGCTGCTGCGGGGCCGCTTCCTGCTGCGGCTGCGGCTTCGGCTCGGCCTTCTTCGCCGGAGCTGCGCCAGCCACCCTCAAGGTCAGGATCAGGTCGCCGGTCTTGGCATCGTCACCGACCTTGATCGACAGCGATTCCACCACACCCGCCTTGGGCGCTGGAATCTCCATGCTGGCCTTGTCGGATTCCAGCGTGATCAGCGATTGATCCGCCTCGACGCTGTCGCCGTCCTTGACCATGACTTCGATGACCTTGGCGCTGCCGCTGGAGCCGATGTCCGGGATGCGTACTTCTTCCACGGATTCGCCGACGGCTTCGGCAGGTTCTGCAACTGCCGGCTCGCTGGGCTTTTGCTTCGGAGCGCTCGCGGCCTGGCTAGCTGGCGCCTTGCTTGCTGCCGGCTTGCTGGGCGCTGCGCCTTTGAGAACCAGGATCAGATCGCCGGTGCCGACTTCGTCGCCTACCTTGACCGAAATGCTCTCGACCACGCCCGCGGCTGGAGACGGAATCTCCATGCTGGCCTTGTCCGACTCGAGCGTGATCAACGCTTGCTCGGCGGCGATGGTATCGCCGACCTTGACCGCGATTTCGATCACGCTGGCCTTGCCGTCCGATCCGATGTCCGGAACCTTGATCTCCTGTGTCTCGCCTTCGCCTTCGCCTTCGCCTTCGCCTTCGCCTTCGCCGACCGAAGCCGAAGCATCGTCGTCGCCAGAGGGCGTCGGCGCCTCGGCTTCATCTGCCGGGCCGCCGGTCGCGGCGCCGGCCGGCTCGGCGGCGTCTTGCGGCGGTGTCCCGCTGTCCGGCTCTTGCTCGCTCTCAAGCTCCAGCAGCTCGTCGCCTTCTTTCAGGGTATCGCCCAGCTTGACCTTCAGGCTCTTCACCACGCCCGCCTTGGGCGCGGGGATTTCCATGCTGGCCTTGTCGGATTCGAGCGTCAGGATGCTCTGGTCGGCTTCGATACGGTCGCCGACCTTGACGAACAATTCGATTACTTCACCCTCACCGCTGCCGATGTCGGGTACGCGTATGGTTTCACTCACAATAGGTTCTCCTGTGCGCACGCATCAGCAATCCAGCGGATTGCGCTTCTCGGGGTCGATACCGAACTCGGTGATGGCATTGGCCACCACGGTGCGTTCGATGGCGCCGCGATCGGCGAGTGCCTGCAGTGCGGCCACGGCGACCCAGCGACGATCGACTTCGAAGAAGTCGCGCAACTTGGCGCGTGAGTCGCTGCGGCCGAAGCCGTCGGTACCCAGCACCTGATACTCGCGGGAGGGGACCCACTGACGAATCTGATCGGCGAACAGCTTCATGTAGTCGGTCGAGGCGATCACCGGACCGTCGCGACCTTCCAGGCACTGCTGCACATGGGTCTTGCGGGGCTCTTCGGTCGGATGCAGACGGTTCCAGTGATCCACGGCCAAGCCATCGCGGCGCAGCTCGTTGAAGCTGGTCACGCTCCAGACATCGGCAGCCACGCCCATCTTGGCGAGGATGTCCACCGCGGCGCGCACTTCACGCAGGATGGCGCCCGAGCCCAGCAGCTGTACGCGATGCTTGAAGTCGCCCTTGGCTTCTTCGAGCAGGTACATGCCCTTGATGATGCCGTCCTCGACACCCTGCGGCATGGCCGGCTGCTGGTAGTTCTCGTTCATCACCGTGATGTAGTAGTAGACGCTCTTTTGCAGCTCCATCATCTCGTGCATGCCGTGGTGCATGATCACCGCCAGCTCGTAGCCGTAGGTGGGATCGTAGCTGCGGCAGTTGGGGATGGTGCTGGCGAGGATGTGGCTGTGGCCGTCCTCGTGCTGCAGGCCTTCGCCGTTCAGCGTGGTGCGCCCGGAAGTGCCGCCCAGCAGGAAGCCGCGGGTCTGGGCGTCGCCAGCTGCCCAGGCCAGGTCGCCGATCCGCTGGAAGCCGAACATGGAATAGAAGATGTACACCGGCAGCATCGGCTGGTTGTAGTTGCTGTAGGCAGTACCGGCAGCGATGAACGAGGAGAACGCGCCGGCTTCGTTGAGGCCTTCCTGGAGGATCTGGCCGTCTTTCTCTTCGCGGTAGTACATCACCTGGTCGCGGTCGACCGGCTCGTACAGCTGCCCCACCGGCGAGTAGATGCCCAGCTGGCGGAACATGCCTTCCATGCCGAAGGTGCGCGCCTCGTCGGCGAGGATCGGCACGATACGCTTGCCGAGATCCTTGTCCTTGACCAGCTGTGAAAGGATGCGGCCGAAGGCCATGGTGGTGGAGATTTCGCGATCGCCGGAACCGTCCAGCACCGCCTTGAGCGTGTCCAGCGGCGGTGTCGGAATGCTGAAGCTCTTCGGCCGACGCTGCGGCAGGTGACCGCCGAGCTTTTCGCGGCACTTGCGCAGGTATCTCATCTCCGCACTGTCTTCGGCCGGGCGGTAGAACGGCAACTCTCCGAGCTGCGAGTCGTTGACCGGGATGTCGAAGCGATCGCGGAATTTCTTCAGGCTGTCGATATCGACTTTCTTGGTGTTGTGGGCGATGTTCTTCGCCTCACCGGCACCCGTGCCGTAGCCCTTGATCGTATGCGCCAGGATGACGGTCGGCTGGCCCTTGTGGTGCACGGCCTGGTGGTAGGCCGCATAGACCTTGTAGGGATCGTGGCCGCCGCGGTTGAGCTTCCAGACCTCTTCGTCGGACATGCTCTCGACACGCTTGAGCAGCTCGGGATCGGCGCCGAAGAAGTGCTTGCGCACGTAGGCGCCGTCTCTGGCCTTGTAGTTCTGGTATTCACCGTCGATGGCTTCGTCCATGCGGCGCTGCATGCGACCGTCTTCGTCGATCGCGAACAGCGGATCCCACAGGCGGCCCCAGACGACCTTGTTGACGTTCCAGTTGGCGCCTTTGAACACGCCTTCGAGTTCCTGGATGATCTTGCCGTTGCCACGCACCGGGCCGTCCAGGCGCTGCAGGTTGCAGTTGATGACGAACACCAGGTTGTCGAGATTCTCACGGCCGGCCAGGGAAATCGCGCCGAGGCTTTCCGGCTCGTCGCACTCGCCGTCGCCGATGAAGCACCAGACGCGCTGCTTGCCTTTCGGGATGAAGCCACGGTTTTCCAGGTACTTCATGAAGCGTGCCTGGTAGATCGCGGTGATCGGGCCGAGGCCCATGGACACGGTCGGGAACTGCCAGAAGTCCGGCATCAAATGCGGGTGCGGGTAGCTCGACAGACCCTGTCCATCCACTTCCTGGCGGAAGTTGAGCATCTGCTCTTCGCTCAGGCGGCCTTCGAGGAATGCGCGGGCGTAAATGCCGGGAGAGGCGTGGCCCTGGTAGTAGATCAGGTCGCCGCCATGCTCTTCGGTCGGCGCCTGGAAAAAGTAGTTGAAGCCGATGTCGTAGAGCGTCGCACTGGAAGCGAAGGTGGAAATGTGGCCGCCCAGGTCCGGGTCCTTCATGTTGGCGCGCATCACCATGGCCAGCGCGTTCCAGCGGACCAGGGAGCGGATGCGGCGCTCCATGAACAGGTCGCCGGGCATCTTGGCTTCACGGGTAACGGGGATGGTGTTGCGGTACGGCGTGGTGATGCCGTAGGGCAGCGGTGTGCCGCTACGGGTGGCCAGCTCCCCCAGCCGGGTCATTAAATAATGGGCGCGGTCTTCGCCTTCGTGGTCGAGAACTGACTCGAGGGCGTCCAGCCATTCCTGGGTTTCGACGGGATCGAGATCTTGCATGGCTTGCTCCAGGGCGGAAAGGCTTCCAGAATCGGTTGCCTGCTTCGCGGCCGGCTTTGTGGGCCGGCGCGTATATGTTCTTGGATGCCGGGGGTAGAGCCGGGCTCTGTAGTTTTACTACAAAACCGCGGCTGATTCAGCCCTTGTCGCATCCTTTCGTAGTAAAAACTACATCGCGGCGAGCCGGTGGAGCTGGCTGGCACCGGCGGCAGGGCCTCTGCTGCGGACGTTTTCGCTCTCCCTCTCGCCACTTGTTGCGCTAAGGAAACATTCATGAGTCTGCCACCGCTGGCTGCACTGCCGATGTCGCTTGAATCTTTGGTCACCCGTGCCGAGGAGACGTTCCTCGGCGCCCTGCGCGACTCATCGGTGCAGGCTGAACAGCGCTTCTTGGCATGGCCGGCAACGCGCCGTGAGGCTTTCGGTCGAGTTTGCGCCGCCAGCGATTACGTCAGCGAACAGGTTAGCCGAGATCCCGAATGGCTGCTTCAGTTGGCGGAGAGCGGGTTACTGGAGCGCTCGCTGAAGGCGGGCGAAATGCGCACAGCGCTGGCAGAGCTGCTCAGCGACTGCCCGGATGAAGAGGGTCTGGTCCATCGGCTACGCCGGTTCCGCAACCGCCAACAGGTACGCATCATCTGGCGCGACCTGACTCGTCAGGCTGATCTCGCCGAGACCTGCGGCGATTTGTCCGACATGGCTGATGCCTGTATCGATCTCGCCTATCAATGGCTGTATGAGCGCCATTGCGCGCAGTTCGGGGTGCCGACCGGTCGGCGCAGCGGCGAAGCGCAGCAGCTGGTCATCCTTGGCATGGGCAAGCTGGGCGCGCGCGAGCTCAACCTGTCTTCCGATATCGATCTGATCTTCGGTTATCCGGAAGGCGGCGAAACCGTCGGCACCAAGCGTTCGCTGGATAACCAGGAATTCTTCATGCGCCTCGGTCAGCGGCTGATCAGGGCCCTGGATGCGCCGACCCTGGATGGCTTCGTGTTTCGCGTGGACATGCGTTTGCGGCCCTACGGCTCGTCCGGTTCGCTGGTGCTGAGCTTCAATGCGCTGGAACAGTACTATCAGGATCAGGGCCGCGATTGGGAGCGCTACGCCATGATCAAGGCGCGCGTGGTTGCCGGCGACCAGGAGGCGGGCAAGGAACTGCTCGACATGCTGCGACCGTTCGTCTATCGCCGCTATCTGGATTTCTCGGCCATCGATGCACTGCGCAACATGAAACAGCTGATCCAGCAGGAAGTGCGGCGCAAGGGCGTGGCCGCCAACATCAAGCTGGGCTCGGGTGGCATTCGCGAGGTGGAATTCATCGCTCAGGCCTTCCAGCTCATCCACGGGGGACGCGACCTGAGCCTGCAGCAGCGGCCCTTGCTCAAGGTGTTGACAACCCTGGCCGGGCAGGGCTATCTGCCGCCCGCTGCGGTCGATGAATTGCGCGAAGCCTATGAGTTCCTGCGTTACACCGAGCATGCGCTGCAGGCCATCGATGATCGCCAAACACAGATGCTGCCGGACAATCAGACCGACTGTGATCGCGTCGCCTTGATCATGGGCTTCCGCGATTGGCAAACCTTCCATCAGCAGCTTCTGCATTGGCGCGGTCGGGTGGATTGGCATTTCCGTCAGGTGATTGCCGATCCCGACGACGACCAACACGTCGAAGGCGAGTCGTTGGTGGGCGGCGAGTGGCTGCCCTTGTGGGAGCAGGATTGGGACGAGGAATTTGCCTGCCGTCAGTTGAGCGATGCGGGTTTTCGCGACGCCCAGGCCGCCTGCCAGCGACTCGCGGCTTTGCGTAGCGGCAGTCAGGTGCGGACCATGCAGCGCCTCGGCCGCGAGCGTCTCGATGCCTTCATCCCCAGGTTGTTGGCGCAGGCGGTTGAGCAGGATGATCCGGATCTGGTGCTGGAGCGTGTGCTGCCGCTGGTCGAGGCGGTTGCCCGGCGCTCGGCCTATCTGGTGCTGCTGACCGAAAACCCCGGCGCCCTGCAGCGTCTGCTCGAGCTTTGTGCCGGCAGTCCGTGGATCGCCGAGCAGATCGCGCGCTTTCCGTTGTTGCTCGACGAGCTGCTCAACGCCGGGCGGCTGTTCAACCCGCCGTTGGCGCCGGAACTCGCTGCCGAGCTGCACGAGCGGCTGGCGCGGATTCCCGAGGACGACCTCGAGCAGCAGATGGAAGCCCTGCGCCACTTCAAGCTGGCGCACCGACTGCGGGTGGCGGCTTCCGAGATCGCCGGCACCTTGCCGCTGATGAAGGTCAGCGATTACCTGACCTGGCTGGCCGAGGCCATTCTCGAACAGGTGCTGGCCCTGGCGTGGCGTCACACGGTGGCCCGTCATGGCCAGCCGCGGCGTGCGGACGGTTCGTTGTGCGATCCGGCGTTCGTGATTGTCGGTTACGGCAAGGTTGGCGGCATCGAGCTTGGCCACGGTTCCGATCTGGATCTGGTGTTCATCCACGACGGCGATCCCAATGCCGAAACCGACGGTGCCAAGCCCATCGATGGCGCCCAGTTTTTCACCCGCCTGGGCCAGCGCATCATTCATCTGCTGACCACCCAGACGACTTCAGGCCAGCTTTACGAGGTCGACATGCGCCTTCGTCCGTCAGGCGTATCCGGCTTGCTTGTCAGCTCGCTGAATGCCTTTAGTCGCTACCAGAGCGAGGAGGCCTGGACCTGGGAGCATCAGGCGTTGGTGCGGGCCCGAGTGTTGGTCGGCTGCCCGCAGCTGGCAACGGATTTCGCGAAGGTCCGTGCTTCGGTGCTCGGGCGCCCGCGCGATCTCGAACAGCTGCGCGGCGAGGTCAGCGAGATGCGCACCAAGATGCGCAACAACCTCGGGACTCGCGCCACTCAGGCCGGCACGGCTGACAAAGCCTTTTTGGCGGAGGGGCAGTTCAATCTCAAGCAGGACGCCGGTGGTATCGTGGATATCGAATTTATGGTGCAATACGCAGCTTTGGCGTGGTCGCACCAGCATCCCGAACTGCTGCGCCATACCGACAATATCCGCATTCTCGATGGGTTGGAGCAGGCCGGGTTGATGACCGGCGATGAGGTCCGGCTGCTGCAGGACGCCTACAAGGCCTACCGCGCCGCAGCCCACCGGCAATCACTGCAGAACCTGCCTGGCGTTGTGAGCGGAGACCACTTTCATGACGAGCGTCGCGCGGTGATGCGCATCTGGCGCGAGCTGGGGCTCAGCTGATCTCGTCTGCAAAACACTATTTTCATATTTCGAATTCCGAGGTGGCAACAATGTCGATGGCCGATCGTGATGGCGTGATCTGGTATGACGGTGAGATGGTGCAGTGGCGCGACGCGACCACCCATGTGCTGACTCACACCCTGCATTACGGTATGGGCGTGTTCGAAGGCGTGCGTGCCTACAGCACACCGGACGGCACCGCTATCTTCCGCCTGCAGGCGCACACTGATCGCCTGTTCGATTCGGCGCACATCATGAATATGAAGATGCCGTTCTCGAAAGAGGAAATCAACGAGGCCACCCGCGCCTCGGTTCGCGAGAACAATCTGGAAAGCGCCTATATCCGCCCGATGGTGTTCTACGGATCCGAAGGCATGGGTCTGCGCGCCAGCGGCCTGAAGGTGCACGTGATCGTCGCTGCCTGGCACTGGGGCGCCTACATGGGCGACGAAGCGCTGGAGAGGGGCATCAAGGTGCGCACCAGCTCCTTTACCCGCCATCACGTCAACATCAGCATGACCCGCGCCAAGTCCAACGGTGCCTACATCAACTCGATGCTGGCCCTGCAGGAAGCCATTTCCAGCGGCGCCGACGAAGCGCTGATGCTGGACCCGGAAGGCTATGTCGCCGAAGGCTCCGGCGAGAACATCTTCATCATCAGGGATGGCGTCATCTACACCCCGGAAGTCACCGCCTGCCTCAATGGCATCACCCGTGGCACCGTGCTGACCCTGGCCGACGAGCTGGGCATCAAGGTGGTGGAAAAGCGCATCACCCGTGACGAGGTTTACATTGCCGACGAAGCCTTCTTCACCGGCACCGCCGCCGAAGTCACGCCGATCCGTGAAGTGGATGGGCGCGCCATCGGCATCGGTCGTCGTGGCCCAGTGACCGAAAAGTTGCAGAAGGCCTACTTCGATCTGGTCTCCGGCAAGACCGCTGCTCATGCCGAATGGCGGACGCTTGTGGGCTAAAGGCTCTAGGCTGAAGGCTGGACGAAGTGCTTCTTCGTTTAGCCTTCAGCCCTCCAGCCTCCGGCGGCTTTTGTTATGAATATTCTGATTGTGGGTCCCAGCTGGGTCGGCGACATGGTGATGGCGCAGACGCTGTTTGTCTGCCTGAAACAGCGCCATCCGGATTGCCAGATCGACGTACTGGCACCCGAGTGGAGCCGACCGATCCTCGAGCGGATGCCAGAAGTACGTCAGGCGCTGAGCTTTCCGGTGGGCCACGGCGTGCTCGACATGGCGACCCGGCGCAACATCGCCCGGGGGCTGCGTGGACAATATGAGCAGGCGATCCTGCTGCCCAACTCGCTGAAGTCCGCCTTGGTCCCGTTCTTTGCCGGGATTCCCAGGCGTACCGGCTGGCGTGGCGAGATGCGTTTCGGCCTGCTCAACGACATGCGCAAGCTGGACAAGCAACGCTATCCGCTGATGATCGAGCGCTTCATGGCGCTGGCCTTCGAACCCGGCGCCGAGCTGCCCAAGCCCTATCCGCAACCGTCACTGCGCATCGACACCGAGCGTCGCGGCGCGGCGCTGGTGCGTTTCGACCTGAGCATGGATCGGCCCGTGCTGGCGCTGTGTCCGGGCGCCGAGTTCGGTGAATCCAAGCGTTGGCCGACCGAGCACTTCGCCCGGGTGGCCGAAGCGAAAATCCGCGAGGGCTGGCAGGTCTGGCTGTTCGGCTCGAAGAACGATCATGCCGTGGGTGAGGATATTCGCCAACGATTGATCCCCGGCTTGCGCGAAGAGGCGCGCAATCTCGCCGGCCAAACCAGCCTGGCCGAGGCCATCGATCTGCTTTCATGCGCCGAAGCCGTGGTCTCCAACGACTCCGGGCTGATGCACGTCGCTGCCGCGCTCGGCCGCCCGCTGGTGTCGGTCTATGGCTCGACTTCGCCAGCATTCACTCCGCCGTTGTCCGATCAGGTCGAAATCGTGCGTCTGGGCCTCGATTGCAGTCCGTGCTTCGAGCGCACCTGTCGTTTCGGCCATAACAACTGCCTGCGTGAGCTGACACCGCGCGCGGTGATCGACGCGCTGGATCGCCTGGTGCCACAGCCGATCGAGGTGCGTTGAGTGAGGGTGCTGCTGGTCAAGACCTCTTCGCTGGGTGACGTGATCCATACGCTTCCGGCGTTGACCGATGCGCAGCGCGCCATCCCCGGCATTCAGTTCGACTGGGTGGTGGAGGAGGGCTTCGCCGAGATTCCGGCCTGGCATCCGGCCGTGGCTCAGGTGATTCCCGTGGCCATCCGCCGTTGGCGCAATCATCCCCTGCAAACCCTTCGTTCCGGTGAGTGGCGGCGCTTCAAGGCGCGCCTGCGCGAGACCCGTTACGACCTGGTGATCGATGCGCAAGGGCTGCTCAAAAGCGCCTGGCTGACCCGTTACGTGAAGGCGCCGGTTGCAGGGTTTGATCGTGATTCAATACGCGAACCGCTGGCGTCGCGTTTCTATGATCGATGCCATGCCGTGCCCCGGGACCAGCATGCGCTTGAGCGAGTGCGGCAGTTGTTTGCCCAGGCGCTCGGCTATCCGATCCCCGACATGATTGCTGACTACGGGCTGGATCGCAGTCAGCTGGCCACGCCAGGCGAACAGCCCTATCTCCTGTTTCTGCACGGCACCACCTGGCCGAGCAAGCATTGGCCAGAGCCCTATTGGCGCGAATTGGCCGAGTGTATGAGCGAGTTCGGCTGGGCGATCCGCCTGCCGTGGGGCAATGCCGACGAGAAGGCACGTGCCGAGCGCATCGCGCAGGGACTGGACAGCGTATCGGTATTGCCCCGACTGAATCTCGGTGGGATCGCCAAGGTGGTTGCCGGTGCGCGTGCCTGCGTCGCCGTCGATACCGGGCTTGGGCATTTGGCCGCGGCGCTGGACGTTCCGAGTATTTCGCTTTACGGCCCCACTTTACCTGGCCGCGTTGGCGCCTATGGCCGCTCGCAGGTGCACCTGTGCGCCACTGGCCCGAACGCCGGCCAGGGTAATCGCCACAAACCCTGCTTCGACGACCTGCCACCCGAACGCGTCGCCAGCGAACTCAAGGCCCTGTTGCGGTCGTCGGAGACACCCTGATGCAGCTGGCCTTCATTTTGTACAAATATTTTCCCTTCGGTGGTCTGCAGCGCGACTTCATGCGCATCGCGCTGGAATGTCAGCGACGTGGCCATGCCATTCGGGTCTACGCGATGATCTGGGAAGGCGAGGTGCCCGAGGGCTTCGAGGTGCTGATCGCGCCGGTCAAGGCGATCTTCAATCACACCCGTAACGAGCGTTTCACTGCCTGGGTCGAAGCCGATCTGGCCAGGCGTCCGGCGGGCCGGGTGATCGGCTTCAACAAGATGCCGGGCCTCGACGTCTACTACGCCGCCGACGGCTGCTTCGAAGACAAGGCGCAGACCCTGCGCAACCCCATCTACCGCCGCTGGGGCCGCTACAAGCACTTCGCCGACTACGAGCGGGCGGTGTTCGCCCCCGAGTCGAAGACCGAGGTGCTGATGATCTCCGAGGTGCAGCAGCCGCTGTTCATCAAGCACTACCGCACCCCGATCGAGCGCTTCCACCTGCTGCCCCCGGGCATCGCCCTGGACCGCCGCGCGCCGGCCAACGCCGCGGAAATCCGCGCCGACTTCCGCCGCGAATTCAAGCTGGCCGACGACGACCTGCTGCTGGTGCAGATCGGCTCGGGCTTCAAGACCAAGGGCCTGGACCGCAGCCTCAAGGCCCTGGCGGCGCTGCCGCGGGACCTGCGCAAGCGCACCCGGCTGATCGCCATCGGCCAGGACGACCCCAAGCCCTTCCTGCTGCAGGTCAAGGCCCTGGGCCTGTCGGACCACGTGCAGATCCTCAAGGGCCGCAGCGACATCCCGCGCTTTCTGCTCGGCGCAGACCTGCTGATCCACCCGGCGTACAACGAGAACACCGGCACCGTGCTGCTGGAGGCGGTGGTCGCCGGGCTGCCGGTGCTGGTCACCGACGTCTGCGGCTACGCCCACTACATCGCCGAGGCCGATGCCGGCCGCGTGGTGCCGTCGCCCTTCGAGCAGGACGCCTTCAACCGCATGCTGGCGGAGATGCTCCGGGACGACGCGGCGCGCGCAGCCTGGTCGCGCAACGGCCTGGCCTTCGCCGACACGGCGGACCTGTACTCCATGCCGCAGCACGCCGCGGACGTGATCCTGCAGGAGCGCCCATGAACACCCCCCTCCCCGGCCTCCCCAGACTCATCGGCCTCCCTGTAGGAGCGAGCTTGCTCGCGAACGCTTTTGTGCCAGGTCGATTCGCGAGCAAGCTCGCTCCTACGAAAGGCGGGCGCCCATGAAGCTTGAGTTGCGCGAGCCGTTCAGGAGCCTGTGGGCCGGCAAGGACCCCTTCGTCGAGGTCGAGCGCCTGCAGGGCAAGGTCTACCGCGAGCTGGAAGGCCGCCGCACCCTGCGCACCGAGGTCGACGGCCGCGGCTACTTCGTCAAGATCCACCGCGGCATCGGCTGGGGCGAGATCTTCAAGAACCTGCTCAGCGCCAAGCTCCCGGTGCTCGGCGCCGGCCAGGAGCAGCGCGCCCTGGAGCGCCTGCACCAGGCCGGCGTGGCGACCATGACCGCGGTGGCCTATGGCGAGCGCGGCAGCGACCCGGCGCGCCAGCATTCCTTCATCGTCACCGAGGAGCTGGCGCCCACCATCGACCTCGAACAGCTGTCGCTGAACTGGCTGCGCGAGCCGCCGGCGCCGCGCTTCAAGCGCGCGCTGATCGACGAAGTGGCGAAGATGGTCGGCACCATGCACCGCGCCGGGGTGAACCATCGCGACTGCTACATCTGCCACTTCCTGCTGCACACCGATCGCCCGCCGACGCCCGACGACCTGCGCCTGTCGGTGATCGACCTGCACCGCGCCCAGACCCGCGCCGCCACGCCGCGGCGCTGGCGCGACAAGGACCTGGCCGCGCTGTACTTCTCGGCGCTGGACATCGGCCTGACGCAACGCGACAAGCTACGCTTCCTGCGCGGTTACTTCCGCAAGCCCCTGCGCGACATCCTCCGCGAGGAGGCCGCTCTGCTCGCCTGGATGGAGCGCAAGGCCGCCAAACTCTACGATCGCAAGCAGCGCTACGGAGACCTGCTCTGATGTCGGGCTGGACCCTGGAACCCGCCTACCGCCACCTGTCCGCCGACTTCGGCAGCCTGGACGCGGTATTCGCCCTGCAGGGCGAGCGCCTGACCAAGGACCCCAAGTCCGAAGTGATCCGCATCGAGCGCGACGGCGTGCGCTACTACGTCAAGCGCTACAACAGCGCCGGCAAGGGTTACCACCGCTATCTCGCGCGGCCGCGGATCAAGGCCGAGTGGCAGAACCTCAAGCAGTTCGCCAAGTGGGGCATCCCCACCGCCGAAGTGGTGGCCTGGGGCCTGGAGCGCAAGCACGGCGCCTTCGTCCGCGGCGCCATGGTCACCCGCGAGGTGCCGGGCACCGAGGACCTGGCCGCGCTGGCCCGGCGCGACGACCCGCGCCTGCGCGACCGCGCCTGGGTCGACCACGTCAGCCGGCAGCTGGCCGCTCATACCCGGCTGATGCATGACCACCACTTCACCCACAACGACCTGAAGTGGCGCAACATCCTGGTCGACGCCGCCGGCACCGTGTATTTCATCGACTGCCCGATCGGCAACTACTGGGTCAGTTTCATGCTGCGCCACCGCGTGACCAAGGACCTGGCGACCCTGGACAAGGTGGCCAAGTACCACCTCTCCGCCACCCAGCGCCTGCGCTTCTACCTGCAGTACCGCCGGCGCGAGCGGCTGAACGCCTCGGACAAGGTCCGCGTGCGGCGCATCGCCCATTTCTACGAGGGACGCGAGTGAACGACTTCATCGCCGACGACGACCGCGAGCGCCTGCACAGCCAGGGCCTGGCCGACTTCGACGCGCTCTGGACGCTGCCGCTGGAGGCGGTGGACGAGCCCAACACCGAGCGCGGCGGCATGAGCTGCGTGTTCCGCCTGGAGCTGGAAGGCGGCACCTACTACCTCAAGCGGCAGAGCAACCACCTCACGCGCAGCCTGCTGCGCCCGGGCGGCGAGCCGACCTTCGCCCGCGAGTTCCGCAACATCCAGCGCTACCAGCAACTGGGCATCCCGGCGTTGCAGGCGGCCTTCTTCGGCGAACGCCGCGAGGGCGGCGAGCGCCGCGCCATGCTGGTGACCCGCGCGCTGGACGGCTGGCGCGACCTGGACGCCTGGCTGAAGGACTGGCCCGGCCTGCCGGCGGAGCGCCGCCAGGCCATCCTGCACGCCTGCGGCATGCTCGCCCGGCGCCTGCACGAGGCCGGGCAGATGCACGGCTGCTTCTATCCCAAGCACATCTTCCTGCGGGAAGCCGAGGACGGCTTCCAGGCCTGCCTGATCGACCTGGAGAAGACCCGCCCGCTGTGGTTCGGCCTGCGCGACCGCGTCAAGGACCTGGAACCGCTGCTGCGCCGCGCGCCGGACTGGAGCGAGGTGGACGTGCGCCAGCTGCTCGCCGCCTACCTGGGCAGCGCGGCCAGCGGCGCCGAGGTGGACCACTGGTACAAGCGCCTGGGCGCGCGCCGGCGCAAGAAGGAGAAACGCGGGTGAGGCTGGGCGAGATGCGAAACGCCGGGCGCCAGCCGACGCTGCCGCTGCGACTGGAACTGGCCGATGGCGCCGGCCCCGCCGAACTGCGCCTGGACAGCCTGCTGCGCGTGCTGCCGGGCCGGCGCTACGTCGGCGCAGGCAACTGGCGCGGGCGCCAGGTGCTGGCCAAGCTGCTGGTCGGCGGCAAGGCCGCGCGGCACTTCCAGCGCGAGCTGGCCGGCGTGCGCCTGCTCGCCGAACAGGGCCTGACCACGCCGCTGCTGCTGGCCGACGGCCTGCGCGAAGGCGAGGGCGGCTGGCTGCTCTTCGAATTCCTCGACGATGCTCACAGCCTGGGCGACGCCTGGCGCGCGGTGGAAGCCGAGCCGGCGCTGTCCGACGCCCAGCAGGCGGTGCTCGGCGAGGCCCTGGCGGCCATCGCCGAACTGCACGCCAAGGGCCTCTGGCAGGAAGACCTGCACCTGGACAACCTGCTGCGCCACGACGGCCGCCTGTACCTGATCGACGGCGCCGGTATCCGCGCCGAAACGCCCGGCCAGCCGCTGTCGCGCAAGCACGTGCTGGAAAACCTCGGGGTGTTCTTCGCCCAGTTGCCGGCCAGCCTCGACCCCTTCCTCGAAGAACTGCTGGTGCACTACCTGCTGGTCAACGGCGAGCATGCCCTGCCGCTGGAGGCCCTGCAGAAGGAGATCGCCCGGGTGCGCCGCTGGCGCGTCGCCGACCTGCTGAAGAAGATCGGCCGCGACTGCAGCCTGTTCAGCGTGCGCCGCGGCGCCTTCGGCCTGCGCGCGGTGCGCCGCGAGGAGGAAGCTGGCCTGGCGCCGCTGCTGGCCGAGCCGGACGCTTTCATTGACCGGGGGCATGTCTACAAGACCGGCGGTGCCGCTACCGTGGCGAAAGTGGAGCTGGATGGCCGCCCGCTGGTAGTGAAGCGTTACAACATCAAGAACCTGCTGCACTGGCTCAAGCGCTTCTGGCGCCCCAGCCGCGCCTGGGCCTCCTGGCGCGAGGGCAACCGCCTGGAAGCCCTCGGCATCGCCACCGCGAAACCCCTGGCGGTGCTGGAACGGCGCTGGCTGTGGCTGCGCGGGCCGGCCTTCCTGATTACCGATTACCTGGCCGGGCAGGATATAATTGCCCGTTTCAAACCCCATCTGGACGATCCGGACGGGGCCGGCATGCCGCCGGAGGCCGAACTCAAGGCCCTGGACAGCCTGTTCGCGGCGCTGCGGCGTGAGCGCATCAGCCACGGCGACCTCAAGGGCCACAACCTGTTCTGGCAGGGGGAGGGCGATGCGGGGCGCTGGGCGCTGATCGACCTCGATGCCATGCACAAGCACCACGGCCAGGCGGGTTTCGAGCGCGCCTATGCCCGCGACCGCGCACGTTTCCTGCGCAACTGGCCGCAGGGCAGCGCGTTGCACCGGTTGCTGGATGAACGAATACCTAAAGGCGGCTGAAGGCTGAAGGCTGAAGGCTGGAGGCTGAAAGACAGGAGCCCGGAGGCGGGTAGGTTGTTTTTGGCTTCCAGCTTCAAACTTCCGGCTTCGAGCTGCTTCTAAGAGAATTTATCCCGGTTTCAAGCCCGAGGCTTGATGCTGGAAGACGAAAGCCCCCAGGGGCTATGACGAACACCGCTGTTGCTTCAAGCTTCCGGCTTCAAGCTTCCAGCTGCTTTCAAAGAGGCTCTTACCCGTGTCATTGACCATCCTCGGCCTGTCCGGCGCCGTAAGCCATGACCCTTCCGCCGCCCTGTACATCGACGGCAAGCTGGTCGCGGCGGTCGAAGAAGAGCGCTTCGTCCGCGACAAGCACGCGAAGAACCGCATGCCCTACGAGTCGGCCAAGTTCTGCCTGGAGCAGGCCGGCATCAAGCCCGCCGACGTCGACGTGGTGGCCATTCCCTTCGCCCCCATCAGCCTGTTCGGCAAGGCCCGCTGGCACTACGCCAAGCGCTACGCCTATGCCCCGGACCGCGCGCTGGACGCCATCCTGCTCGGCAACCGCCGCTACAAGCGCTACTACAAGCGCATCCAGTGGTGCCTGCAGCAACTGGGCTTCGACCTGAAGAAGGTCAGGATCCAGCCGGTCGAGCACCACCTGGCCCACGCCTCCAGCGCCTACCACTGCTCCGGCTTCAAGGAGAAGACCGCGATCCTCGGGATCGACGGCAAGGGCGAGTACGCCACCACCTTCTTCGGCTACGGCGAGAACGGCAAGATCCACAAGATCAAGGAGTTCTACGACCCGGATTCCCTCGGCGGCCTGTACGGCGCGATCACCGAGTACCTCGGCTTCGACATGCTCGACGGCGAGTTCAAGGTCATGGGCATGGCGCCCTACGGCGACGCCAGCAAGTACGATTTCTCGCGCCTGGCCAAGTTCGAGAACGGCGAGCTGGTCATCAACACCGAGTACGCCAACGTCATCGGCTTCCGCCGCTACAAGGAAAAGGGCAAGGGCTACTACTTCTCGCCCAAGCTGATCGAGTGGCTGGGCCCGAAACGCGAAGGCGACATCGCCGACGACCCGTACATCCACTACGCCGCCAGCATCCAGGCGCTGTTCGAGAAGCTGGCGCTGGAGATGATGGACTACTACCTGGGCGACATCCTCCGCGAAACCGGCAAGATCGCCTTCGCCGGCGGCTGCGCGCTGAACGTCAAGCTGAACCAGAAGATCATCTCGCGTCCGGAAGTGAAGGAGCTGTACGTGCAGCCCGCCTCCAGCGATGCCGGCACCGCGGTCGGCGCCGCCGCCTACGTTTCCTGGGAGCGCGGCGTGCCGGTGGAGAAGATGGAACACGTCTACCTCGGCCCGGAATACAGCAACGAAGACGTCATCGCCGCCTGCGCCCGCCACGCGTCCAAGCCGGCCTGGCGCAAGATCGACAACGTGCCCGAGCTGATCGGCAAGGTGCTGGCCGACGGCAACCCGGTGGCCTGGTTCCAGGGCCGCATGGAATTCGGTCCGCGCGCCCTCGGCGGCCGCTCCATCCTCGGCTGCCCGAGCGTGCCGGGCGTGGCCGACCGCATCAACGCGCAGATCAAGTTCCGCGAGCGCTGGCGGCCCTTCTGCCCGTCGATGCTGGATACCGTCGGCCCGCAGATGTTCAAGATCGACCACCCGGCGCCGTTCATGACCTTCACCTTCGAGGTCAACGAAGAGTGGAAGACCCGCGTGCCGGAAGTCGTCCACGAGGACGGCACCTCCCGTGCCCAGGTGCTCAAGCGCGAGTTCAACCCGCGCTACTACGACCTGATGAAGGAGCTGGAGAAGCTCACCGGCAACGGCGTGGCGCTGAACACTTCGCTGAACCGCCGCGGCGAGCCGATGATCTGCTCGCCGACCGACGCGCTGAACATGTTCTACGGTTCGGACCTGCAATACCTGATCATGCAGGACATCCTGGTGGTCAAGGAAGGCGCGGCGGCCTATGACTCGCTCGGCTGAACCGCGGGTCCTGCAGTTCTGCCACGGCTATGACGGGCCCTTCCTGGACTGTGCCCGTCAGTACGCCAGCCTGTTCGCCGGCACCGGCTACCGGGTGACCACGGTGTTCCTCACCGGCGCGCCCGATGCCGAGGTGGCCGCCGGCTGCGCCAGCGACGAGGTGCTGTTCCTCGACTACAGCTCGAAGGACGTGCGCGGCCTCAAGCTGCGCGCCATCCGCGACCTGCGCGAGATCGCCCGCTCGCGGGACTTCCGCTTCTGCATCGCCCACCGCTTCAAGCCCACCTGGGTGGCCATGCTGGCCACGCGCCTGCCGGTGATCGGCGTGCACCACGGCTTCGGCGACTACCGCCGGCTCGGCCGCAAGCTGTTCGCCAAGCTGTTCGCCAAGCGCCTGAGCCTGCTGGCGGTGTCCAACGCCGTGCGCGACGAACTGCGCCAGTGCCTGCCGGCCTGGCCGGCGGAGCGCATCGAGACGCTGTACAACCGCGTCGATGTCGACGCCCTGCAGGCCGAGCAGGTGGAGCGCTACCCGGCGCGCCAGCACCTGCGCCTGGCGGACAACGCCTGGGTGGTCGGCAACGTCGGCCGCCTGCACCCGGACAAGGACCAGGCCACGCTGCTGCGCGGTTTCGCCGCGGCCCTGCCGCAACTGCCGCCGAACGCGCTGCTGGCGATCCTCGGCAAGGGCCGCCTGGAGGAAGACCTCAAGGCGCTGGCCCGCGAGCTGGGCATCGCCGAGCGCGTGCTGTTCCTCGGCCAGGTGCCGGACGCGCGGCGCTACTTCAAGGCCTTCGACGTGTTCGCCCTGAGTTCCGACCACGAGCCCTTCGGCATGGTCCTGCTGGAGGCCATGGCCGCCGGCGTGCCGCTGATCTCCACCGCCGGCGGCGGCGCCGGCGAAATCGTCGAGGGCCTGGGCATCCTCTTCCCGCTGCGCGACGACGCGGCCCTGGCCCAGGGCCTGGGGCATCTGGCGGCGCTCGACCGGCAGCAGCGCGAGGCCTGCGCCCGGCTGATGGACGAGCGCCTGCACACGCGCTTCTCCGACGAGGCCGTGCGCCAGGAGTTCTGGAGCCTGCCGATGGTCCGTGCGCTGACGCGTGGCGTTTCCGAATGACGGCCGCGGCCGCCAAGGGTGAATCTTGAAAGTCCTGTTCCTGGTCCAGAAAGAACAACGCGCCATTCTCGACCGCCTCTACGACGGCATCGCCGAGCACTGCGACTGCGACCTGCGCTGGCTGAGCAGCGACGAGCAGGCCAACCTGCGCCGCTACTTCCGCGAGCAGGTCGACGTCTCGCGCTACGACCGCATCCTGTTCTTCCTGCGCTTCAAGAAGGAAATGCGCCAGGCTTCCTTCATCGCCAGCGTGCCGAACCTGGTGATCCTCGAACACGATGCCTACCAGAACTACATCCCCTGCAAGTACACCGGCAAGTTCAGCGCCCACTACCGGCGCCTGCCCTGGGCGCGGGTGATCAGCTCCGGCGCGGTGGTCGCCCGGCGCCTGCGCGAGGAAGGCTTCGACGCCGTCTTCGTGCCCAAGGGCTACGACCAGGACCTGCTCCACGACCTGGGCCGCGAGCGCGACATCGAACTGGCCTTCGTCGGCAGCACCGGCAGCGTCGCCTACAGCGGGCGCAAGGCGCTGCTGGACGAGCTGGGCAAGGTGGAGAAGCTGCTGGTCACCAAGACCAACTCCGGCGAGGACTACCTGAACACGCTCAACCGCATCCGCTTCTTCGTCAGCGCGGACGTCGGCATGGGCGAGTACATGATCAAGAACTTCGAGGCCATGGCCTGCGGCTGCGTGCTTTTTGCCTACGATCAGGGAGAGGAGGAGAACCGCGCGCTGGGCCTGATGGACATGCACAACGTGGTGTTCTACCGCGACATCCCCGAGCTGCGCCGCAAGCTGCAGGTGCTGCGCAAGGACCCCGCCCTGGCCGCGCGCATCGCCGCGCAGGGCCGCCGGCTGGCCGAGGAAGGCTTCGGTTTCAGCCAGATCGGGGCGCGCATCGTCGAGGCGATGACGCCACCCTTGCGCCCACGTCCGCAACCGGGCAGGCTGGAGCGATTACGCCGGGCTCTGGGAATTTGAACATTCATGCGCCGAAGCTTTCGTGGCGGCCATCGGGGCCGGAGGTGGTCGTGCCCAGGCCGCTGATCTCCGTGCTGGTTCCCTGTTACAACCGCGAACGCTACATCGAGGAGGCCCTGCTGAGCATCCTCGAGCAGGATTATCCGAATTTCGAGCTGATCGTCGTCGACGACGGCTCCCAGGATGCCAGCGCCGAAAAGATCGAGGCCCTGCGCCAGCGCTACGGCTTCCAGTTCTACCGGCAAGCCAACCAGGGCGTCAGCGCCGCGCTGAACACGGCCCTGAGCCATGCCCGCGGCGAGTTCATCGCCACGCCCGATTCCGATGACGTCATGCTGCCGGGCCGCCTGTCGCTGCAGGCCGCCTACCTCGAGGCGCATCCCCAGGTGGGCTGCGTCGGGGCGCGGGTGGTCTACGTCGACTCCGAAGGGCGGCGGCTGAAGACCGAGGAGGGCAAGTCGCTGCGCAGCTACAGCTTCGCCGAGCTGCTGTCCCGCGCCCACGCCATCGGCGCCCCCGTGGCCATGTATCGACGCGAGGCGCTGGACCGTGCCGGGGGCTATGACCCGGCGATCCGCATCCAGGATTTCCAGATCACCCTGAAGATCGCCCACCTGGGCTATCGCACGGATGTGCTGCCGGACCTGGTGACGCTCTACCGCAGGCATGCGGGCAACATGTCCAAGACCGCCTACCAGTGCCAGCTCGACTACGACCTGATGGCCATCGCCCCCTACCGTGGCCATCCCTGCTACTCGCAGGGCCTGACCTGCGTGATCAACAAGGCGCTCAAGTACTCGGTGGTGTCGGACAAGGCCTATGCCCTGCGGCTTCTTCTGCGGCTGCCGCCATGGCGCTGGAATCGCGTGACCTGGCGTCGCCTGCGTCACCTCATGTTCAAGTTCCACGAGGGATGAGTGCGTCCGGGATGAAGTCGATGTTGTTGCAAGCGTGGCAGACCTGGCGGCCCGCGATGAGTCAAGGCGGTGTACCAATCGCCCGCAGGGACCGGGTGGCCGAGGCGATGCTGGGGTTCGGCGTGTTCTGGACCATCGCCGGGGTGTTGCTGACGCCGACCATGAAGTTCTACTACACCATGGTGGCGCTGTTCGTGTACCTGCCGGCGCTCTGGCTGGTAATCGCCCGCCGCGCCGAACTGGGGCGGCTGATCGCCGAACGCAGGGAAATGTGGTTGTTCCTGGCGCTGTTCGCCTGGGCCAACCTCTCGCTGTTGTGGGCCGTCGGCGATTTCGATCGATTGTCGCGGGTCAAGCAGTCGAGCCTCTTCGTATTGTTGGTCTGTGGCTGGCTGCTCTGGGCCCGGGCCAGCGAGCCACGCCTGCGCGGCACCTTGGTGCTGCTCGGTGTCCTCAACAGCCTCTACAGCCTGGCCGCGCTGCTCTGGGCGCCGGCTTATGCGCCCGAGCGCCTGAACGGCTTCGGAGGCTTCCTCGACAACCCCAACGCGGCCGCCTACGCCACGGGCTTCCTGCTGGTGATGGCGTTGCCGCTGCGTCCGGCGGGGCGCGGCTGGTGGCTGGCCTGGCTGCTGTTGCAGCTCCCCCCGCTGGTCTATGTCGCCCTGTGCGGCAGCCGCGGTGCGCTCCTGGCGCTGATGGCCACGGCAGTGTTCTGCCTGGTGTTGCTGCCGGGCTGGCGCAAGCGCCTGGCTGCCCTGTCGGCCCTGGCCGGCGGCATCGCGCTGTTCTGCCTGGAGCCGAGCCTGATGGCAAGGGGGGATTCGGAGCGGCTGGAGCTGTTGCGCAGCGCCTTGCCGATCCTGCGCGAGCATTTCTGGAACGGCGTGGGCTACGGCACCACCTACGAGGTCCAGGGCTGGGCCGGCGGCTACCATGGCAGCGCCCACAATTTCCTGCTGCACACCGCCCTGCAGTATGGGATTCCGGCGCTGCTCGTCTGGCTGGTGCTCTGGGCGATGCTGGGCCTGCGGGCCTGGCGCAGCCGCCATACGCAACTGGGCCTGGCGTTGCTGCTGCTGTGGGTCTATGCCAGCGTGGCCATGCAGTTCGACGTATTCAGCCTGTGGGAGCGCACCCGCGCCATGTGGCTGATGCCCTGGGCGGTGTTCCTGCTCGGCCTGAGCCTGAAGCGCCCGGCCGGGCAGGCCGGCGGCGAACTCAACCGGCGTTGAGGATGCCCCGCAGTTCGCGGGCGTCCCAGCGTACCGTGCCGTGGCGCAGGTAGCCCT
The DNA here is from genome assembly GCF_024448935.1 of Stutzerimonas stutzeri. Classification (GTDB taxonomy): domain Bacteria; phylum Pseudomonadota; class Gammaproteobacteria; order Pseudomonadales; family Pseudomonadaceae; genus Stutzerimonas; species Stutzerimonas stutzeri_AO. The sequence goes on from NZ_JAMOIE010000046.1 coordinate 22,463, forward strand.
CGCTCAGCTCGCCGCCCTCATCCGCCAGCAACCACTGCCGATCCTCCGCATAGCGCAGCATGTGCGCGAAGTTGCGCTTGCGCTGGGCGCGGCCGAGGGCGCGGCGCTGGGTCTTCATGTCGGCGATGTCGATCAGCCCCAATTCGCCCTGCGGGGTCTGCACCACGTTGCCCAGGTGCAGCGAACGGAAGTACACGCCGCGCTCGTGCAGCCGGGCGATCAGCTCGCCCAGGCGCTCGCGCAGGGCGCTGTCGGCCTGGCCGGCGGCGATCAACTGGCGCAGCGTCTGGCCCGGCAGCGGGCGGTAGTGCACCAGGTCGCGGGCGATGCCGGGCACGCGGTAGACGCCGATCACCTCGGGGCAGGGAATGCCCAGCCGCTGCAGCGCCCGGGCGTTGTCGGCGAAGCGCTGGGCGTAGGGGTAGAGCGCCGCCGAGGAGATCAGCCGCTTGCGCCGGAACAGCTTGACGAAGTTGCCGTCGGGCAGGCGCAGGACCTTGTCGCCGTGCTTGTCGGCTTCCAGCACGGTGGCGCCGGCGCGAAGCGATTCGTAGGCGGATAGGTCGAGCTCTTGCATACCGGCTTCCTGGACGGGGGCCGGCTATAGTAGCCCAGGCGCCGGGCAAACGAGAGGCCTGTGTTATAATCGCCGGCCTTTTCAGCGTGCGATTCTTTCATGACCGGCAAAGACACCGCAGAGCCCTCGAGCCTGAAGATCTACTTCCGCCTGCTCACCTACGTGCGGCCCTATTGGGGCATGTTCGCCCTGAGCATCGTCGGCTTCCTGATCTTCGCCGCCACCCAGCCGATGCTGGCCGGCATCCTCAAGTATTTCGTCGACGGCCTGACGCACCCGGACGCCAAGCTGTTCCCCAACGCGCCCTGGCCCTGGCTGCGCGACCTCTCGCTGCTCTACGCGGTGCCGCTGCTGGTGGTGATGATCGCGGTGTGGCAGGGCATCGGCTCCTTCCTCGGCAACTACTACATCGCCCGCGTCTCCCTGGGCCTGGTGCACGACCTGCGGGTGGCGCTGTTCAACAACCTGCTGACGCTGCCCAACCGCTACTTCGACAGCCACAACTCCGGGCACCTGATCTCGCGCATCACCTTCAACGTGACCATGGTCACCGGCGCCGCCACCGACGCCATCAAGGTGGTGATCCGCGAAGGCATGACCGTGGTCTTCCTGTTCCTCTCGCTGCTGTACATGAACTGGAAGCTGACCCTGGTGATGGTCGCCATCCTGCCGGTCATCGCCGTGATGGTGACCAGCGCCAGCCGCAAGTTCCGCAAGCAGAGCAAGAAGATCCAGGTGGCCATGGGCGACGTGACCCACGTTTCCTCCGAGACCATCCAGGGCTACCGCGTGGTGCGCAGCTTCGGCGGCGAGGCCTACGAGCGCGAGCGCTTCCTGCAGGTGAGCCACGAGAACACCAGCAAGAACCTGCGCATGAACAAGACCTCGGCGATCTACACGCCGATGCTGCAACTGGTGATCTACAGCGCCATGGCGGTGCTGCTGTACCTGGTGCTGCTGCTGCGCGGCGACGCCACCGTCGGCGACCTGGTGGCCTACATCTCCATGGCCGGCCTGCTGCCCAAGCCGATCCGCCAGCTTTCCGAAGTCAGCTCCACCATCCAGAAGGGCGTGGCCGGCGCCGAGAGCATCTTCGAGCAGCTCGACGAGCAGCCCGAGGTGGACCATGGCAGCGTGGAGAAGGAGCGCGTGCAGGGCCGCCTGGAAGTGAAGAACCTCAGCTTCACCTACCCGGGCACCGACAAGCGCGTGCTCAATGACCTCAACTTCAGCGTCGAGCCGGGGCAGATGGTCGCCCTGGTCGGCCGCTCCGGCAGCGGCAAGTCGACCCTGGCCAACCTCATCCCGCGCTTCTACGACCACAGCGAGGGCAAGATCCTCCTCGATGGCGTGGACGTCGACGACTACCGCCTGCGCAACCTGCGCAAGCACATCTCGCTGGTCACCCAGCAGGTCAACCTGTTCAACGACAGCGTGCTCAACAACATCGCCTACGGCGACCTCGCCAGCAAGCCGCGCAGCGCGGTGGAGAAGGCCGCCGAGGATGCCTTCGCCCGCGAGTTCATCGACCGCCTGGCCGAAGGCTTCGACACCGAGGTGGGCGAGAACGGCGTGATGCTCTCCGGCGGCCAGCGCCAGCGCCTGGCCATCGCCCGCGCGCTGCTCAAGGACGCCCCGGTGCTGATCCTCGACGAGGCCACCTCGGCGCTGGACACCGAGTCCGAGCGGCACATCCAGGCCGCCCTGGAGAAGGTCATGGAGGGCCGCACCACCCTGGTGATCGCCCACCGCCTGAGCACCATCGAGCGCGCCGACCTGATCCTGGTGATGGACCAGGGCCACATCGTCGAGCGCGGCACCCACGACGAGCTGATCGCCCTCAACGGCTACTACGCGCGCCTGCACGCCAGGCAGTTCGCCGACGAGCCGGCCGAGGACGGCGTCGGCGAGTCGGTCTGAATGGCCCTGCTCGATCGCCTGCGCTGCTTCCGCGAGCGCGGCTGGACGACCATCGACGCCGCGGCCTACGCCGAGGCCTGGCAACGCTTCGGCGGCAGCGTGGCCACCCACCCGCAGGTGGTGGAGCGCCTGGCCGGCCTGGCCGGCATCCCGGTGCGCTACCTGGGCTGGGTCGCCGACGGCCAGCTGCGCGCCGCCATCCCCACCTGGGGCCGGCATCTGGCGCTGTCCAAGGACGTGCTCAAGCGCGAAGGCAAGAAGGCGCTGTTCGACCTGGGCAATGCCGAGGTCATCCTGCCGGTTGCCGAGGACGCGCGGATCGCCCTGCGCCACCGGGTGCGCTACCTGTCCGAGTTGAACCAGCAGCAGGTGACCGACGCCCGCCGGCAGGATGAAGAGCTGGCGCTGAACCGCGCGCCGGCGGACTTCTCGAAGAAATTCCGCTACAACCAGCGCCGCGAACTGCGCCTGCTGGAAGAGGCGGGCGGCGTGCTGCAGCCGATGGACGAGCTGAGCCCGGCCGAACAGGCGCGCATCTACGCCGAACTGTTCCAGCGCCGCTGGGGCTTCGAGGTGCCGGGCAAGGCGCGCCTGGCCGAGGTGCTGGAGTTGATGCGCGAATTCATGCGCGGCTCGCTGGTGCGCCTGGACGGCGAGCCGGTGGCGATCCAGATTCTCTACCGCGTCGAGTCGCCGAAGTGGATCAGCGTCGAGTACATCAACGGCGGCGTGGCCCCGGAGAACCGCGAGTTCAGCCCCGGCAGCGTGCTCACCCACGTCAACACCCAGCAGGCCTGGGCCGAGGCCGAGGCGCTGGGCAAGCCGCTACGCTATTCCTTCGGCCGCGCCGACCGCGAATACAAGGACCGCTGGTGCCACCGGGTGCCGGTGTTCCAGGTGTAAATGCTCGAAATGCTCTTCGTAGGAGCGAGCTTGCTCGCGAACAGATTCCGCAGCGGACTCATTCGCGAGCAAGCTCGCTCCTACATCCACAAGGCAATAGGTCCCTTCCCCGGAGAACGCCCATGAGCGCCCGCAAGCAGCAACTGCTCAAGGCCCACCGCCGCAAGAAGCGCCTGGTGCTGCTGGTCGCGCTGCTGGCGCTGGTCGCCCTCGGCGTGTTCGCCCCCTGGTGGAGCGTGCCGCTGGCCGTGCTGCTGGGCTGGGTGGCCCACGAGGCCTGGTTCGCCGACCACCTGTTCTACTCGCCGCGCGACGACTACCGCTACGACTTCCCGGAAGGCCAGCTGAGCCTGCCGGCCTCCCTCGGCCCGCACGGCCTGCACGTTGCCACCGATGCGCTGCCCGCGGACCACGAGACGCTGCTGCTGCAGATCCGCGTCAAGGCCAACTGGCTGGGGCGCTGGCTCGACCCGCAGGTGCTGATCGAAGGCAGCGAGGGTGTCGACCGCCAGGACTTCGAGCGCGGCGTGAACGGCGTGCGCTACCTCAACCTGTCCGGCCAGGGTGCGGCCCTACGCAGTGGGCACCTGCGCATCCGCGGCCGCCACTGCCGCCTCGACAGCCAGGGCACCCTGCACGCCTTCCACAACCCGGACTACGCCGAACGCCGGCTGATGGTCATCGCGCCCCACGCCGACGACGCCGAACTGGCCGCCTTCGGCCTGTACAGCCGCGCCGCCGAGGTCAGCATCGTCACCCTCACCCAGGGCGAGATCGAGGCCGAGCACTACCAGCGCCTGGGCCTGGACAAGGCCGCCGCGGCGCGCCTGAAGGGCCGCCTGCGCACCTGGGACAGCCTGGCCGTGCCGCTGTGGGGCGGGGTGCCGGCCAGCCGCTGCGTGCAACTGGGCTACTACTGCCTGCAACTGCCGGCGATGTGCGGCGAACCGGACAAGGGCTTCGGCTCGCGGGAGTCCGGCGAGAGCGACATCCGCGACCTGCGCCGGCATAACCCGCTGCAGCTGCCGGCCGACGCCGACGGCGTGCCCAGCTGGAACAACCTTGTGGCTGACCTCGCGGCGCTACTGGAGCACTTCCGCCCCGAGGTGCTGGTCACCCCGCACCCGCAGCTGGACCCCCACGCCGACCACGTGCACGCCACGCGCGCGCTGTGCGAGGCGATCGAGCGCAGCGCCTGGAAGCCGCAGACCCTGCTGTTCTACGCCAACCACCTGCACGACAACGACCGCTGGCCCATGGGCCCGGCCGAAGGCGGCGTGGCCCTGCCGCCGTGCATCGAGCCGCTGCCGGCCGACGCCCTGTGGAGCCCGACGCTGGACGCCGCCATGCGCCTCGACAAGGCCCAGGCCCTGGCCATGCAGCACGACCTGACAGTCCCTTTGCCGGCCAAGAAACGCCTGCGCCGGCTGATCCAGCGGGCCCTGGCCGGGCGCCGCTGGCCGGCCTTCGGCGAGGACGAATTCTTCCGCAAGGCGGTGCGTCGCCACGAGCTGTTCTGGGTGCGTCCGCTGCGCTGAACGACCGGCGTCCAGCGCGAGGCCGGGCGAGCGGCTATGGTATTATCCGCGGCGATTTCGACCTGCGGAGTTCCCATGAAACTGACCATGCCCCGTTTCGATCAGGCCCCTGTGCTGGTGGTCGGCGACGTGATGCTCGACCGCTACTGGCACGGCGCGACCTCGCGCATCTCGCCCGAGGCTCCGGTGCCGGTGGTGCGGGTCGAGCAGCATGAGGACCGCCCCGGCGGCGCGGCCAACGTCGCGCTGAACCTGGCCGCCCTGGGCGCCCCGGCCTTCCTGGTCGGCGTCACCGGCGAGGACGAGGCCGCCGCCAGCCTGGCCGACAGCCTCGGCGCGGTGGGCGTGACCACCCGCTTCCAGCGCATCGCCGGGCAGCCGACCATCGTCAAGCTGCGCGTCATGAGCCGGCATCAACAGTTGTTGCGGGTGGACTTCGAGGAACCCTTCAGGACCGACGCCGAGGCCCTGGCCCGCGAGACCGAGGCGCTGCTGGACCAGGTCCGCGTGCTGGTGCTGTCGGACTACGGCAAGGGCGCGCTGAAGAACCACCAGGCGCTGATCCAGGCCGCGCGCAAGCGCAACATCCCGGTGCTGGCCGACCCCAAGGGCAAGGACTTCTCCATCTACCGCGGCGCCAGCCTGATCACCCCGAACCTCTCCGAATTCGAAGCCATCGTCGGCCGCTGCCAGGATGAGAACGAACTGGTGGCCAAGGGCCTGAAGCTGCTCGGCGACCTGGACCTGGGCGCCCTGCTGGTGACCCGCGGCGAGCACGGCATGACCCTGCTGCGCCCCGGCCACCCGGCGCTGCACCTGCCGGCCCGCGCCCGCGAGGTGTTCGACGTCACCGGCGCCGGCGACACCGTGATCTCCACCCTGGCCGGCGCCCTGGCCGCCGGCGAAGACCTGCCGCAGGCCGTGGCCCTGGCCAACCTGGCCGCCGGCATCGTGGTCGGTAAGCTCGGCACCGCGGCCATCAGCGCCCCCGAACTGCGCCGCGCGGTGCAGCGCGAGCAGGGCTCCGAGCGCGGCGTGCTGGGCCTGGAGCAACTGCTGCTGGCCATCGAGGACGCCCGCGCCCACGGCGAGAAGATCGTCTTCACCAACGGCTGCTTCGACATCCTCCACGCCGGCCATGTCAGTTACCTGGAACAGGCCCGCGCCCAGGGCGACCGGCTGATCGTGGCGGTCAACGACGATGGCTCGGTGAGTCGCTTGAAGGGGCCGGGCCGACCGATCAACTCGGTGGACCGGCGCATGGCCGTGTTGGCCGGTCTCGGCGCGGTGGACTGGGTGGTTTGCTTCGCCGAAGACACGCCGGAAAAGCTGCTGGCGCAGGTGAAGCCGGACGTGCTGGTCAAGGGCGGCGACTACGGGGTCGACCAGGTGGTGGGCGCGGATCTGGTCGCGGCCTACGGTGGCGTCGTGAAGGTGCTGGGGCTGGTGGAAAACAGCTCCACCACCGCGATAGTCGAGAAGATCCGCAGCCGCTGAAACACGCCGGCGAGCCCGGCGGGGTCCGGTCTGCCACTACCGGCAAGCGGCAGCGGTGATCGTATCGATCCAGTCGCGCCAGCGTATGCGTTCGTCTTGCACGACCCACCCATGCTGCGGCGCAAAACTCTCCGATAGCCACAGTCCGCGTGTGCTGGCGGCCATCGGCTGACCCTTGCGCAACGTCAGCAGCGAGGCGGTGGGGCGTCCTTGCTGCAACGAAATCAGGTAGAGATCGGGACGGCTGCGATCCAGTTGCGCAACCAATTTGCCGTCCTCGAGGCGCTCGTCGACGTGGAACAGGCTCAGCTCCCGGGTCTCCTTTGGCAGCTCCAGGCGCATGTCGTAGACCAACTGCAGCGATGCGGTGGGCAGGTGCACATACGCCCTGGGGCGCTCCATGAGGGGCATCTGTCCGCACTGGACCGGCCGGGCCGAGCCAGACAGCGACGACAGATTGAAATGCACGGCCTCGCGGTAGCGCAGGTTGCCCTGATAAGGCACCGGTAGCCAGGTTTCGCCGAAGCGCCCGGCGAGCCAGCCTTCCGGGGTTTCCAGCAGGCATTCTTCGGCGACTTCCTGGATGGCCGTCAGCAGTGGCAGGCTGAGTTCGTGGGCCGGTACGTAGCCGGAGATCAATTTCAGCACGACATCACCACGATCCAGACGCTGCTGACGTACCAGTACCCAGTAGTCCTGGCCTCGCCAGCGGAGCGTCAGGCGCACCGAGACCCCGAGGTTGGCCAGTTCGAGGCTGAAGCGGGCCGGGTCATCGACAGTCACGGGCCGTCGCCGCTCAAGCATCTCGCGGAAATTCAGTGGGCGGCCCAGGCTCTGGTAGCGCAAGCCTTCGCCACTGGCTTCGACAAGCAGCGGCAAGGTCATGAAGGCGGCGGGGTTCTTGCGGATCAGCACACGCGGCATCGGCTCCTCCTGGCAGTAGGCCGGTTGGCCGTGTTTATTGTTGTTGGGACAAAACCGCTACAGCGGTACGCACGTTATCTGACAGGTGTTGCGGGTTGATGGTGCCGATAATGGCGGCGCCGACCGCTGGATGCGCGAACAGCAGCTCGAAGCTGGCGCGCACCGGGTCTTCGTCTGGTTTCAGGCAGGCATGGCCGCCGGCCAGGGTTTTTTTTATCAGGATGCCCTTGGTGTGGCTTGCAGCGTAGTCGAGTACCGGCCGTTCGGCCCGCTCGTTGAGGTTGTAGGTCACCATGGCGCAGTCGCCGTGCTCCAGCGCAAGCAGGCCGCCCTCGACCGTCTTGCCGGACAGACCGTAGCCGAGGATCTTGCCCTCGCGCTTGAGATCGGCAAGCGTTTCGTAAACGCCACTGTGCTGCAGGATGTCCAGGTCGTGCCCGTCCGAGTGTACCAGTACCAGGTCGATACGGTCGGTTTTCAGCCGCCTTAGGCTGCGCTCGACGGAAAAGCGGGTATGGGCTGGTGAGAAATCGAAATGCGAACGACCGTCGACGAATTCCTCGCCGACCTTGCTGACCACCACCCACTGGTCGCGCTGGCCTTGCAGCAGCGGGCCCAGGCGCTGCTCGCTGACCCCGTAGGCCGGCGCGGTGTCGATCAGGTTAAGGCCGAGATCGCGTGCCAGAGCAAGCAGTTGTCGCGCCTGCGAGTCGTCGGGAATACGAAAGCCGGTGGGGTACTTGACGCCCTGGTCACGGCCCAGCTTGACGGTGCCCAGGCCCAGTGGCGATACGTTCAGGCCGGTACTGCCGAGCGGGCGACGCAGGTGGTGGAGGGTCGTTTCCATCAGACCAGTCCTTCCCAGAACGGCCCGGTGATCGCAGGGCGGGGCAGTTCAGGCAATGGCGCCAATGGCTGCGGTTGGATGCCGTCTCGGACCAATGCGGCTTCGACGCGATCAGCGAAATCCGGCGACAACGCCAGTTTGGTCGGCCAGCCAACCAGCAGCCGGCCCTGCTCCGCGAGAAAGGCGTTGTCCGGTCTCGCCAACGCGGATTGCGCCGGTTCGGCTCGATCGATGCGCAGCGTTGCCCATTTCGCCGCGGACAGATCGATCCAGGGCACCAGCTCGGCCAGTTCTTTCTTCGCAGCCGCAATCTGCCCCGCCTCATCGCGCGCCACCCCGCCTGCTTCGGCTAGATTGCCGCCCAGATACCACACCCATTCACCGTCTGCAGCCGGGTGGCTGGTTACCGTGATGCGAGGTTTGGAGCCGCCGCCCAGGCAGTGGGCGTAGAGCGGCTTCAAGGTAGGCGCCTTGACGATGACCATGTGCAACGGGCGCATCTGCATCGCCGGTTGCGCGAGACCCAAGGCATTCAGCAGTTCGGCATTGCCTGCGCCGGCCGTCAGCACGATGCGTTGCGCGCGGATCGAGCGATCATCGACGATCAGCCCCGTCAGCTCGCCGTTTTCCCGTAGTGGCTCGATTCGTTCGGCTTTAAGCAGGCCCGGGCCAGATAATTCAGCGAGTCGCTGGATCAGGCTGGGGACATCCAGCACCAGTTCGCCAAGGCGGTAGACCTTGCCTTTGAAGCGAGAATCCTGCAGCGCTGGTGGCAGTTCGCTGCCCTTGACCTGACCAACGCGTGAGCGGACGGCTTTGCTGGCGAAAAAGCTGGTGAGGTTGCCGCTCAGCGTGCCGGGCGACCACAGGTAATGCGCGTCGGAGAGCAGGCGTACGCCGTAAAGGTCCAGTTCTCCGTTGCCGGCAAGGGCCTCGCGCCAGCGTCGCGGCATGTCGGCGATGGCTTCGGATGCGCCGGTCAGCGCGCCGCTCAGCGCGTACTTGGTGCCGCCATGGATGATGCCCTGTGACTTGACGCTCTGCCCGCCGCCGAGCACGCCTTTATCCACCAGCAGGGTCGAATAGCCCAGCCGGCGCAGGCGTGCGTTCAGCCACAGGCCGGCGACTCCGCCGCCTACGATCAGAACATCGGTGCTGAGTGAATCGGACATGGGCGGGCCTCATAGAGAAATCAGGCGCGCAGTATAACCGCTCACCTGTCGGCTTCAGCCGATCTGGCTAATGTCCCGTGCTGCCGGAAAACAGCTGAATCACCACCACGCCAGCCACGATCAGCGCCATGCCGAGCACTGCCGGAAGGTCGAGCTTCTGCTGGTAGATGACCGCCGCTGCGATGCTTACCAGGACGATGCCCAGGCCGGCCCAGATGGCGTAGGCGATTCCCACCGGGATGGTCCTGACCACCAGGGCAAGCATCCAGAACGACAGGCTGTAGCCCGCGACCACCAGAAACAGCGGTAGCGGGCGACTGAAGCCCGCCAGCGACTTCATGGATGTGGTGGCAATCACTTCGGCGGTAATGGCGATGGCGAGATAGAGATAACCAGTCATACGGTCTCCGGTTGCGGGCAGTGCCGGTCTGCGCTGCGTTCATTCGGCTCCCGCAGGGCGGGCAAGTTCGGCGCAACGGTAGCGGATTTCGCTTCGCGCTTCGCTGTGGCCGTTGCATTCGCCCCTTTGCTAAGCTCCGCGCCCATGAATCGTGCCCTCTATACCCTGCTGTTTCATCTCGCTTTGCCACTGGTCCTGGTTCGCTTGTTCTGGCGCGCCCGTCGAGCGCCGGCTTATCGAGCGCGCATCGGCGAGCGCTTCGCTGTCGGGTTGCCGGAGTTGCAGCCGGGTGGCATCTGGGTGCATGCGGTGTCGGTCGGCGAAAGCATTGCTGCGGCGCCGCTGATCCGGGCGCTCAGGGAGCGCTATCCACAGCTGCGGATCACCGTGACCTGCATGACGCCGACTGGCTCAGAGCGGATCAAGGCGCTGTTTGGCGACACCGTGCAGCACTGCTATCTGCCTTACGATCTACCCTGGGCGGCATCGCGCTTTCTAGAACGTCTGCGGCCAAAACTGGCGGTGGTGATGGAAACCGAGTTATGGCCCAACCACATTCACCAGTGTGCGCGGCGCGGCATCCCGGTGGCGTTGGCCAATGCGCGGCTGTCCGAGCGCTCGGCACGCGGCTATGCACGCTTCGCCCGGCTGACCGCGCCGATGCTGGCCGAGCTGCGCCTGATCGCGGCACAGACCGAAGCCGAGGCCGTGCGCTTTCGCCAGCTCGGTGCCCGTGAACCCAGCGTGCAGGTCACTGGCTCGATCAAGTTCGACCTCAGCATCGACCCGGCGCTGCCTGAGCGCGCTGCTCGACTCCGTGCACAATGGGGCGCCGTATCGCGGCCGATCTGGATTGGCGCCAGCACGCACCCGGGGGAGGACGAAATTCTGCTGGCGGCCCATCGCCTGCTGTTGGCAGAGCACCCTGACGCATTGCTGATTCTGGTGCCGCGCCACCCGGAGCGCTTCGGCTCGGTGTATGAGCTATGCCGAAAACAGGGCTTCGCTACGGTGCGGCGCTCACTGGCGGAACCGCCGCGGGCCGGTACACAGGTGCTGCTTGGCGACACCATGGGCGAACTGCTGTTTCTGTTTGCACTCGCCGATGCCGCTTTTGTGGGCGGCAGCCTGGTGCCGACCGGCGGGCACAACCTGTTGGAGCCTGCCGCATTGGGCAAACCCGTGCTGACGGGACCGCACCTGTTCAACTTTCTCGATATCGCCGCGCAGCTACGCGATGCCGGTGCGCTTGCCGAAGTCGGCAGTGCACCTGAGCTGGCATCTGCGGTAGCGGCATTCTGGGTCGATCCCGCGCGCGCAGCGCAAGCGCGCAGCGCAGGCTTGACAGTGCTGAAGAACAATCAGGGCGCACTGGGTCGTCTGTTGGCAGGGCTGGACCAGCTGCTTGAAGGCTGAGGCGCGGCTATGGTTGTAGCTTGGATTAGCCGAAGGCGTAATCCGAGGGTATGCAGTCGATGCGCACCGGGCGGGCGAAGTTTGTAGCTTGGATTAGCCGAAGGCGTAATCCGAGGACGTGCCGACGTGTCTGTCACGTAAAACTGCCGTTACGCCATGGCAGGCCCGAAATGTATCGAAACCTCCCGCGGTAACCGACGGAAGCGCCTTCGGCGATTCCATCCTACGGCGCTCGATGCGCACCGGGGGGGGAAGTTTGTAGCTTGGTGCCTGCCACGTAAAACTGCCGTTACGCCATGGCAGGCCCGAAATGTATCGAAACCTCTCGCGGTAACCGACGGAAGCGCCTTCGGCGATTCCATCCTACGGCGCTCGACACGCACCGGGCGGGCGAAGTTTGTAGCTTGGATTAGCCGAAGGCGTAATCCGAGGACGTGCCGACGTGTCTGCCACGTGAAACTGCCGTTACGCCATGGCAGACCCGAAATGTATCGAAACCCTCGCGGTAACCGACGGAAGCGCCTTCGGCGATTCCATCCTGCGGCGCCGAGGCGCGGCGATGCCCGTTACTCGATGCGCACCGGGCGGGCGAAGTTCTCGGACAGATCGGGCGGCAGGAAGTCAGTGTCCGGGTCGTAATCGGCTTTCAGATAGCGCTGCAGGTCTTCCAGGTCGCCCGGGTTGAGCGTCCCGGCCGCCTGTTTCAGGCGCAGACTGTCGATGATGTAGTCGTAGCGGGCGTTGTTGTAGTCGCGCACTGCAGCGAACAGGCGGCGCTGCGTGTCGAGCACGTCGACGATGTTGCGGGTGCCGACCTGGTAGCCGATATCGGTCGCCTCCAGGGCGCTCTGGTTGGAAACGATCGACTGCCGCCGGGCCTGCACCTGTTCCACATCGGTATTGACCGCACGATGCAGGTTGCGCGTGGTTTCGACCACCTGCCGACGCAGGCTTTCACGCTGTTGCTCGGTCTGGGTCAGTTGGTGGAAGGCTTCGCGGCGCTGGGAGCTGATCAGTCCGCCGCTGTACAGCGGGATGTTCAGCTGCAGGCCGATGCTGCGCTGCTCGACGTCGCCGGTGTAGCGGGGGATGCCAGGCACCGCTTCGCTACCCGTGTTGGTGAAACCGAGGCCGTCGTTGTCGCCCTTGCTGTAGCTGGCGAACGCATCAACCGTCGGGGCGTGGCCGGCGCGGCGCTGACGAAGGGTTTCCTCGGCCGCGTTGACGGCCTGATTACTGGCCAGCAGATCGAGGTTCTGCTGCGTGGCGGTATTGACCCAGGCGCTGGCATCATTGGGAACCGGTGGCAACACCGGCAAGCTGTGCTCGATGCCTTCCAGTGCCAGATACTCACGGTTGGTCAGGGTGAACAGCGCCTGGAACGCATCGTCCACCTGCCGTTGTGTAAGCAGTCGGTTGGCGCGCGCGGTATCGAAGCCCGCCTTGGCTTCGAGCACATCGGTACGGTCGGACAAGCCAACTTCGAAGCGCTCGTTCGCCTGGTCGAGCTGGCGTAGGAAGGCGGCCTCCTCGGCCTTGGCTGCGGCCAGGTTGTCCTGGGCGCGTAACACGGCGAAGTACGCTTGCGCGGTGAGGCGAATCAAGTCCTGTTCGGCGATCGAGTATTCCAGCGCGGCCTGTTCGCTGATGGCTTCGGCCGCCTGCAGCTGGAACCAGCGTTCAGGCCGAAAAATCGGCTGGCTGAGCGTCGCCTGATAGACAGTGCCGCTGCGTGACAGTGAGCGCGACCCCGTGGATGTGTCGGCATCGGTGCGGGTATTGCTGAGCTCCGCACCGCCGCTGAGATTCGGCATCAGGCCGGCACGGGCCTGGGGCACGACTTCCTGGATCGACTCGAACTGCGCCCGTGCCGCGGCGAGGTCGGCGTTGTTTTCAACAGCCTGTCGGTAGACGCTGACCAGGTCGGTCCGAGCGGAAAGTGGAAGTGCTGTCTCGGCCTAGGTCAGCCCGGACGAGGCGGCGGTCACGGCGAGTGCCAACGTGAATCTGCGCAGCATGTGCGTCTTTCCCTGAAGCGAAGTGATGGGCAAGGCTATGCGCGGGCATGCAGACGGTCAAGGCGCTTGATACAGGTGTTCGGGCCTGGTTGGGGAGGCGATCAAGCATCAGGCTGTCAGGGAGGGCCACGACCCGGCGGTCGTGGCAGTTGCCATCGGCATGGTATTCCCAGCCACTCTTGATTAGACTCGGCCCGTTCTTGTCGGGGTGCCTTGCAGCGAAGGCTGAGATCGGAAAGTTCCGGATCCCGTTGAACCTGATCAGGTTAAGGCCTGCGTAGGGAACAAGATGTGCTCGCCCGTCTTTCGGCCAGCGCTCTTGGCGCCAGTCCCGGCGCGCCCCGATGCCCTTTCCCCGCGGTGTGTTTCAGGTTCGCTCCGACAACTTTCGAGGAGCCAGCCTGATGCGTGCAGAACAACAGAACCTGAGTGAATCCGCCCAAGTCGATCAGGGATCGATCCAGCCTTTCCCGCGCTCGCAGAAAATCTACGTGCAGGGTTCGCGCCCGGATATCCGCGTGCCGATGCGTGAGATCAGTCTGGACGTCACGCCTATCGCGTTCTCTGAAACAAAGAGCGGTGGCGAGATCAACGCGCCGGTGCTGGTCTACGACACCTCCGGCCCCTACACCGATCCGAGCGTGACCATCGACGTGCGCAAGGGCCTGGCTGATGTACGTTCGGCCTGGATCGACGACCGTGGCGACACTGAGCGGCTCGACGGCCTGACCTCGCAGTTCGGTCAGCAGCGCCTGGCCGATGCCGAGCTGACCAAGATGCGCTTCGCCCATGTACGCAAGCCGCGCCGCGCCAAGCCGGGCAACAATGTCAGCCAGATGCACTACGCGCGTCAGGGCATCATCACCCCCGAGATGGAATACGTCGCCATCCGCGAAAACCTGAAGCTGCAGGAAGCGCGCGCCGCCGGTCTGCTCACCGAACAGCACGCCGGGCAGAGCTTCGGCGCCTCGATTCCAAAAGAAATCACCGCCGAGTTCGTGCGTGACGAAGTGGCCCGCGGCCGGGCCATCATCCCCGCCAACATCAACCACCCCGAGCTGGAGCCGATGATCATCGGCCGCAACTTCCTGGTGAAGATCAACGGCAACATCGGCAACTCGGCATTGGGCTCCTCCATCGAAGAGGAAGTGGCCAAGCTGACCTGGGGCATCCGCTGGGGCTCGGACACGGTGATGGACCTGTCCACCGGCAAGCACATCCATGAAACCCGCGAGTGGATCATCCGCAACTCGCCGGTGCCGATCGGCACCGTGCCGATCTACCAGGCCCTGGAGAAGGTCAATGGCGCGGCCGAAGACCTGACCTGGGAGCTGTTCCGCGACACCCTGATCGAACAGGCCGAGCAGGGCGTGGACTACTTCACCATTCACGCCGGCGTCTTGCTGCGCTATGTACCGCTGACCGCCAAGCGCGTCACCGGCATCGTCAGCCGCGGCGGCTCGATCATGGCCAAGTGGTGCCTGGCCCATCACCAGGAGAATTTCCTCTACACCCACTTCGACGACATCTGCGAAATCATGAAGGCCTACGACGTCAGCTTTTCGCTGGGTGATGGCCTGCGTCCGGGCTCGATCGCCGATGCCAACGACGCCGCGCAGTTCGGTGAGCTGGAAACCCTCGGCGAGCTGACCAAGATCGCCTGGAAGCATGACGTGCAGTGCATGATCGAAGGCCCTGGCCATGTGCCGATGCAACTGATCAAGGAGAACATGGACAAGCAGCTCGAATGCTGCGACGAGGCACCGTTCTACACCCTCGGCCCGCTGACCACCGACATCGCGCCGGGCTACGACCACATCACCTCCGGTATCGGTGCGGCGATGATCGGCTGGTTCGGTTGCGCGATGCTCTGCTATGTCACGCCCAAGGAGCACCTCGGCTTGCCGAACAAGGATGACGTCAAGACAGGCATCATTACCTACAAGATCGCCGCCCATGCTGCCGACCTTGCCAAGGGCCATCCGGGCGCGCAGATTCGCGACAACGCCTTGAGCAAGGCACGCTTCGAGTTCCGCTGGGAAGACCAGTTCAACCTCGGCCTCGACCCGGACACCGCCCGCAGCTACCACGATGAGACCCTGCCCAAGGATTCGGCCAAGGTGGCGCATTTCTGCTCCATGTGCGGGCCGAAGTTCTGCTCGATGAAAATCACCCAGGAAGTCCGGGAATACGCCGCGCAGAACGGCCTGACCGACGAACAAAAGGCGATCGAGGCCGGCTTCAAGGAACAATCCTCGCGCTTCAAGGATGAAGGGTCGGTGATCTACAAGCAGGTCTAAGGGCCTTAGACGTGCTGAAGGCTAGAGGTCGGACGAAAGCGCAGGGTGCCCGCGCGTCCCTACGTACGGTGTCCGGGCTTCTGTAGCGGCCCATGGCCGCGAAACGGGCCGCGTCGGCGGTTGGGACGTTGATTCGCGGGCACGGCCCGCTCCTACGTACGGTGTCGGGGCTTTGTGGAGCGGCCCATGGCCGCGAAACGGGCCGTCTCGGCGGTTGGGTCGTTGGTTCGCGGGCACGGCCCGCTCCTACGTACGGTGTCCGGGCTTTGTAGGAGCGGCCCATGGCCGCGAAACGGGCCGCCGCGGCGGTTGGGACGTTGATTCGCGGGCACGGCCCGCTCCTGCAACGGAATGTTAAAATTGACAAGGAGGCCGGTATGCAAGGGCATCCGCGTGGACGTGCGCTCAGGAAGGGGCGGGTTTCCGAATTGGGGCGGATCTATTCGGTAACGACGGTGGTGCATAACCGGCGTCCGGTGTTTTCCGACTGGCGTCTGGGTCGGATATTGGTAGATGTCATGAGACAAGCCGAGCGACAGGGCCGAGTTGAATCATTGGCCTGGGTGGTCATGCCGGATCATCTCCATTGGCTGTTCCGTCTGACTGAAGGGGCGTTGAATGAGCTGATGCGGGACGTGAAGTCGCAAAGCGGGAGGCGGATCAACCGGACGGCCTTGTTGGTCTCGCCGCTCTGGCAGCCGGGCTACCATGATCGTGCGATTCGGCATGATCAAGATTTGCAGGCTGTGGCGCGTTACATCGTCGCTAATCCCCTGCGTGCCGGTCTGGTGAGGCGTGTGGGCGAGTATCCGTTATGGGATGCGGTCTGGCTTTGACAGGGCAGGGCGGTTCGCGGGCATGGCCCGCTCCTACGCGGTGCCCCGGGCTTTTTGTAGGAACGGCCCATGGCCGCGAAT
>NZ_JAMOIE010000047.1 GCF_024448935.1 Stutzerimonas stutzeri
TGCCGGTGTTTTCAACCGGCTGGTGATGACCGAGGCGAGGATGATCAGAGTCCCGCCCGCGAGCATCCCCAGCGAAGGTTGTTCGTTGAACAGCCACCAGGCGATAGCGATGCCATATACCGGCTCCAGCGAGAAGATCACCGATGTCGTCCGGGCCTTCAATACTTTCAGGCTCGCCACGAACAGGCTGTGGGCCAGGCCGGTGCAGAGCACGCCGAGCAAGGCCAGCCACAGCCAATCCATGGCCGGGACGGCCGGCAGTGACTGCCATGAAAAAGGCAGGAGACACAGCAGAATGGTGCCGTTCTGCCAGAGCGCGGCATGGACCGGATCCACGCCGCGGGTAACCGCGCGATTGAGCAAGGAAAGCAGGGCAAACATCAGTCCCGAGAGGACCCCGTAAATCAGCCCCAGCGTGCTTTCGCTAGCCAGGTCGAATTGTGGCGTAACCAGTAGCAGTCCGACACAGACCAGGGCCACCATGCCGAACTCAACCGGTCGGGTGCGCTCGCGGAACAGGACCCCTTCCAGCAATACGGTAAAGGCGGGAAAGCTGGCGAAACCCAGTGTGGCGATACCGACACCGGCGATCTTTACGGCGATGAAGAAGGTGAGCCAGTGGCCACCGAGCAACAGCCCACCGAGGAGCAGTCCGGCCCGCTGGCGCGGGCTTGGGGCCCCGCCACCGCTACGCAGGAATCGTGCGGCCAGTAAAAGCGCCACGACAGCAAAGCCTGCCCGACCAAGGGTAATGATCAGAGGCGTGCTATCGGCCAGCTTGCCAAAGACCCCGGAGAGCCCGAACAGCAGCGCGCCGAAGTGGATCGCCAGCAAAGCGTTGCGATGGGTCATGGCCTGGCGTCCAGCGGAGCAGATTTTTGGATATCGAGCGCCAGACAGAGGCTACCCTCGGCGCTGTCGCAGGCATGGCGCGCATCGCTGGGCACGACGGCCAAAAGCTGCTGCCGGATGCGACTGCCCTGGCCGTCAATCTCGAAATCCAGCTGCCCACGCAAGCCGAACACCAGCTGCGTATGCTCATGGCTGTGGATGATCTGGTCGTGGGTGTAATGACGCAGGGAAAGGATGGGCGGCATGGTAGGCCTCGACTGCATGCGCAACGCCGGCAGATAGCGATGGGTGATGACCCTTTGATCCGGGCCGGGCCAGGCGCTGCTACATGATGATCTTGTCGCGCAATGTGTCGGCGGCCTGATTGAGCGCCTGGATGACGCGCTCTTTGTCGAAGTTCTGCACGCCGTTGGTGTCGAGGTACATCGAGAAACCGGGCAGCTCGTGCTCGACGAAGCTGTTGGTAGCACCGAGGTCGCGACGGAAGTCGACCACCTGGTAGATCTGCACCGAACGGGTGAAGCCTTTGACTGTGATCGGGCCTTTGTCGCGGCACATGATGACGTCCTTGACCAGCGAATAGGTCTCGTGGGAAATGAGGATTTCCCCTGCCTCGGCGGAGCTTTCCAGGCGGCTCGCCAGATTCACTTCGCGACCGATGATGGTGTAGTCCATTCGAGTGTCGGCGCCAAAGTTGCCGACTGTGCAGTAACCGGTGTTGATGCCCATGCGGATTTCCATCGGCTTGGTAATGCCTTGGCCGCGCCATTGTTGGCGAAGGACTTTCATGTGCTTGCGCATGGCAATAGCCATCGAAACGGCGGCCACTGCATCCTTTTTCGCACCCTGGCTGGCGGGGTCGCCAAAGAACACCATCACGCAATCACCGACGAACTTATCGATTGTGCCGCCGTACTTGAGCGTGATCTTCGACATCTCGGTGAGGTAGGTATTGAGCAGGTCGGTGAGGGCTTCAGCTTCCAGTTCTTCGGAGAGTTCGGTGAATCCCTTGATGTCGGAAAAGAACACCGTGAGCTTCTTGCGTTGGGTTTCCAGTCGCACGCTGCGCTTGCCGGAAAAAATCGATTCCCACACCTGTGGCGACAGGTACTTGGCGAGATTGCGTGCCAACCGCGCAGCTTTCGCCTGCTGGGCTTCGACTTCGCTGCGTGCCTGCGCCAGTCGGATTCCCTGTTGGTGCACGTAATAAGCCGTTACGCACACGTACAGGGTGGTGAACAGGATGCTGACTGCCGATACCAGCACCGAGCTGACCCCCTCGAAGCGCAAAGGCACCAGCAAGCTGGTCAGCCCGATGCCGATGCAGACCATCAACAGCGTCATCAATAGATGACGCAGACTACCGACCACCAGCGCGCTGAAACTCAGCGTCAGCAGAAACATCAGGCTCGGCACAAGGCTGCATCCGAGCAGCACGATACCGGCACCCGCGTTCAAGGCATCGAGGCACAACAGGGTCTGGGAGGTTGTCTCCGGGTGTTCGCGCTTGAAGCGGTAACTCAGGTGATAGGCAACGTGCGGATACAGGAGCGTATAGGGCACCAACCACAAAAGGTCGAGGGCGAACTGCTGGCTATAGATACCGGCGGCGAGCGTGGCGGCGCAGATCAGATAGGCGAAGACCCGCGCGTAATATTCACGCAGTGGACGAGTCGCGAGTCCGTTACGTCGTTCACCGGTCGCGGTTGACATTATGGTTGCTATCCCTGAAAGGAACCGGCGCTCTGGAATGCGCCGTTGGAGGCGACAGCGCATCGCTCGGCGCTGACTCGGCGATCATAACCAAGTCGCCACCACTGCGCCAAACCGCCGGTCCATTCCGTGACCGGCAGCCGTTGCGGCGTGGCCCGGATGACCTGGTTGGATCAGAATCGAAGCTTGCCGGTGAGCATGTCCTTCAGCATCACCCAGTCGCCAAGAAAGCTGTACAGCGGGTACTGAAACGTCGCTGGACGGTTCTTCTCGAAGATGAAGTGACCGACCCAGGCAAACCCGTATCCAGCCAAAGGCATCGCCAGCAGCCATAGCCACTGTTGACTGATCACCGCATAGGCCAGGATCGCCAGTACCAGCAAGCTGCCCATGTAATGCAAGCGTCTGCAGGTGGGGTTGCTGTGTTCGGCCAGGTAAAACGGATAGAAATCCGCAAAGCGGGTAAAGCGTTCGGCGGTTTGCGTGCTCATGCCGCACCTCCTGTCATTGTGGTCGTTGGAGTCTAGAGCGTTGGATACCGCAGGCTACCGACTTCAGGTGCCAGTTTAGTACCCTTGTATACCATCGATCAGCGGTTGAAACTGCCAAATCGCCGGTGTGACGGCGCGCCACGTACAGTCTGAGCATGTGTGAATCGATTGATGACAGCACGCACCACGTCCTCGAGCCGGGCCTTGAGTTTGTCCAGGCGCTTGAGCCCGACGGCCTCGCTGCCAGGCCCTGTTCGTCAAGCAGCAGCTCGACTATTGCGCACTGAACGACCCCGGCGCGCGTTTTGCCAGGACGGCATGACCCGGCTCTGGCTGCGTGCGGTGAAGCTTACCGGCAATCCGGCGATCGGCTTGAATCTGGCGAAAGTGATGCGCCCCGGCCGATGCATGTGGTCGGTTTGCACTGATCTCCAGCAGTACGCTCAGGGACGGCTTTTCAGCGCGTGGTGCGCTACCGGCGCATCATTGCCGAAGGCGCGGATCTGCAGTTCGGGTCAACCAATCGCGGCGCCTTGTCAACCTTGGCGATCCATGGCGACCAACTGCCTCCGGCGCGTCAGAGCGCAGATGGCTCGTTGGCCAGTACGCTTGCATGCTGTCGGTGGCTGACCGGCAAGCCGCTGGTCCCGATCGAAGTCTACTTCCACCGCCCGCCACCTACGAATACCGGGCGCAGCGTTGATGTGGCCCTGGGAACTTGTGCTCTGCCGCTATAGCCTTAGCTTGCGTATATATGACCGCGGCGCCCTCGCGCCGCTTCTTGCAAAACCCCATAGGATGACCCGCCTTGGCCAGTAGCCTTCTTGCCTTGATCGACGATATCGCTTCGGTCCTGGATGACGTATCCCTGATGACCAAGGTCGCGGCGAAAAAAACCGCCGGCGTGCTGGGAGATGACCTTGCACTCAATGCCCAGCAGGTCACAGGCGTCAACGCGGACCGTGAACTGCCGGTGGTCTGGGCCGTGGCCAAGGGGTCCATGCGCAACAAGCTGATTCTGGTGCCGGCTGCGTTGCTGATCAGCGCGTTCATCCCATGGGCCATCACACCGCTGCTGATGCTTGGCGGCGCGTTTCTCTGTTTCGAAGGTTTCGAGAAGCTGGCGCATCGGTTCCTGCATCGCGATCAGGACCACCATGCCCAGCAAATCGAGGCATTGGCGGACGAGACCGTCGACATGGTGGCATTCGAGCGCGACAAGATCAGTGGGGCGGTGCGTACCGATTTCATCCTGTCTGCCGAGATCGTCGCCATTACGCTGGGTACGGTCGCCGCCGCGAGCTTCGTCGAGCAGATCGCCGTGCTCGCGGGCATTGCGATCATCATGACCATTGGCGTCTACGGCTTGGTTGCCGGCATCGTCAAACTCGACGACGCGGGCCTGGCGCTGAGCAAACGCAGCAGTTCTGCAGCGCGGTCGCTGGGCCGCGCCATTCTTTCGGTCGCGCCCTGGTTGATGAAGGCCTTGTCGGTGGTTGGCACGGCCGCCATGTTCATGGTCGGCGGCGGCATCCTGACCCACGGTTTCAAGGCTATCCACCACGTCATCGAGAACAGCGCGGAGCACACGGTGGCGCTGCCATACATTGGCTCGGTTCTGGCCGGACTGTTGCCGACGCTGCTGGATGCAGCCTTCGGGATATTGGCCGGCGGTCTGGTGTTTGCAGTGGTCGAGCTGAGCAAACGCCTGTTCAAGGGGCGATCCGAAACCGCTTGATGGCGATCACACCATCTACCAAGACAGAAGGGGCAATGTAAATGGACGAATTCATGCAGGCAGCGATAGATGAAGCGGAGAAGGGACTCGCCGAGGGCGGCATTCCAATCGGTTCGGTAATCGTCCACCGGGGGCGAATCATCGGCCGCGGCCACAACCGGCGGGTTCAGCAGGGCAGCGCGGTGCTGCACGGGGAGATGAACGCCTTCGAAAACGCGGGTCGGCAACCGGCCAGCGTGTACGCCGAGTCGATCCTCTATACCACACTGTCGCCGTGTCCCATGTGCAGCGGGGCGATCCTGCTGTATGGCATACCCAAGGTCGTGATCGGTGAGAACCAGACCTTCATGGGCGAGGAGCTGTTGCTACGAGGCCGCGGTGTCGAGGTCGAAGTGCTGCAGGACGCACGCTGTGTCGAGATGATGCGTCGCTTTATCGCCGAAAGCCCTGAGCTGTGGAACGAGGACATCGGCGAGACGTAATCCGGTCAGTGACGCCAGAACGAAGGGGTCAGCATTACCAGTACCGTGATGATTTCCAGCCGGCCGAGCAGCATGCCGAACGACAGCAGCCACTTTGCCGAGTCTGGCAGCGTGGAGAAGTTGCCCGCCGGACCGATGATCGGACCGAGCCCTGGGCCCACGTTGCACACTGCGGTCGCTGCAGCGGTGAGTGCGGTGAGCATGTCGAGCCCGAGTAATGCCAGCGCCAGCGCCAACGCGCCGATGGTAATGGTGAAGAAGAACGAGAAGGTCAGGATCGACCGCACGATTTCTTCGTCGAGGGTGTGCTTGTTGTAGCGCTGCTTGATGACGGCGCGCGGATGCACCAGCTGCGCCAGGTTGGCG
Source organism: Stutzerimonas stutzeri (assembly GCF_024448935.1). Taxonomy (GTDB): domain Bacteria; phylum Pseudomonadota; class Gammaproteobacteria; order Pseudomonadales; family Pseudomonadaceae; genus Stutzerimonas; species Stutzerimonas stutzeri_AO. The sequence goes on from NZ_JAMOIE010000047.1 coordinate 5,643, forward strand.
CGAAGCAGGGCATAGGCGACCTGAAAGCGGAAGATCTTCAAACCACCCGAAGTCGAGCCGGAGCAGCCACCGATGAAGGTCAGGTAGAAAAAAGCCAGCACGGCGAACTCGCCCCACTGCGTGTAATCCCCCAGTGCATAGCCCGTCGTGGTCACCACCGATACGACGTTCAGCGAAACAATGCGCAGGGCGTCGAGAAAGACATAGTCGGAGTTGAAGGTCAGCCAGATCGCAAACGAGATACAGATGATCAGCAGCATGCCAACGAAGCCCTGCACCTGCTGATCATGGAGCAGGGCGTAGCGGTTACCCCGAACCGTCGAAACCATCAGAATGAAGGGCAAACCACCGAGCAACATGAACACCACGGCGACCCAGTGCGCCGCGGGGGTGAACTTGGCCATCGAACTGTCGGATGTCGAGTAGCCGCCGGTGGCAATGGTGGTCATGGCATGGTTGATCGCTTCAAAAGGCGTCATTCCGCTCAGCCAATAGGCCAGCCCGCAGAGCAGGGTGAGCGCGAGATAAACGATCAGGATCGACTTGGCCATGACGTGCGAGCGCGGCATGGCTTTTTGTGACCAATCCGATGATTCAGTCTGGAACAGCCGCATGCCACCGATGCGCAGCAACGGCAGAATCGCCACGGCCATGCCGATGAAGCCGATGCCCCCGAGCCACTGCAGCATCGAACGCCACATCAGCAAGCCGGGCGATGCCGAATCCAGGCCGGAGAGTACCGTCGAGCCTGTGGTGGTGATACCCGACATGGTCTCGAAGAAAGCATTGGTATAGCTGATGTGGTGAATCAGCATCATCGGCAATGCGGCGAAGCAGCAAACGATCAACCAGCTTGCGGTGGTCAGGAAATACATGTCCCGTGGGCGTAGTTGGGTAAGCTCAGGCCTGCCGGGCGCGATCAAGGCGATACCGCTGCTGAAGGTAATCAGGCTGGCCCAGAGGAACGCTTGCAAATCGTCAGTGCGATCAAATGCGAACAGCGTGATCATTGGAATGACCATGCTGACAGCGAGTGTGATCAGAAAAATGCCGAGAATGAAACCGATGATGCGCAGGGTCGGCAAGGCCATGTGTGATCGCTGCTCGGCTCGAAAAATGAGGTCGCCATTCTACGCCTGTCGCTGCGGCAGTAAACCGGCGATCGGCGTGCAGAAAAATCTTTTACCAGGCGCCCTGCAGACCTCTTCCCAAGTTCGCTGCGATGAATAGAATGGCCGCCCGGTGCCGGCCCTTTGCCGGTTTCTGAGTGTTCAGCTCCCATGTCCATCGACAATCCCTGCCTCACGTGCGGCGCCTGCTGCGCGTATTTTCGTGTGTCTTTCTTTTGGGGCGAATGCGCCTCATCCGGTGGTGCAGTTCCCGACAGCGCAACCGTGCAGGTCAGTCCGTTTCACGTCGCCATGCTCGGGACGGTAGCCAAGCCGGCGCGTTGTGTCGGCTTGATGGGCGACGTGGGATGTGGCGTGCGCTGCACCATCTATGAGCAACGTTCGAGTACCTGCCGCGAATTCGAGGCCTCTTGGGTAGACGGTCAGCACAATGCGCATTGCGACACGGCCCGGGCCGCCCATGGGTTGCCGCCGCTGATGCCACCGCTGGAGCCGCAGCTTTCGCCTGATCGAGTGGCTTGAGACGAACCAGCCAACGTGGCGATTGCCACGCGTTCACTGCCAAACGAACGGCTCGGGCCGCTAGAATGTCCGATTCGTTTTGGAGGTAGTCGGATGGAAGCGCTCGACCTGATGCTCAACCGCGTGTCTGCCACGCGACTTACTGATCCTGCGCCGACGCCGGCCCAGTTGGATCTGATGTTTCGTGCTGCCCTGCGTGCGCCCGATCATGGTCAGCTGCGCCCTTGGCGGTTCCTGACCATTCAAGGCGAAGCCCGGGAGCGGTTGGGCAAGCTGATGGCTGAGTCGTTGCGTGTGCGCTCGCCTGAGGCCAGCGATGATGCCTTGCTGAAAGCCCGCAAGATGCCGTTGCGCGCGCCGCTGCTGGTGGTCGTCATTGCCCGCGTGCAGCCGCACCCGAAGGTGCCGGGTTCGGAGCAGGTGCTCGCGGTGTCTTGTGCGGCGCACGGCTTGTTGCTGGCTGCGCATGCACAGGGTCTTGGCGCCGTATGGCGTACCGGTGAGTTTTCCTACGATCCGTACCTGGCAAAAGCCTTGGGGCTGACCGGTGACGAGCAGATCTTGGGATTCATCTATATCGGCACCCCCGAAGGGACCCTGCGGACCCCGCCGGCATTGGACCCAAAGCAATTCGTCAGTGAGTGGGCCGGGGCGAACTGAACCAGGTCACTCCGCTTGTAGCCGGGCCTCGTCAGCTGGGTTCAGCGGTAGCTTCAACGTGGCGATGAAACCGCCGTCCGGGTGATTGCCCAGCAGGAGCTCGCCGTTATGCCGTTCCGCGGCTCGGCGGGCAATCGCCAGCCCTAACCCGTGTCCTGCGGTGGTTTGTCCCGGTGCGCGGAAGAAGGGTTCGCTCAGTTGCGCGAGATGGGCCTCGTCGACCCCGGGCCCTTGGTCGCGAATGCTCAGCAGCAGGTGCTGTGTGTCGCTGCTGGCTCGCAGTTGTATCGGCGCGCCTTCGGGGTTGAAGCGCAGGGCGTTGCGTAACAGATTGTCCAGGGCGCGCTCGAGCATGTCCGGCCAGCCTTGCAGCTGGGCTTCGGTTTCGACTTGGCTGTCGATTCGCTGATTCGGCGAGACGATGCGGGCGTTCTCCTCAAGCTGCTCGAATATCGAGCGCAAGTTGATGGGGCTCGGCGCCCCTGGGTCGGCGTCCAGCCTTGCGAGCTCCAGGATCTCGCCGATCAGGGCTTCCAGACGGTCACACTCCTTGGCCAGCCGAGGCCAGATGACCTCACGCTCGGCCGGCGTGGCCCGCTCCGCCAGAGCGAGTGCGATTCGCAGGCGGGCCAGCGGCGAACGCAGCTCGTGAGAAACGTCACGCAGCAGTTGCCGCTGGCTGCCGATCAGGCTTTGCAGCCGGGCACCCATGCGGTTGAAATCCTTGGCAAGCACGCCCAGTTCGTCGCGTCGCGTTGCCAGGCGCGCCAGGGAATTCTGCTGGTAGGTGGTTTGGCCAAGGTCATGAACAGCGCCGCGAAGTCGATCGAGCGGACGGGTAATGGAAAGGGTCAGCAACAGGCTGAATCCAGTCAGGACGATTAAGGCGATGGCCAGCGCACTCAGCGGCCAGAACAGGCTGCCTCGGTGCCAGGCTTGTAGCTCCTGATTCGGGATGCGGTAGATGAAGAGGTAAGTATTGCCGGTCTCGGGGCTGGTGTAATCGGTGGTCAGCCGCCGCCAGGGTAGGCCACCGTCGCGGTGTTCCTGTCGCGCTTCGAACGCGGCGGCGCGAGCCGGGAAGGTACCGCGAATGATGGGTTGGCCGTTCTCGGCCAGCACCTGGACATCGACACCGTAGCGGTTGCGATGCCGCTCGAGCAGAAACTGTGCAGTGATCGGCCCCTGGCGCTCGTAGACCTTGGTCCATACTTCGGCCAGGCCCTTGACGCCCGGGTGACGATTGAGAATCCAGGCGTCCTGGTTGAGCGCATGCCCCAGGAGCATGGCCAAGCCTGCCACCAGCGCAATGGCTAGCCAGAATGTCGCAAGAATGCGCCAGAACAGTGATCGCACCGGTCAGCTACTCCAGGGAAAAGCCCGGCGCGTGTAATCCCCAAGGGGCGAACCGGGCAGGTTTGCTGCTTGAGTGGATCAGTTGGTCTTGTCGCGCTCGGCTTTCCACTGCTCGAACTCAGCATGGTCGGCGCGCTTGGCCGCCATCTTTTCATGCAGCGCGTCGAACTTTTCCTGCTGTTCCGGCTTGAGCAAGCCACGCACCTGCTGCTGGGTTTTTTCCTGGTTGGCTTTCAGCTCTTCCTGCATCGCTTTGCGTTGGGCTTCGGGCAGTTTGCTCAGGTACCGTTGGCTGATCTCGCGATGGTTCTTCATCTGTTCACGCATCAGTTGGCGCATCTCGGTCCGTTGCTCCTTGGTCAGATCGAGCTGCTCGAAGGGCGAGTGCTGGTCGCCATGATGGCGCTGGCCCTCGTCTGGCATGGCCATCGCAAGGGTGGGCAGGGTGGAGGCGAACAGTACGGCGATGAAAGTCTTGCGCATCATGAGTTTCTCCTTGATATGGATATGGAAACCGGTTGCCAGCAAAGCGCCTGCCTGGGGCGCCTCAACAGGCTTCGACCGGATGAGTTCAGTCTAGGGCGCGCAAGGTCAGCGGCGGTCAGGGCTGGGTAAAGGCTGGGTAAAGGCGATCAGGAGGCGTAAAGGTATCCACGGCTGCGCAAGGCAATGATGCGCTGACGGCCGTCTGGATGGGGGCCAAGCTTGCGGCGCAGGTTGCTGACGTGCATGTCCAGGCTGCGGTCGTAGAGGGTGAGTTTTCGACCGAGCGCCAGCTGCGCCAGGGTCTGCTTTTCCAGTGGTTCGCCTGGCTGACTGAGGAGTGCTTCGAGGATGCGTCCTTCAGAGAGGGTAAGGGTGACTTCATGATCGCCGACGCTCGCCACGCCGCGTGCAGGGCTGTACCAGAGGTCCCCCAGCGCCAGCTGTGTCGGTGTGCTGGCCGGCTGGCTGCGGCGTAGAACGGCCTTCAAGCGAGCGGTCAGTTCGCGCGGATCACAGGGCTTGGCGAGGTAGTCGTCTGCCCCCAGCTCCAAGCCGAGAATGCGGTCGAGCGGCTCGCCGCGCCCGGAAAGCATCAGTACCGGCAGGTCAGGATGCTCGCTGCGCAGCTGCTTTAGCAGGTCCAGACCGCTGCCGTCGGGCAGCATTACGTCGAGCACGACGGCTGCAGGTTGGTGTTCTGCAAGTGCGGCGCGGGCGCTCTTGCCGTCATGGCATGCGCGGGCGACAAAGCCTTCCTGAGCCAGCCAGCTGACCAGCAGCTCGCAGAGTTCCTGGTCGTCGTCTATCAGCAGCAATTCGCTCATGGTTCGCTCGTGTCGATTCAGTTCAGCCATTGCCGGCGACGGCGGCCGCGCGTGGTCAGGACACCAAGCAGGAAGCCCAGCACGCCAACCCCGCCCCCGACCGCGAACCACTGTTGCTGGTCGTCAAGCAGCTTTGGCTGCACCTGCGTCTGCGCTTGTTCCTGTTCAAGCTGGAGCCGCAGGCGCTGGTTTTCCTGGCGCAGTCTTAACAGCTGGGCCTGGTCTGCTGCACTGGCGGCTGCGTCGCGGTTTTCCTTGAGCGCCTCTCGTTGCTGTAGATTTTCGCTCAGACGGTGCTCCAGCTCGGCCTGCCGTTCGGCGGGCGGCTCGACAGGGGCTTCTTCAGCCTGCAGCAAGGGTGTGGCGAGACCTAGAACAAGCAGCAGGGACAACGGACCGTGGCGCATCGGAACTCCTTTTTCCTCAACGGGTTTGCCTCCCGGTGCCGTGGCGAAGCGACGGCACTGGAAGGTGCATGGTGGCGTCAGCCGATCGACTCAGGGGTAAACCTGCTTGAAAGGCTTGACGATGACATCGCCATAAACGCCCGCCGCTTTGTATGGATCGGCCGCAGCCCATTGTTCAGCAGCCTGCAGCGAGTCGAATTCGGCAACAACCAGGCTGCCGGTAAAGCCGGCTGCGCCTGGGTCATTGCTGTCCACCGCAGGATGCGGGCCAGCCAGCACGAGCCGGCCTTCGCTTTTGAGCTGGTCGAGACGCGCCAAGTGAGCGGGGCGCGAAGCCAGACGGTGCTGCAATGAGTCGGGTACATCGCTGGCGATGATGGCGTAGAGCATGGTGGACTCCTATGATTTTTCAGGTTCGGGTTGCATGTGGCGTACCAGATAAAATGCCTGGCCGGCCATGAACAGCAGCGTCAGACCCAGGCTGCCAAACACCTTGAAGTCTACCCAGATCGCGGGGTAGACGAAGGCAACGAAAAGATTGGCGAAGCCGCAGACGAGAAAGAACACAATCCAGGCGACATTGAGTTGGGCCCACTGTGTTGCCGGCAATCGGACGGCATGACCCATCATCCGCTGAACCAGCGGTTTGTCGCCGATGAAGTGGCTACCAGTGAAGGCCAGCGCAAATAGCCAATTCAGTACGGGCGCTTTCCACTTCAGGATCGCTTCGCTGTGCAGCGCCAAGGTCAGCCCGCCGAACAACAAGCATGCCGCCAATGTCAGCCACTGGCTTTTTTCAAGCCGGCGCTGACGGATGAACAAAGCGCCGTAGATCACGACGGAGCTGGCGATCAGAACGGCCGTTGCGCTGAAAATGCCACCGACACCAAGGCTGAAGCCTGCGATATCGACCGTTGCAGGCTCGATTTTGTAGGTGACGAAGAACAGCAGTAGCGGAACGAAGTCGATGATTTGTTTCACGAGGCGCGCCAGAAGACAGATGTGCCCGGCATAATAACAAACCGCGCTTTTGGCGGAACGCTGTCCGCCTGCCGTTTCCACGACATTGCGCAAGCTTTGGCAAACTGGACGACGGCACGAGCGCTGGCGCTGGCGGTCACACGCTGTGAGCGGCCAAGCCCCCCTGGAGAATCTGTCCCGAATGATTGTTGATCTGCATTGCCACAGCACCGCCTCTGACGGTGTGCTCGCGCCTGATGTGCTGGTGCAGCGCGCCCATGCGCGTGGAATCGAGCTGCTTGCACTGACCGATCACGACACCCTCGAAGGCCTCGAGGATGCTCGCGCCACGGCTGATTCGCTTGGCGTCCGGCTGGTCAACGGCATCGAACTGTCCTGTGTCTGGAACGGCGCCACTATCCATGTGCTTGGCTATGCGTTTCGCCGTGATGCGGTTGCATTGCTGCAAGCCATTGCCGATTTGCATGCCGGTCGCTGGCAGCGTGCCGAGACGATCGCGCAGCGCCTGGAGGCCAAGGGCATGCCGGGTGCGCTGGAGGGCGCGCGGGCAATCCAGCAAGAGCTGGGTGACAGTGAGAATGCTCCTGCGCGCCCGCATTTTTCAGACTACCTGGTGCGAGCCGGTCATGTTCGCGACCGTGCCGAGGCATTCCGCAAGTGGCTCGGCTCGGGCAAGCTGGGTGATGTGAAGCAGCATTGGCCGACGCTTGAGCAGACCGTGAGTACGCTGCAAGACGCCGGCGCCTGGATCAGTTTGGCGCATCCCTGGCAGTACGAGTTCACGCGCAGCAAACGGCGCCGGCTGGTCAGTGAGTTCGCCCAGGTTGGCGGCCATGCGCTGGAGGTGGTTAACGGCATGCAGCCGTTGGAACAGGTCGGCGGTTTGTCGATTCTGGCGCGCGAGTTCGGCCTGATGGCCAGTATCGGCAGTGATTTTCACGCACCGGGCGACTGGTCGGAGCTGGGCATGTATCGCGCCCTGCCTGACGACCTCAGGCCGCTATGGAGATCCTTCGATCATGAGCCCGGCGAGGCTATGGCCCGCTGAACACGGAGTTTTCATGAGCCAGTTTTTTCAGATACACCCGGAAAACCCACAGGCCAGGCTGATCAAGCAGGCCGTGGAGATCATTCGCGGCGGCGGCGTGGTGGTTTACCCCACCGACTCTTCGTACGCGGTCGGCTGCTCGATGGGAAACAAGACCGGCATCGAGCGCATTCGTCGCCTGCGTCAGCTGGACGACAAGCATAACTTCACGCTGGTCTGTCGCGACCTGTCCCAGCTCGGATTGTTCGCCAAGGTCGATACCGCTGCTTTCCGTCTGCTCAAGACGCATCTGCCAGGACCATACACCATCATTCTCAGCGCCACTCGGGAAGTGCCGCGAATGCTGTTGCACCCGAAGCGCCGTACCATCGGCCTGCGCGTGCCTGCCCGGCCGATTGCGCAGGCATTGCTCGCCGAGTTGGGTGAGCCCTTGATGAGCGTCAGCCTGATACTGCCCGGCGAGACCGAGCCGATGAGCGATCCTTACGAAATGCGGGATGCGCTGGAGCATCAGGTAGACCTGATCATTGACGGCGGTTACGGTGGCGTCGCAGCCTCGACTGTGATCAGTCTGGTGGATGGCGATCCGGAAGTTGTGCGGGTCGGCTGCGGCGATCCCGCACCGTTCGCCGGCTGAACCGTCGTCTTTCTCAAACCTACGAAGGAAACCCTTTGAGCTCCATGGATTCGCAGCGACGTGTAGTCTCCGGAATGCGGCCTAATGGCCGTCTTCACCTTGGCCACTACCACGGCGTACTGAAGAGCTGGGTCAGGATGCAGCACGAGTACCAGTGCTTTTTCTGCATCGTTGACTGGCACGCACTGACCACCGACTACGCAGCGGGCGCAGATGTCGCCCGCAACGTCCATGAGATGGCGGTCGACTGGCTGGCAGCTGGCGTCAGCCCGAGTTCTGCCACTTTGTTCGTCCAGTCCCAGGTACCCGAACACGCCGAGTTGCACCTGCTGCTTTCGATGATCTGCCCGTTGGCCTGGCTGGAGCGCGTGCCGTCGTACAAGGAGCTGCAGCTCGATACGGAACACAAGGACCTCGGCACCTACGGTTTTCTCGGTTATCCGTTGTTGCAGGCCGCCGATATCCTGGCTTACCGCGCCGGTGTCGTACCGGTTGGCGCCGATCAGCTGCCGCATATCGAATTCGCTCGCGATATCGCCAGGCGCTTCAATCACCTGTATGGCAGCGAAGAGGATTTCGCGGTCAAGGCCGAAGCGGCAATACGCAAGCTCGGCAAAAAAAGCTCCAAGCTTTACGCCAGCTTGCGCAAGAGCTACCAGGAGCAGGGCGACCTCGAGGCGCTGAACACGGCCCGTGCGCTACTGAAGGACCAGCAGACCATTACCATTGGCGACCAGGAACGCCTGTTCGGTTATCTGGAGGGCAGCGGCAGGCTGCTGTTGCCTGAGCCGCAGGCGCTGCTGAGCGATTCCCCCAGGGTGTCGGGGCTCGATGGTGGCAAGATGGCCAAGTCCGCCAGCAATTCCATCTTTCTGCGCGACACGCCGAACGAGATCGAAGAAAAGATCAAGCGTATGCCGACCGATCCGGCCCGTGTTCACCGCCATGATCCGGGTGAGCCGACGCGTTGCCCGGTGTGGCAGATGCACCAGGCCCATTCGAGCGAAGACGTCTGTCAGTGGGCAGAGCAGGGCTGCCGCACCGCTGGAATCGGCTGCCTCGAGTGCAAGGCGCCACTCATCGATGCGATCAAGCTCGAACTGGCACCCCTGCAGGAGCGCGCCCATGACTATGAGTCGAACCCGGATCTGGTGCGCAGCATATTGGCTGAGGGCGCTGAGCAGGCCCGTGACGAAGCACGCGAAACGCTGGTGGTCGTGCGTCAGGCCATGGGTCTGAATTACCGCTAGAGCCATTGGTCAGCGTACAGCCTGCTGAGGCAGCTGCCGCTTCCACTATCTGTTCGTTTCGGAGAGAGCATGCAGGATACCCAGGCCGAGGCGACCGTCAAGGCGCCCGGTGAGCAGCTGCGGCTGGCGCTTGTCTACGGCGAGGCTTTCAACAATCTGCCGCAGGATCTGTATATCCCGCCAGATGCACTGGAGGTGTTCCTCGAAGCGTTCGAGGGGCCGCTGGATTTGCTGCTCTATCTGATCCGCAAACAGAACATCGACATCCTGGATATTCCAGTCGCGGAAATTACCCGTCAATACATGGGCTATGTCGAGCTGATGAAGGCCGTGCGCCTGGAGCTGGCGGCCGAATATCTGGTGATGGCGGCCATGCTGGCCGAGATCAAGTCGCGCATGCTGCTGCCGCGCTCGGCAGAGGTGGAAGAAGACGAGCTCGACCCGCGCGCCGAGCTCATCCGCCGGCTGCAGGAATACGAGCGGTTCAAGGCGGCGTCGGAAGATCTCGACCAGTTGCCACGGGTGGGGCGTGACCTGCATCTACCGAAACTCGACGCGCCTGAAGCCCGGGCGCGCAAGCTGCTGCCCCAGGTCAGTCTGGAAGAGCTGTTGATCTCCATGGCCGAGGTCTTGCGCCGTGCCGACATGTTCGAAAGCCACCAGGTCACGCGTGAGACGCTGTCGACCCGCGAGCGCATGAGCGATGTGCTCGAACGGCTCAAGGGTGGGGGCTTTGTCCCGTTCGTCGCGCTGTTCACCACTGCGGAGGGCCGTCTGGGTGTGGTGGTCACCTTCATGGCGGTGCTGGAACTGATCAAGGAATCGCTGGTCGAGCTGGTGCAGAACGAGCCCTTCGCGCCGATTCATGTCAGGGCACGCAGCGAGGAGTCCTCGTTGCACCAGGAAGAGCCAGGGGAGCCAAGCCTGTGAATCTATCCGATCCCAAGGATCTCGCCTCACTGCTCGAAGCCTTTTTGCTGGCATCCGGCAAGCCGATGCCGGTCGAACGAATGGCCGAGCTGTTCGACGAAATCGAACGGCCAACGCCAGCCTTGCTGCGCAAGGCTCTCGAGGTGCTGGACAAATCCTGCAAGGGCCGGGCGTTCGAGCTGAAAGAGGTCGCCAGTGGCTATCGCCTGCAGCTGCGCGAGCGTTTTTCGCCCTGGGTGGGCCGGCTCTGGGAGGAACGGCCGCAGCGCTATTCACGGGCCTTGTTGGAGGCGCTGGTTCTGATTGCCTATCGACAGCCAATCACGCGCGGCGAGATCGAGGACATCCGCGGGGTGGCGGTCAACAGCCAGATCGTCAAGACGTTGTTGGAGCGCGAATGGGTGCGGGTGGTGGGTCATCGCGACGTGCCAGGGCGGCCTGCCATGTTCGCCACCACCAAGCAGTTTCTCGACCATTTCAACTTGAAGAACCTTGATGAGCTGCCGCCGCTGGCAGTGTTGCGTGAGATGCAGCCCGAACCCCAACCGATCGATGTTGAGGAAGCGCCGGTGCCGGCGGCGCTGCAGGCTCGCGCCGATCTCGAGCAGGAACTGGACGCGCCGCGTGAACACACCAGTTTCCGCAGTCTTCTGGCCGAGCTGGATAGCATGGAAACCGGGTTGAAAACCGATTTTGACGACCTGCGTGACGAAACTGAGGGTGAGGAAGATCAACCCGTTTCGGACGAAGACCGCCGCGACTAGTAACCCGCTGTCTGGCGGTCTGCCTGGTAACTGGCGTAGTTCGGAATGCTCAGCGTATGCGCCTGGCCCAGCAGCGGACTGGATAGCAGGTAGTCAGCGCTGCTTTCGTTGGCCGCCAGTGGAATGTTCCACACGGCTGCGACCCGTAGAAGCGCCTTTACATCCGGGTCATGGGGTTGTGGCTCGAAGGGGTCCCAGAAGAACACCAGCATGTCGATCCGACGCTCGGCAATACGCGCGCCAATCTGCTGATCCCCGCCCAGCGGGCCGCTGATCATGCACTCGATCGGCAACCCCAGCCGCCGCCCGAGCAGCAGTCCGGTGGTGCCGGTCGCCAGCAGCTCATGTTTCTCCAGCTGAGGTTTTTGCCGATCTGCCCAATCCAGCAGGCGCTCCTTGCAATGATCGTGCGCGACCAGGGCGATACGTTTGCGGGCCGGGAGTGTTGCGCTCACGAAATCGATACGGTTCATGTTCTTCCTCGGTCGCCGGGATTGGCTGATGCGTTTATGGCGCTTCGTGAAGAGCGCGGCAAGTATCGAGCATCCGATTGGAAAAGCCCCACTCGTTGTCATACCAGGCCATCACTTTCAGCAAGCATCCGCTAACCTTGGTGTGGTTGGTGTCGAAGATCGAAGACATCGGGTTGTGGTTGAAGTCGCACGAGACCAAGGGCAGCGAGTTGCAGGCCAGTATGGACGATTGCTGGCTGGCGTCGAGCATCAGTGCGTTGACTTCCCCGGCGGTCGTCTCGCGGCTCAACTCCAGGGTCAGGTCGACCAGCGAGACGTTGATCACCGGAACGCGCACAGCCATGCCGGTCAGCTTGCCGGCCAGTTCCGGTAGCACCAGGCCTACCGCTTCGGCGGCGCCGGTCTTGGTCGGAATCATCGACTGGGTCGCCGAACGTGCCCGGAACGGGTCGCTGTGATAGACGTCCGAGAGGTTCTGGTCATTGGTGTAGGCATGAATGGTGGTCATCAGGCCGTGTTCGATGCCGTATTCGCGTGACAGTACCTGGGCGACCGGCGCCAGGCAGTTGGTCGTGCAGGACGCGTTGGAGATGATCTGGTGCGACTGGCGCAGCGTGTGGTGGTTGACGCCATAAACGATGGTGGCGTCAACCTCGGATGCCGGGGCGGAAATGATGACCTTGCCAGCACCGGCCCGAAGGTGCGCGCTGGCTTTTTCTCGGGAGGTGAACAGTCCGGTACACTCAAAGACCACATCGACGTTGTGCTGGCGCCACGGCAACTCGGCCGGGTTGCGGATCGCCGTGACGGCAATCGGGTCGCCGTTGACCCGCAGCTGGTCGTCTGACACCTCGACTTTTGCGTCGAAATGGCCATGGACGCTGTCGAACTGCAACAGGTGGGCGTTCATCGCCGGGCTGCCGAGGTCGTTGATCGCCACGACCTGCAGATGTTCGCGATAGCTCTGGCTGTACAGAGCACGAAGGACGTTGCGTCCGATACGGCCAAAGCCGTTGATGGCGATGCGAATGGTCATGAGCGATCCTGGGCGGAATTTGTTGTGGGAATCACAAGATTATTCCTGTCAAAATAGAAATCAAGCCCAAATACATGTTGTTTTGTTGGTAAAACTACAGATTCATGAGCAGGAGTGATGACATGCACCCGCGGATTCAAGAAGTGACCGAGCGATTGATCGACCGCAGCCGGCCGACCCGACAGCGTTACCTGGCGCAAATGGCCGGTGCGGCGAGTGACGGCCCGCAACGTGGCAAACTGCAATGCGCCAACTTCGCTCATGGCGTTGCCGGGTGTGGCTCGGCGGACGACAAGCAGCGTTTGCGATTGATGAACGAGGCCAACATTGCCATCGTCTCGGCCTACAACGACATGCTCTCGGCGCATCAGCCATATCAGTATTTTCCCGATCTGATCAAAGAAGCCCTGCGGGAAGTGGGTTCGATCGGACAGTTCGCCGGAGGCGTGCCAGCGATGTGCGATGGCGTGACCCAGGGCGAGGCGGGGATGGAGTTGAGTCTAGCCAGTCGCGAAGTGATCGCCATGGCGACGGCGGTCGCGCTATCGCACAACATGTTTGACGGGGCGCTCTATCTCGGTATTTGCGACAAGATCATCCCCGGCCTGATGATTGGCGCGCTGCGCTTCGGTCATCTGCCGTCTGTGTTCGTGCCTGGCGGCCCGATGACCTCGGGCATTCCCAACAAGCAGAAAGCGGAGGTGCGCCAACGCTACGCGGAGGGCAAGGCCAGCCGCGAGGAGCTGCTGGAATCGGAAATGCTGTCCTACCACAGCCCTGGCACCTGTACCTTCTACGGCACAGCCAACACCAACCAGGTGGTGATGGAGATCATGGGCCTTCATTTGCCGGGTTCGTCCTTCGTCAATCCCTATACCCCGCTGCGCGATGAACTCACCCGTGAAGCAGCGCGGCAGGTGACCCGCTTGACACCGCAGTCGGGCAAATACGTGCCGCTGTGCAAGATCGTTGATGAGAAATCGATCATCAATTCGGTGGTGGCCCTAAACGCTACTGGCGGCTCGACCAACCACACCCTGCACATTCCGGCGTTTGCCCAGGCCGCGGGGATTCAGCTGAGCTGGCAGGACATGGCGGATATTTCCGCCGTGACGCCGACACTCGCCAAGGTCTACCCGAACGGCCAGGCAGACGTTAACCATTTTCATGCCTGCGGTGGCGTTCCGTTCATGGTGCGGACGCTGCTGGATGCCGGTTTGCTGCACGAAGACGTCTATACGGTCTTGGGCAAAGGCCTTGACCAATACACTCGGGAACCCTTCCTCGAAGACGGCAAGTTGGTCTGGCGTGAAGGGCCGACCAACAGTCTGGACGAAGCCATCCTGCGTCCGGTCGAGCGTGCGTTCTCGCCTGAAGGTGGTTTACGGGTACTGGAAGGCAATCTGGGTCGCGGTGTAACGAAAATTTCCGCCGTTGCGCCTGAGCATCGCGTCGTGGAGGCGCCTGCGCGGGTTTTCGGTGACCAGACCGAGCTGGCCCAGGCGTTCAAGGATGGCGAGCTGGAGAAGGACTTCGTTGCGGTTGTGCGGTTCCAGGGCCCCAGGGCCAACGGCATGCCTGAATTGCACAAGCTGACGCCATTTCTAGGCGTGCTGCAGGATCGTGGCTACAAGGTCGCACTGGTGACCGACGGTCGTATGTCGGGCGCGTCAGGAAAGGTCCCTGCCGCTATTCACGTCAGCCCGGAAGCGTTGGATGGCGGCCCGCTGTGCCGTGTGCGCGACGGAGACATCATTCGAGTCGACGGCGAAACCGGTGAGCTCCGAATCCTGGTTGATCAAGCCGAATTCGACAGTCGCGACGCTGTATCAGCCCCGAGCGATCTGGGCATCGGCTGTGGGCGCGAGCTGTTCGGCTTCCTGCGTGCGGCCTTCAGTCCGGCGGAAAAGGGCGCAAGCGTATTCACCGAGGGGCTGGAGGCGCTCAAGTGACGGCACTGGTAGGCGATATCGGCGGCACCAATGCGCGCTTCGCACTGTGGCGAAACCAGAAGATCGAGTCGGTGCGTGTGCTGCCCACCGTCGACTATCCACGTCCGGAAGATGCGATCCGTGCCTATCTGCAAGGCGCTGGGCAGAGCGTTGACGCGCTGCAGGCGGTCTGTCTCGCCTGTGCCGGGCCCGTCACCGGCGATGAGTTCGCGTTCACCAACAACCATTGGCGCTTGAGCCGTAAAGCCTTCTGTGAAGACCTGGGTCTGAGCGATCTGCTGCTGGTCAACGATTTCGCCGCGATGGCATTGGGTATGACCCGCTTGCGCGAAGGCGAGCTAATCGAGGTCTGCCCGGGTCGATCCGAGCCAGGTGCAGCACGCCTTGTGATAGGCCCAGGCACCGGCCTTGGCGTCGCTACGCTTCTGCCTTTGCCAGGCGGCGGCTGGCGGGCGCTGCCGGGGGAGGGTGGTCATGTTTGTCTGCCGATCGGCACCTCGCGTGAGGCTGCGCTTTGGGCGCGTTTGCACGACAAGTTCGGACACGTGAATGCCGAGGCGATCCTGAGTGGCGGCGGCTTGTTGGAACTCTATCGAACCAGCTGCGTGCTGGATGGAAAACAGCCAGGCCTGACCACACCCGCCGAAGTCACCGCGGCGGCCTTGACCGGCGACGCCTATGCGGCATCGGTACTGGAACAATTCTGCGTCTGGTTGGGTCGGATCGCGGGCGACAATGTACTGACTACCGGTTCGCGAGGCGGTGTCTACATTACCGGGGGAATCGTGCCGCGCTTCGTAGAGTTCTTCATCCGTAGCGGGTTCAGCCAGAGTTTTCGCGACAAAGGCTGCATGAGCCGTTATTTTGACGAGATTCCGGTCTGGGTGGTAACCGCTGACTATCCTGGACTGGAAGGCGCGGGCGTAGCGTTGCAGCAATTGCTGGAGGGCCCATCCAGCGGAGGCTGACCCGCTTCGATACACCTACCTAACCAGAGAATGGACGCCAGTGAGCCAGGTTGGAAGATCGATTCTGCTGGTCGACGATGACCAGGAAATCCGCGAGCTGCTAGACGCCTACCTCAGTCGATCAGGCTTCCGGGTGCGCACCGTCGCTGACGGCGCGCAGTTCCGTGAGGCCATGAGCCACGCCCCGGCGGACCTGGTGATTCTCGATGTGATGCTGCCTGACGAGGACGGCTTCAGCCTCTGCCGCTGGGTGAGGGGCCACCAGCGGCTGGCACAAATGCCTATCATCATGCTGACGGCCAGCTCCGATGAGGCTGATCGAGTGATCGGCCTGGAGTTGGGCGCTGACGATTACCTCGGAAAGCCTTTCAGTCCGCGCGAGCTGTTGGCGCGGATCAAGGCGCTGTTGCGTCGGGTCGACTTCGGCCAGGAGCGCGGCAACGATGTGCGGGCATTCGACGAGTGGCGGCTGGACCTGGTCAGTCACCGACTGTTCCATCAGGACGGTGAAGAGGTACTGCTTTCAGGCGCCGACTTTGCGTTGCTCAAGCTGTTCCTCGACCATCCCCAGCAGATCCTCGACCGCGACACCATTGCCAACGCCACCCGTGGCCGCGAGGTCATGCCGCTCGAGCGGATCGTCGACATGGCGGTCAGTCGCCTGCGCCAGCGGTTACGCGATACCGGGAAGCGCCCGCGATTGATTCGAACCGTACGGGGCAGCGGTTATATGCTCGCCGCGCAGGTCGCACCGCACCATGACGCGCTCGGTTAAGCGCCGCTGGCTGCCTGTTCCGCGTTCACTGCTCGGCCGCATGCTGTTCCTGACGCTGCTGGTGGTGCTGATGGCGCAGGCGCTGTCCAGTTTCATCTGGGCCTCACAGCTTCGCGCAAGCCAGATGGAAGGGTTGCTCACCAGCGCCCGCAGCCTGGCGCATTCGATATCAGCCAGTGTCAGCTACTTTCGCTCCCTGCCATTGGGCTATCGCCCGTTGGTGCTTGATCAGTTGCGTAGCATGGGTGGCACACGCTTTTTCGTGTCGCTGAACGACAAGCCCCTGGCGATGCAGATTCTGCCGCCGACCAAGCGCAAGCAGGCGGTGCTGGCCGAGGTTGACGAGGTGCTGCGCGAACGCCTCGGCAAGGACGTCGACATGTCGGTGAGTTTCGTCAGTCCAGACGATCTGCGCATCTTCAACGGCGGCCTGAAGCTCGATGAGCTGCCGCGGTCCTGGGCGCATTACGCATTGAGCCTGGAACCGCTGAACCCGCCGGTGCTGGTCACCCAGATCCAGATCGCGCCGGGCGAATGGTTGTATCTCGCCTCGCTGATGCCGGCGCCCTATGTCAGCCTCGAAGACGAGGGAATCCCCAGGCAGCAACTCTGGTTCATCTTTCTTACCAGCAGTTTCCTCCTGCTGTTCATCGGCATGCTGGTGCACTGGCAGAGCCGCCCGCTCAAGCAGCTGGCGCAAGCGGCACGGGAGATGTCGCTGGGCAGCGAGGTCGAATTGCTGCCCGAGGCGGGTGGTAGCGAGGTGGTGGAGGTCAGCCGCGCCTTCAACAGCATGCGAGAGCGCATCGGGCGCTACCTGACCGAGCGTAGCCAGCTGTTCAGCGCGATCTCGCATGATCTGCGCACGCCGATCACACGGCTGCGGTTGCGTGTGGAGCTGCTGGAAGATGAGGCCTTGCAGGGCAAATTCAGCCGCGACCTGGATGAGCTGGAGCTATTGGTCAAAGGCGCACTGCAATGCGTGAAGGACACCGATATCCACGAAAACATCGAACCGCTGGATCTCAATCTCCTGCTCGATTGCGTCACCGAGCCGTATCTGGCGCCTGGGGGCAATGGCCGCGTCACGGTTCAGGGCTGCGCTCGCGCACCCTATGCCGGCAAGCCGCTGGCACTGAAACGCTGCATAGGCAACCTTCTGGACAATGCATTGAAATATGGCGAGCGCGCCCATCTGCTGATCGAAGACGACAGCGGCACCTTCGTGCTGCATGTCGATGATGAAGGCCCTGGCGTACCCGAGGGCTGGCTGAAGCAGGTGTTCGAGCCCAACTTCCGTCTCGCTGCCAAGCAACCCGGCTATGGGCTTGGCCTCGGTATCGCGCGCAACATCGCGCATGCCCATGGTGGTGAGGTCAGCCTGCGCAATCTGCCTGCCGGTGGTTTGCGCGTAACCTTGAGTTTGCCGCGCACGACCGAGTGAAACCCCTCCGCACAAGACGACTCTCTCCCCTCCGCACAAGACGACTCTCTCCACTTGTTACAAAAACCCGAGCTTTGTAACGAAACGGTGACCAATCACTGTCCCTTCGTTACCCGGCGCGACGGTTGGCGCGCCTAGAATCGATGCAGCGCAAGCAAAGACTTGCATCGATAACAACAAGAAAAGGAACGCTCATGAGCGCGATTCGTTTAGTTACTGCTGTTTCCCTTGTTTCCCTCGTTCCGTTTGCACAGGCCGGCGAAGTTGAAGTTCTGCATTGGTGGACATCCGGTGGCGAAAAGCGCGCCGCCGATACCTTGCAGCGACTCGTGGAGGAAGAGGGTCACACCTGGAAGGATTTCGCTGTCGCCGGTGGGGGTGGCGAAGCGGCCATGACCGTTCTCAAGACCCGTGCCGTATCCGGCAACGCCCCCGCCGCCGCTCAGATCAAAGGCCCTGACATCCAGGAATGGGGTGAACTGGGGTTGCTGACCGACCTCAACGACGTCGCTGAAAAAGCCAACTGGGACGAGCTGCTGCCCAAGCAGGTGTCCGCCGCCATGAAATACGACGGCGATTACGTCGCCGTGCCGGTGAACGTACACCGCGTCAACTGGCTGTGGATCAATCCGGACGTGTTCGAGAAGGCCGGCGCCACGCCCCCGAAAACCCTTGATGAATTCTTCGCAACCGCCGAGAAGTTGAAAACGGCGGGCTTCATGCCGCTCGCCCATGGCGGCCAACCGTGGCAGGACGGAACCGTTTTCGAAGATCTGGCACTGGCGATCCTTGGGCCTGAAGACTTCCGCAAGGCGTTTGTCGAGCTCGATCGTGACGTGCTCACTGGCGACAAGATGGTCGAGACCTTTGAGGCGCTGAAGAAGCTGCGCAGCTACGTTGACAACAACGCAGCAGGCCGCGACTGGAACAGCGCGACGGCCATGGTCATGAACGGCAAGGCCGGCATGCAGATCATGGGCGACTGGGCGAAGAGCGAGTGGAGCGCGGCAAAGAAGATCGCGGGTGAAGATTACACATGCGTGCCGTTCCCCGGCACCCAGGGCAGCTTTGCCTACAACATCGACTCACTGGCGATGTTCAAGCTGAGTAACGATGACAATCGCAAGGCTCAGCAGGATCTGGCCCGGATCGTCATGGAGCCGGAATTCCAGCAGTTCTTCAATCAGAACAAGGGCTCTATCCCGGTGCGGCTCGATCAGGACATGAGCGAGTTCGATGCCTGTGCGCAGCAGTCCATGAAGGATTTCAAGGAGGCGGCACAGGGCCCGGGGCTGGTGCCCAGTCTGGCTCACGGCATGGCCGCATCGAGCTATGTACAGGGCGCTGTGTTCGATGTCGTGACGAACTTCTTCAACGACTCGTCGGCCGATCCGAAGAAGGCCGCCCAGCAACTGGCGGCTGCGATTCAGGCGGTCCAGTAGCGCATTGGCCGCGGGTGCTCGCGCCCCGTCTTGCGAACCACAACCTGATGCTTCCCCTGCGGTCTGCCACGAGCTGGCCGCGACGGGACCGGCTTGCTCGAAAGCTTTGTTGTGACGGTCCGTTTGCTGGGCTGCTGACATCGGCGTTTTCTGTAACGGGACTGTGATGAAACCTGCAAACAATCGGAGCCAACCATGAGCTCAACAGCCGTTTTCACCAAGGCATCCCCGCTGGATGCGCTGCAGAATTGGCTACCCAAGCTGGTGCTGGCACCCAGCATGCTGATCGTTCTGGTCGGCTTCTATGGCTACATCTTGTGGACCTTTCTGCTTTCGTTCACCAATTCAAGCTTCATGCCCAGCTACAAGTGGGTTGGGCTGCTGCAGTACGAGCGGCTCTGGAACAACGATCGCTGGTGGGTGGCAAGCAAGAACCTGCTGGTCTTTGGCGGGCTTTTCATCACGATCAGCCTCGCCATTGGTGTGTTGTTGGCGGTCCTGCTGGACCAGCGCATTCGCCGCGAGGGCTTCATTCGCACCGTCTATCTCTACCCAATGGCGCTGTCGATGATTGTTACCGGCACGGCCTGGAAGTGGCTGCTGAACCCCGGCTTGGGCATCGACAAGATGCTGCGCGACTGGGGGTGGGAAGGCTTTCGTTTCGACTGGCTGGTGGACCCGGACCGCGTGGTCTACTGCCTGGTGATAGCCGCCGTATGGCAGGCCTCGGGTTTCGTCATGGCGCTGTTCCTTGCCGGCTTGCGGGGGGTCGATCAGTCCATCGTGCGTGCTGCGCAGATCGACGGTGCCAGCCTGCCGAGCATCTACCTGCGCATCATTCTGCCGAGCCTGAGGCCGGTGTTTTTCAGTGCATTGATGATTCTCGCGCATATCGCCATCAAGGCCTTCGACCTGGTGGCGGCGATGACCGCAGGCGGCCCGGGCTATGCATCCGACCTGCCGGCGATGTTCATGTACACGCACACCTTCACCCGCGGGCAGATGGGGCTCGGCGCTGCCAGCGCCATCCTGATGCTGGGCGCCGTGATGGCAATCGTCGTGCCTTACCTGTATTCGGAACTGAGGAACAAGCGCCATGACTAGCCATGTAGGGCGCAAGCGCCTGACGTTCAGCCGAGTGGCGATCTACGCGACGCTGCTCCTGGCTGTTGCGATGTATCTCATACCGCTGGTGGTCATGCTGCTGACCAGCTTGAAGACACCTGCCGACATCCGTACCGGCAACCTGCTTTCATGGCCGGAGGTCACGACCATCATCGGTTGGGTCAAGGCGTGGGATGCGGTGGGCGGCTACTTCTGGAACTCGGTCAAGATCACCGTTCCAGCCGTCATCATTTCGACGCTGCTGGGTGCGCTGAACGGCTACGTGCTTGCCATGTGGCGCTTTCGCGGCTCGCAGCTGTTCTTCGGGCTGCTGCTGTTCGGCTGCTTCCTGCCGTTCCAGGTGATCTTGCTGCCTGCGTCGTTCACCCTGGGTCAGCTTGGATTGGCCAATACCACGCCGGGGTTGGTACTGGTGCACCTGGTCTATGGCCTGGCGTTCACCACGCTGTTCTTCCGCAACTTCTACGTGAGTGTGCCAGACGCGTTGATTCGTGCAGCACGTCTGGACGGTGCGGGGTTCTTTACCATCTTCGCGCGGATCCTGCTGCCGATGTCGATCCCCACGATCATGGTCTGCCTGATCTGGCAGTTCACCCAGATCTGGAACGACTTCCTCTTCGGCGTGGTGTTCGCCAGTGGCGATACGCAGCCGATCACCGTGGCGCTGAATAACCTGGTGAACACCAGTACAGGCGTCAAGGAATACAACGTCGATATGGCCGCGGCGATGATCGCCGGGCTGCCAACACTGCTGGTGTACATCCTCGCCGGCAAGTATTTCCTGCGAGGCCTCACGGCCGGCGCGGTCAAGGGGTAGGAGAACGATCATGGCTGCACTCGAACTTTGCAACGTCCGCAAGAGCTATCCCGGAAGCAACCACGACACGCTGAAAGACATCGATTTGAAAGTTGACGACGGGGAATTCCTGATCCTGGTCGGGCCGTCCGGGTGTGGGAAATCCACGCTGATGAACTGCATCGCCGGGCTGGAAGAGATCACGGGTGGGGAGATCCGTCTGGACGGAGCCGACATCAGTGGTGCCAGCCCGAAGGACCGCGACATCGCCATGGTGTTTCAATCGTACGCGCTGTACCCGACCATGACCGTGCAGGAAAACATCGCCTTCGGTTTGAAGATGCGCAAGGTGCCAGCGGCGAAAATCGAGGAAGAAGTGTCGCGTGTCGCCAAGTTGCTGCAGATCGAACATCTGCTGGGTCGGAAACCTTCTCAGCTATCCGGCGGCCAGCAGCAGCGCGTCGCCATGGGCCGGGCACTGGCACGGCGGCCGAAGATCTACCTGTTCGACGAGCCGCTGTCGAACCTCGATGCCAAGCTGCGGGTAGAGATGCGCACCGAGATCAAGCTGATGCATCAGCGGCTGAAAACCACCACGGTGTACGTCACCCACGACCAGATCGAGGCAATGACCCTGGGGGACAAGGTCGCGGTGATGAAGGATGGCATCGTCCAGCAGTTCGGTACGCCGAAGGATATCTACAACAATCCCGCCAACCTGTTCGTGGCGAGCTTTATCGGATCGCCGCCGATGAACTTCATCCCGCTGCGGCTGACCTCTCAGGCCGATGGCTGGCGCGCGCTGCTGGAAAGCGGTCAGGATCGCTGTGAGCTGCCGTTGAAGCTGGCGGATGGGCAATCACTGGAAGGGCGAGAGGTCATCCTGGGCATCCGCCCGGAGCAGATCAGTGCGGGGACCGTAGCCGATCTGCCTTCGCTACGTGCCGAAGTTCAGGTCATCGAGCCGACAGGGCCTGACACCATGATCTTCGTCAGCCTCAACCAGACCAAAGTGTGTTGCCGGCTGGCGCCGGACGCCGCGCCGAATCCCGGTGAGAGCCTGACGCTGCAATTCGAGCCGGACAAGGTGCTGCTGTTCGATGCGCAGACCGGAGAGCGGCTGGGGGTGGCGCCGGGTAATGGTTCGGCGGGGCGTAACGGCACGGTCACGCGATTGGTTGCCCGGTGAAGGGTTTGTCTTGATTCGGAGTGAAAAAAGCCCGGTGGCAGGACATCCGCGTACCGGCGTCGATTTCGGTTGAATGTCATTGATGAGCTGGTTTCAGCGGTCAGGGGAACGCCGCTGTACCGCTACAAGTCGAACCGCAGCACGCATAGCGCTGCATGCGGGGCGTAAAGGTGAGCCTTCACCGGCTCGATCCAACGGCAGTAACAACAATAAGAGCTAATTGGAGCGGATATGAAAAAAACCACACGCCTGGGTCTCGTAGTATCGCTGGCGAGTCTGGCCATGCCATTCACGGTCCAGGCATTGGACTTTAACGGCTACATGCGCAGCGGCGTAGGCGAATCGAGCGGTAGCGCTTCGCAAGCCTGTTTTCAGTTGCCGGGCGCACCTTCCAAGTTCCGTCTCGGCAACGAATGTGAGCAGTACGCGGAGCTGGGTTTGCGCCAGGATCTGTTCACCCTGGGCGACGGCTCGGTAGTCAGCGTGGAGGGCATGGCGGCGCTCTACAATGAATACGATCACACGCCCAAGTTCACCGGTGATTACGGTTGGGCACGGATGGTCCAGGCTTATGCCGAGTGGAGCAAGGTGCCGGCACTCAACGGTGGTTCGTTGTGGGCGGGGCGACGTTTTTACAAGCGGAACGATATCCACATCTCTGACTTCTACTACTGGAACCAGAGCGCCACAGGGGCCGGCATTGAGGATATGGAAATCGGCGGGCTGAAATACAGCTACGCGTTTTCACGCAAGGACAACGTCTTCCAGGAAAACTACATCAATCGGCACGATTTCAACGTCGGAGGCTTTGACAGCAATCCCGGCGGTGAACTGGAGTTCGGGGTCAGCTATATCGACGAGCCGGATCGTGATGACGCCAACAGTGGCTGGGCCGTTACCGCGCAGCACAAACAGATCGGCGTCCTCGGCGGCAGCAATACTTTCGCTGTCCAGTATGGTGAAGGCCCAGGTACCGGCCTTGGCTATACCGGCGACGTGACGCTGGGCAGCAGCGACACGAGCTGGCGAGTGGTCGAATTCTTCGATTGGCAGGTGACCCCGCGTTTCGGTGGTCAGTTCCAGGCGGTGTATCAGAAGGACAAGCGTGAGGATGGCGGTGACCAGGACTGGATCTCGGTAGGGGTCCGCCCGGTATACGCCCTGACCGAGCAGTTCAAGCTGGTCGCCGAGGTCGGACATGACCAGATCGATGCCCCGGAAGGCACCCGCAAATTAACCAAGTTCACCGTGGCGCCGACCTGGTCGCCAGCGGGCCCCGAGTTCTGGGCTCGTCCTGAAGTGCGCCTGTATTACACCTACGCCCAGTGGAACGACGCCGCACAAAACGCTGCCAACTTGATGACGGCCGGCAGCGCGCTGTCCGACACCGGTGCTTTCGGTGGCGACCAGCATGGCTCGAATTTTGGTGTGCAGGTCGAATATTGGTGGGACTGATCGAGCCGATGGTCTATTCCGCCAGAACCTCCAGACGGCGAGGGCCTCTACTTATCCGAGGCACTCAGCTGAAGCGGAGGTGGGTTTGGGCGACAAGGCAAAGAATCCGTGCATCAGCATCTGCAAACTCAAGGACGACATCTGTATCGGCTGCGGACGCAGCCGCGACGAGATGAAGGCTTGGAAGGGCATGAAGACCAGGGAGCGCAAGGCGGTCAACGAATTGGCCGGCTTGCGGCTCAAGGCGTTGGGCAAGGCCAGGAAGAAAAAGAAGTGATCAGCTCTCTTCTGTCGGATAGCGAGTCGCCATCAGGCTTTCCTTGATCTTTCGCAGATGCGGCTGGAAGTCGACGCCACGGCGCAGCGTCACGCCAGCGGCCAGCGCATCGAGCACTGTCAGCTGGATGATCCGTGAGGTCATCGGCATATAGATATCGGTGTCTTCGGGCAAGGGTATGTCTAGGCTCAGCGTGCAGACCTTCGCCAGTGGTGAGTCCGCGGCGGTCAGCCCCAACACCCAAGCCCCGTTGTCGCGCGCCACAGTCGCCACCTCCACCAACTCGCGGGTACGGCCCGTATAGGAAATGATCACGAACAGATCGCCGGTATACGCTACCGATGCGAGCATCCGCTGCATGAGCACATCGCTATGAGCGGTGACTGGCAGATTGAAACGAAAGAACTTGTGTTGGGCATCCAGCGCGACGGACGCAGAAGCGCCAAGCCCGAAGAAATGAATCTGGCGTGCCTGAATCATCAGGTCGACGGCATGGCCGATCGCCTGAGGGTCGATCGCCTGGCAGGCGCTGTCGAGCGACGCGATGGCGCTGCCGAAAATCTTTCTCGTATAGGCCTCTGGACCGTCATCGGCCTCTACGGCCCGGCTGACAAAGGCAGCGCCACTGGCGAGACTCTGTGCCAGCTGGATTTTCAGAACGGGATAACCGGCCGCACCGAATGAGCGACAGAAACGATTCACCGTCGGCTCGCTGACCTTTGCTGCCTGAGCCAATGCCGCGATGCTGTAGCGCGTCGCCTCCTGCGGGTCACGAAGGATCACCTCAGCGACTTTGCGCTCTGCCTTGTTTAGCTCGTCGAGCCGATTTTTTATCTGTTCCAAGAGATTTTTCATGCGATCCGTGTCTCTTCCTTCAGGGGCTCGTGCCGAAACTACGGATAGTAGCGAAACTGGAGCACGAAAAAATCGAGTAATGTTGTTTTAATAACAACATTTTCTGCTTAAAATGCGGTGATAAACCTATCGCGCAGTCTAATTTGGTTAGTATAAAGATCATGCCTGCTATTACTGTTGACGCGACTACCTTTGCCTTGTTCGGCGCCCTCGGTGATCTGGCGCTGCGCAAGTTGTTCCCGGCACTCTATCAGCTCGACCGAGCGGGGCTGCTCAATAGCGATACGCGCATATTGGCGCTTTCGCGCGACAAGGGAGAGCCGGCAACCCATCTCGAGCGCATCGATCAAGCGCTGCGGCGCTACGTCCCGGCAGCGCAACTGGATGAGGCCGCCCTTGGCCGCTTTCAGGCGCGTCTGGGCTATCTGGTCATGGACTTCCGCAACGCGGAGGACTACGCAGCGCTGGCTGACCAAGTGTCTCCGGCGATGCCACTGATTGCCTACTTCGCCACGCCTGCTGCTGTGTACGGCTCTATTTGCGAACATCTCGCCGGTGCCGGACTGGCCGAACAAACCCGTGTGGTGCTGGAAAAACCGATTGGACACAATCTTGAGTCGTCGCGATTGGTCAACGACTCGGTTGCGCGGTTCTTCCCCGAGACGCGCATTTACCGGATTGATCATTACCTTGGCAAGGAGACCGTGCAGAATCTGATTGCACTGCGCTTCGCCAACAGTCTGTTCGAGACCCAGTGGAACCAGCACCACATTTCCCACGTCGAGATAACGGTCGCCGAGACGGTCGGGATCGAAGGGCGTTGGGGGTATTTCGATCAGGCGGGTCAGCTGCGCGACATGATCCAGAACCATCTGCTGCAGCTGCTGTGTCTGATCGCGATGGATCCGCCAAGCGACCTGACTGCCGATAGCATTCGTGACGAAAAGGTCAAGGTACTCAAGGCGCTGGCGCCGATCACGCCAGAGCGTTCATCGCGCCAGGTTGTGCGTGGCCAGTACGTGGCGGGGACGGTCGGCGGAAAGCAGGTTCCAGGTTATCTGGAAGAAGAAAATTCCAACGCTGAAAGCAGCACCGAAACCTTCGTTGCACTGCGGGCCGACATCTGCAATTGGCGCTGGTCCGGCGTGCCGTTTTACCTGCGGACGGGCAAGCGGATGGCGGAAAAGGTCTCGCAGATCGTCATCCACTTCAAAGAGCCGCCTTTCTATATCTTTGCGCCCGAGCAGCGGTCATTGATCAGCAATCGGCTGATTATCCGCTTGCAGCCGGACGAAGGGATCTCGTTGCAGGTCATGACCAAAGAGCAGGGCCTGGACAAGGGCATGCATCTGCGCAGCGGCCCACTGCAGCTGAACTTCTCCGAGACCTACAAAAGCTCGCGCATTCCGGACGCCTACGAGCGGTTGTTGCTCGAGGTGATGCAGGGCAACCAGAATCTATTTGTCCGTAAGGACGAAATCGAATACGCCTGGCAATGGTGCGATCAGCTTATCGATGGGTGGTCGCGTATCGGTGACGCGCCCAAGCCCTATCCGGCGGGCTCCTGGGGCCCTGTCGCCTCCATTGCATTGATTACGCGCGACGGGAGGTGCTGGTATGGCGATCTCTGAACTTGAACTGCCGTCGGACGTGGTTGCGCACAGCCTGCCGGGGCCGGAACAGCTGGCGCAGGCGTTGGCTGATCGGGTTGCCGGTGCGCTGCAATACGCAGTTGCCAATCATGGTCGTGCGAGCCTGGTGGTGTCGGGCGGACGGAGCCCTATAGCGTTCCTCGAAGCGCTGTCAGTGCGCGAACTGCCGTGGGCGAAGGTGCAGGTCAGCCTGGCCGACGAGCGCTGGGTCGATCCGTCAGATCCGGAAAGCAATGAGGGCTTGCTTCGCCGACACCTCCTGCAAAACGCCGCGGCCGATGCGCAGCTTGTGGGCCTGTATCAAGCAGCTCAGACCCTGGAGCAAGCGGCAGAGCGGGCAAGCGAGAAGCTGGCTGGCTTCGCTCAGCCGATCGATGTGCTGGTGCTTGGAATGGGCAGTGATGGGCACACCGCATCGCTGTTTCCGAACAGCCCGCTGCTGGCGAAAGGGTTGGATGAAAACGGTACTGACTTCTGTCTGCCCATGCTGGCGCCTGTCAGTCCGAAGCAGCGCATCAGCATGACCTATCCGCTGCTGGCATCCGCTCGCGTTCAATGCCTGGCGATTCAGGGCTCCGCCAAGCTGGAAACGCTGCGCCAGGCCATGCGGCTCGAACCTTCGCAGATGCCGATTCGGGCGTTTCTGCATTCTCCTCTAGAGATCTACTGGTGCCCGTGAGGCCCGAGGACTTTTCCATGACCATGGACCAGAAAAACGCGCTGATCGAGCAGATCTGTACCGAAGCCCGCATCCTGCCGGTAATCACCATCGGCAGCGAAGAGCAAATCCTGCCGCTGGCCGATGCACTCGCCGCCGGTGGGCTGACGGCCCTTGAGATCACCCTGCGGTCTGCGCATGGGCTTACCGCCATTCGTCGCTTGCGCCAGGAGCGGCCCAACCTCTGCGTCGGTGCGGGTACGGTGCTGGACAAGCGCATGATGGACGAGGTCGAGGCGGCCGGGGCCCAGTTCATCGTCTCGCCGGGCTGCACCGACGAACTGCTGCAAGCCGGCGTCAATTGCTCCGTGCCACTGCTGGCCGGTATCAGCAATGCATCCGACATCATGCGCGGCTACGCGCTCGGCTATCGACGCTTCAAGCTGTTCCCGGCCGAAGTGTGCGGTGGGGTCGCCGCCATCAAGGCGCTGGGTGGACCTTTTGCCGATGTGCGCTTCTGCCCAACCGGTGGCCTCAATGCAAACAACGCGGCGCAGTACTTGGCGCTTCCGAATGTCATGTGTGTCGGCGGGACCTGGATGATTGATGGTGCCGCGCTCAAGAGCGGCGATTGGGAGGCGATTCAGCGGGCCACGGCTGAAGCGCTGGCCTCGTTGAACAAAGGCTGACCGCAAATCGAGGCGCGCCGGGCGCGCCTCCTGTCTGGCTGCTAACCTTCTCGTGCTTCAGCATTCCGTTGCGCGTATAGTGCGCGGCCTTTCTATCGGAACTGCCACACCGGGAGGTGCCCAGATGACCGAACACGAAGATACAACCCCACATATTGCCCACGGCGAAAAATTGCAGAAGGTACTGGCCCGTATTGGCCTTGCCTCGCGACGCGACGTGGAACACTGGATCGCCGCTGGCCGAGTCAAGGTCAACGGATCCATGGCGACGCTCGGACAGCGTGTCGACTTGCATGACGCCATTGCGGTCGATGGCCGCTTGCTCAAGCGCGAAGAAGCGGCCGAAACGGTCCGTCGCGTGCTCATCTACAACAAGCCCGATGGTGAAATTTGCACCCGTGACGATCCGGAAGGTCGCCCGACGGTTTTCGATCGGCTGCCGCGTCCGAAAGAGGGGCGCTGGATCAACATCGGTCGTCTCGACATCAACACGACTGGCTTGCTGCTGTTCACCACCGATGGCGAGCTGGCCAACCGTCTCATGCATCCTTCTTACGAAATGGACCGTGAGTATGCGGTGCGGGTGCGTGGCGAGGTCGACGAGGAGATGATCGAGCGCCTGAAGACGGGCGTCATGCTCGAAGATGGCCCGGCTCGTTTCACGGACATCCAGCAAGCGCCGGGTGGTGAAGGGTTCAACCACTGGTACCACTGCGTAGTGATGGAAGGTCGTAACCGAGAAGTCCGACGGCTCTGGGAGTCTCAGGGGCTGGTGGTCAGCCGTCTGAAGCGTGTGCGTTTTGGTCCGGTGTTCATGACCTCCGACCTACCGATGGGGCGCTGGCGCGAAATGTCCCAGAGCGAAGTCGATATCCTCAGCGAAGAGGTTGGCCTCAAGCCAGTGGCGCTGCCAGGCATGAAAGCCAAGACCAAGGACAAGCTTGATCGCATGCAGCGCAAGGTGGCCAAGCCAATCGGACGTGGCGACCGTCGGCCTCGTGTGTTGCGCTCTTCCCACGAAGCTGATGTGGCTGGGGATGCAGGTCGCGGCCGGCGCGCTCGCGGTGATAAACCTGCACGCAAGCCGCGCGACAATGATGAACGCAGCAAACCAAGTCGCGGTACACCCGTGGCGGAGCGGCCAAGTGCTGTCGGCCGGGATCGCAAGCCCTCACCGGTGAAGCGCGGTGGTCCGGCAGCTACTGACGGACAGCGTCCTGGTTTCGGGCGTGGTGATCGCTCCAAGCGGCCTTGACGGCATAGCGTAAAGCGAAAAAAGAAGGGCGAAGCCATTAAGGTCTCGCCCTTTTTGTTTGGTTGAGGACGAACGCCTCGCCACCCAAGATGCCAATTTGACATGCAGGCCGCCATCGCGGCGCCAGTAAACAGGCGCCTCGGCGGGATATGCTATTGGGCGTCAAAGGCCCGCCCATTTACGTCTTGGCTATCGGGGCCCATCAGATACAGGTAGGCAGGCATGATTTCCGCAGGCATTGGATTCACTTCGGGGTTCTCCCCTGGATAGGCTTTTGCGCGCATGTCGGTACGGGTCGCACCTGGGTTGATGCTATTGCTGCGCACAGAGCCGGTACCCTCGAGCTCATCGGCCAGCACCTGCATCAGGCCTTCGGTGGCGAATTTGGAGACGGCATATCCGCCCCAATAGGCGCGTCCTTTCCTGCCAACGCTGCTGGAGGTGAAAATCACGGAAGCGTCATCAGCCAGTTTCAGCAGCGGCAACAGGGTGCTGGCGAGCATGAAGGTTGCGTTGACATTCACGTGCATGACGCGCATGAAATTCTCGCCTGACAGCTGTTCGATCGGTGAGCGGGGGCCGACGATGCTGGCATTGAGGAGCAGGCCGTCCAACCGTCCGAACTCCCGTTCAACGGTGGCGGCAAGTTCGTCGTATTGGTGCGGCAAGGCCGTTTCCAGATTGAGCGGTATCACGGCGGGTTGCGGCCAGCCGGCTGCTTCAATCTCGTCGTAAACACGGTTGAGGTTGTCCTCGTTCTTACCCAGCAAAAGGACGGTTGCTCCATGGGCTGCGTAGGCTTTCGCGGCGGCTTCGCCAATTCCGCGCCCTGCGCCGGTGACCATGATGATCCGATTCCTGAGCAGGTCGGGACGGGCGGAGTACTCGAACATCTGAAGCCTCATAAACAGAGCGGGGCAATTGCCCACTGAAGGTTGTCGGAAGAAAGTGATGGCGGGCAAGGGTCAGCCCAGCGTTCGCAGCTCGAGAAACTGACGGAGCTCGAGCGGATGATTCACCACCACGTCTGCGCCCCAGGTATCCGGATCGTCATCGGGGTGGATGTAGCCGTAGCGCACGGCGGCCGTGCGGCTACCTGCTGCACGGCCGGACTCGATATCGCGGAGATCGTCTCCGACGAACAGGACCGTTGCAGGGTAGAGGTCGAGTTGACTACAGGCCAACAGCATAGGCTCGGGGTCGGGTTTGCTCTTGCTGACATGATCGGGGCAGACCAGAACAGCGGAGCGAGAGGCCAGGCCCAATTGCTGCATGATCGGCTCGGCGAAACGTACCGGCTTGTTGGTGACCACCCCCCAGATCAGGTCTGCCTGCTCGATCTCGCTCAGCAGCTCCGCCATCCCTTCATAGAGCTTGCTCTCAACGGCACAGTGCCGTTGATAACGCTCCAGAAACTCCAGCCGAAGTATCTCGAATTCATCGGAAAGCGGGTCGACGTCAAAGGCGCTGAGTACCATCGCCCGGGCACCACCGGAAACGACGTCACGCACCTGCTGATCGGGAACCCGATCCAGACCGCGCGCCATGCGCATGGCCTGAGCCACGGCGATAAAGTCCGGCGCGGTATCGAGCAGCGTGCCGTCCATGTCGAATAACACTGCGCGCAGACGCATCAGGCCTCCCGCAGTGTCTGGATCATGTAGTTCACATCCACGTCAGGTGAGAGCTTGTAGTGCTTCGTCAGGGGGTTGTAGGTCAGACCGATGATGTCCTTCACCAGAAGCCCGACTTCGCGGCTCCAGGCGCCCAGTTCCGATGGGCGGATGAACTTGCGGTAATCATGTGTGCCACGCGGCAACAGTTGCAGCACGTATTCCGCGCCGACGATGGCGAACGCATAGGCCTTCGGATTGCGGTTGATCGTCGAAAAGAACACCTGTCCGCCAGGCTTTACCATCTTGTAGCACGCGCGAATCACAGAGGCGGGGTCAGGGACATGCTCGAGCATCTCAAGGCAGGTCACTACATCGAACTGTTCCGGCATTTCTTCCGCCAGGGCCTCGGCAGTGATCTGCCGGTAATCGATCTCCAACTCCGACTCCAGCAAATGCAGACGGGCAACTGACAGGGGTGCCTCGCCCATGTCGATACCCGTCACCTTGGCGCCGCGCTGAGCCATGGCTTCGCTGAGAATTCCGCCTCCGCAGCCAACGTCCAGGACCTTCTTGCCGGCTAGCGATACGTGCTCGTCAATCCAGTTGACCCTGAGCGGATTGATCTCGTGCAACGGTTTGAACTCGCTTTCGCGGTCCCACCAGCGATGGGCGAGAACTTCGAATTTGGCGATTTCGGCGTGGTCGACGTTGCTCATTGTCTGTTCCATTTGTAAGCCTGAGGGGGAAGCTCGAGCAGCAGAGGCCCATGTTGCCAGGTTCGGTCAGATGCGGGGCATCTACTGAAACGCTTCGTGTAAGTCAGTTTGTCGCGGTGGTTAAAACTGAGGGTAGCCCCGTCTCAGTGTTTTGAGCTGATCTTCTCTCCCCATTCCTGGGCGGTGGCGATGAGCTGCTCCTCGTCCATGCGGGTGAGATGACGGTCGTCGAGCAGTTGCTTACCGGCAACCCAGACATGACGCACGCAATCTCGGCCGCTGGAATAGATAAGTTGGGAGACGGGATCATAAACGGGCTGCTGTGCCAGGCGCGATAAATCGAAAGCCACCAGATCCGCGAATTTCCCGATTTCGAGCGATCTGGTGTGATAGTCCAGCCCAAGAGCGCGTGCCCCGTTGAGCGTGGCCATACGCAGCGCGCGATGGGCGCTAAGAGCGGTCGCCGACCCCGAAACGGCCTTGGCAAGCAGCGCGGCGGTGCGGGTTTCGCCCAGCAGGTCGAGATTGTTGTTGCTGGCTGCGCCATCAGTGCCTATGCCCACATTCACGCCGGCCTCCCACAAACGCTCCACAGGACAAAAACCGCTGGCCAATTTCAGGTTGGACTCAGGGCAATGGATCACGCTGCAGTTATGCTCGACCAGCAGAGCGATGTCATCGTCGTTTACCTGGGTCATGTGCACGGCTTGGAAGCGCGGCCCTAAAAGCTGTAGGCGGGCCAAGCGTGCCAGCGGGCGTTCGCCATACTGGTTCAGCGCTTCTTCCACCTCATGTGC
Source organism: Stutzerimonas stutzeri (assembly GCF_024448935.1). Taxonomy (GTDB): domain Bacteria; phylum Pseudomonadota; class Gammaproteobacteria; order Pseudomonadales; family Pseudomonadaceae; genus Stutzerimonas; species Stutzerimonas stutzeri_AO. The sequence goes on from NZ_JAMOIE010000047.1 coordinate 37,808, forward strand.
AGTTTCATGGACATGCATATGTATGCCGATGTCCATTTCCGCGACCAACGTCCGGATGCTTTCCAGCTTATCGTCGGCTACCGAATAGGGGGCGTGTGGGCCAAAGGCGATACTAAGGCGTGGATGGTGGCTGAGGTCGTCGAACAGTCCCACACCTTTGCGAAGCGCCTCGTCGGCGTTGCGGGCGCCAGGAATAGGGAAGTCCAGCACCGGAATCGTTATTTGCGCGCGAATCCCGTGCTTATGCACAAGTTGGCTGACGACCTCAGGAAAGAAGTACATATCAGAAAAGCAGGTGATCCCGCTCTGCAGCTGTTCAGCAATCGCCAGCTCGCTCCCCGCTCGAATGAACGCCTCGTCGACCCATCTGCTTTCTGCGGGCCAGATATGCTCGCGGAGCCAAGTCATCAGGGGTAGGTCATCAGCCAGCCCCCGAAACAACGTCATTGCCGCGTGGCCGTGTGCATTCACAAGCCCTGGTGCGAGAAGCATTCCGGAAAGGTCCCGCTTGTCTTTCGCAGGGTAGTGACTGGCGTCTTCGCGCGGCACTATCAGCACGATGCGCCCGTCACGGACTCCCAATGCATGGTTCTTCAGCACAACACCTGCTGGCTCGACTGGGACAAGCCAGGTCGGAAATAGCAAGAGGTCGAGCGGCTCGGCAGAAGTGTGAGGCATCTGGATCATCGGATAATCGGGTACATGGAGACGAGGGGGCTGAGTGTAAAGCCTGTCGATCCCGGTTTGAAGAAAGCCTGGGCGGACTTTGAAGCCTCTACATCTATACAGGAACACGATCGCCAGATCCGGCAGGTGAATATTCAACAAAGCCCAAAACACCGGTTGACGGGAGAATCTGAGTGCCTATAATGCGCACCTTATCCGGCGCGGGCTTTTAGCGAAACCTCTTGTAAATCAATAGGTTAGCGAAAATAAAGGCTTGCACGGATGGCGGA
>NZ_JAMOIE010000048.1 GCF_024448935.1 Stutzerimonas stutzeri
TTAGCGTCACGCGATGCTCTACACCGCTTTTGCCACGGAACTGAAAGCGGATCGCCGAGCCTCGCACATCGACATGACGGGTTCGTAGAGTGGTGAGCCCGTAGGAACGGTTTTCCTTTGCATAACGCGGGTTGCCCACTCGGATCAGCGTCGACTCAAGCAGTTGCACCAGCAATGCCATCACTTTTTCGCGCGGCATGCCGCGCCAAGCCAGGTGCTCCTCCAGCCGCTCGCGCATTCGCGCAAGGGCAGTCCCGAACGACAGAACCCGCTCGTACTTGTTGCCGTCCCGGATCTCTCGCCAGCGGGGGTGATAACGATATTGCTTGCGTCCGCGAACATCTCGTCCAGTCGCCTGCACATGGCCTTGCGGATCCGGGCAGATCCAGACGTCGGAGTAGGCCGGGGGAATGGCCAGCTTGTTGATGCGCGTTATCTCATGCGTATCCCGAATACGTTCTCCGGTTGGCAGAAAATAAGCAAATTTGCCTCTGAGCATTCGTCGGCTGATACCGGGAACGTGGTCGTCTACATAGTGCAGATCGGCTGGTAGCTCAGGACAGAGGGCGGTGCCGGTATCCGTTTGCTCGTCCGCCAGAAGCGGACGCACACCTTCCGCTAAGGGCAGAGCCGTCTCGCTGTCCTGATCGATCAGCATGCATGCTCCTGAAAGGACCACGGCCCTTCTAGAGCCTGGCCGCATTAACGAATATTAAGATGAGTGCGGCCGGGCTATCTTGGTGGATGGTGGCGATTCGCAGGACAAAGGCGTAGTCAGTTTTCGCTTTCCTGGCTGTTACGCATCAACAGCCTTATCGCGGCAACCAGTTCGTCGATTGCCTCTCGGTAGATAGCTGGGTCTGCCTTTGTTTCTGCGCTGTCGGCCAGTCGTCGTGCACTCTCCAGATGGTCATTTATCGAGGAATAGTCTCCGATCATGTAAGCGCTCCTGGGTTGCGGATGAGAAAGGCAGCTGCGCTGAAAAGGGGCACAGTGCTTGCCTCAATAAGAGACCGACGCAACAGAAAGGGGTTCGGACCGCGTGTCGAGCGCTGGTGTGAACGGTTTGGCGCAACCGCGCACAACTCTCGTTGACACCGCCTGACCGATCAGCTCGCCCCGTTCGATAATGCTGAGGCTATTGGTGGCCGTGCAAAGACGGCAGTGTAAAAGGCTATTCGGTTGTATGGCCGGTGCTTACGAGTTCGACGTCATCCCGTCACGCCGTCCGTGGATCACTAGCCCACCGACTTCAGTCGGTGGTTGTTGAGTTCGCCGCCGCGACGTCGAAGACGAGATTTATCCCATCGCCACTGCCGTCTCCGATGACCGAGCCCTGTACCGGTCTGTGCGTCACCTGACGGCCTGTGTAAAACTCGATCAGTCGCTGCTGCGCCACATCACGGATATGCGTGATCAGCCCTGTGGACTGTGTGTCGCGAGGGATGATGAACTTCAAGGAAACGCAATGGCTCTGGGCGCCCTCCGGTAAATCGGCCAGTCCGCTGCTGTGCCATTGATCGTTGACATAGGCTTCTGCACCTTTCATGGATCACTCCTTCGTTTATTCGCTCATTGCTGGGACCGTTAAACAATCGAATGGGTCCGTTTTCCTGGCGGGGCCATCATTGGTGGCCAAGCGAAATGCAACGAACAAGGCCCGGCGGCTTGCGCAACCGGGCCTTACCAAGGAGGAGTGACTTACTCAGGCATCTGCCAAGGCGCGAGATGCATACCCTGGCGACTCAGATCGGCGCGTGCTTGCTCCAGCGACTGACCGAGCTTGATCGGGTCGGAGTAGACGTTGCTCGCCAATTTGCAATGGCCCACGGTGCGCGATTCGCTGCCATCCAGGACCGTGATGCTGAGTTCGCCGTTGCCTTCGAGCAGCGTCCAGGCGACGCACTGGAACGGCTTGAACGCACGGTCGGTGATAAGAAGGGCGTCGTTGAAGCGAAGCGGGCTGTTCATCAGGCATGTCTCTCTGTGTGATACCAAAAATCGGATTTGAGCCTGCCGCCAGGCTGGCGGCGTTGGCCTTACATATCCATTGATGTACACAGAGGACTGATAAGTCACAGGGTCGTTTCATATTTTGTGTTTTTTTTGCAATTAGCCAAAGGTCTAGCATAGGCGCACCTTGGATGGTCGGCTTAGTCCCTCGGATGCTGCGGATAAGAATCGTGAGCAGTACTGCCATCAGCGCAGCGATTGCCAGACCGATGAGCGAGAAACGCACCAGATAGTTCTGAAACTCCGCTTCGACATCATCAACATAGATTCCCGAACCGATGATCCAGCCCCATGGCTTGAACAGTTCGACCAGGAGATCTTCGGCGCCGGGTCTTTTTCGCCGGGCTTCGCCTATTGATAATCAACCAGGCCGGCACCTTTGAGTTGAGCTACCTTGACCCTTTCGTTGAACAGCTCTTTGCCGTTCGGATCTTTGACCTTGGAGGGCTCCTGCTCCTCTAGCTCCGGCTTTATCGGATGCATGACCACGACCGGCTGCCTATCGTTGATCCAGAAGTAGTCATTCTGGCCATGGCGAATCATGCGAACCTGGTCCATCGCGGCTTTCTGCGCCTCGGCGGTCGTCATGCTTCCGCTGGCTTCGAGCTACGGGAGTAGGTCGGCACGCCGCGCGCCGTCTCGACGAGGTCCGATACTCGGACTGGTGTTCTGGCTGATCGTCGGCGTTCGCCGCCGCCATTGAATAGACGACGTTGAGCTATTGGTCCATGTCCGCTAGGCCCTATATAGACGCAGCGTTAATGCCGTTCGGGTTGCGCCTCGACCAGAGCCTCGTTATAGTCCTGCGCCGCGATTGAGATCGCGCATCACCGTCCCGCCCGGATGGCTAAACTGGTAGACGCAAGGGCTTAAAATTACTGCGCTCTGGCTGCTGTTGGGCCACGAAGACGTTGTAATGCTGCGCTGTTGTGGTGGCGGCAAAGAAGTAAGACGGGCTGCCAAGCCCTGTGAATACAAGCCTGGGTGGTGAAATGGTATACACAGCGGACTTAAACTCCGCCGCCGCTAAAACGGCATACGGGTTCGAGTCCCGTCCCAGGCACCATCGATCAGGTCTTCGGAATACGAGCGCAACGGACCTCGTCACAATTTGAGCGGGCCAAGCGGTGCAAAGTTGCTTACGCACGGTTCAGCCTGCAGAACCGCTCGGGCCAGAGCCCTCGTCAGCGCGGCATCGCAAGTCCGGGTCGACTAAATCGGCCCACGGGGGACTGCAATCCGGACCTACGCAGGTGGGCCTGTAGTGGCCGAACCGGGTCGGCACGTGTCAGGTGCAGCAACGTCATGCCGAGTGGCGTGCGGCCCAACGTCTTCAATCAGCGTTACCCAACAACGCCTTGGTGATCGCTTTGCCGACTTGCTCGAACGCCACGCCGGCTTCCTTGTCTTCGTCGAGTGCTTCGGCGCAAGCGACAATGACGATGGTATTGGCCTGCTTTTCTGCCAACGGCTCGATCACGCCGACGTGGCAGGCGCGCTCCAGCTGCGTGCCGGTTTTCTGGATGAAGGCCGCATCGCTGGGCAGGCCGGCTTCGAGCCGGTAGGCGTCGTAGCGGTCGATCTTCATGTCCTTGAACAGAAGGTCCCGGCTCGATTCGGACAGCAACTCGCCCTTAGCCAGTTTTTCCAGCAGCCTGCCGTATGACTCCAGGGTGCTGGCGTTCAGGTTGCGCGCGTAGTAACGCGCGTAGGCCTGCTCCATGCTGTCAGCCTTCAGCTCGCTGGTGGGGATGTTCAGGACTCGCGCCACCGCTTCGTAACGCGGTTTGCTGAACGGCGCAGAGGCGAGCTTCACCAGCTCGATGTTGTCCAGGTCCCGCGCGTCGGGGTGGAGTTCGCCGTAGACATCCCGGCGCACCTGGGTGAAGTCGGTGATACGTTCGAAGCCCTTGCCGCCCATGTTCTTGCGGGTGCGTTCGTTCAGTTCGTCCTCGCCAATCAGGCGGATCAGCATATTGGCGGCGGTGTTGTCGCTCTCGATCAGCATTTCGTTGAGCAGGCTACGCAGCGAATAGGCGACGCCCTCGTCCTGCCAGACCAGATCTCCTGAGCCGTCGACCTTGTCGGTGGCTTCGAGGGTTATTTCTTCATCCAGGCTGTGTTTGCCTTCATCAATGCTCTGCAGCACGGCAACGGCAATGGGCACTTTGACAGCCGAACCCAGGTACCAGAATCGGTCGGCGTCATGGCTGAGCGCCTTGCCGTCACCGAGATGCTTGACGTAGACCCCGAGCTTTCCCGGTGACTGCTCGTCGATGCGCCGGATGTCCTGCTCGAGCGCGCTGCGCCAGGAATCCGAATAGGCCTGCTCTTTGTAGGCCCAGAGCGCGAGCCCCAGGCCAACCAGTACTGGAAGGGCAAGCAGCTTTCTGCTGAGCAAGATTTTGGCATTCACAGGCGTAGCACTCCAGAGGCGGTAATCGCTTCACCCGTACCGCGCAGCGCGCGTTCGGCCTTGGCGGTGGACGCGGCGCCGCGTACGCAGGCTACGACGACAATTCGTCCGTCTGAAGCCAAGGGTTTGTAGGGGGGCGGGGAGATAAGGCCGACGTCGCAGATACGCGCGACTTGGGTTCCGGTCTTATGGGCATAGTTGACGGTGGGGGGTAGTCCGGCCTTGATGCGCTGCGCGCCCGTAGCAACGCGTGCCATGACGCTGATGACATATTCGGTACTGGCCTGGCTCAGCGCGCGGCCTTCCACCAGCGCAGTGAGCAGATCGCCGTACGCCTGCAGCGTGCCTGAGTTGTAAGGCGTGGCGTAATAACGGGCGTACGCCTCGTTCAGGCTGATCTGCTTCAAATCGGTCGACGGGACCTTGAGCAGGTTGGCCAGTATCTTCTTGCGGCCCGCCTCGGAGGGCTGCTGTTTGAGGCGCAGAAAGTCTCGGCCAGAGAGCTCCCGGGCCCGCGGATGAAGCTCGCTGTAGATCAGCCTGCGCACGTCCGCCAGCCGGGTAATCGGGCCTAACCCTTCCGGAACGAGTTCCTGGGTGACTGCGTTGACCGCCTCGAGGCCTACCAGACTGATCAACATATCGGTGGCCGTATTGTCGCTGTGGATCAGCATTTGATCCATGAGGTAGCGGACGCTCAAGCGCTTGCCGGGTCCGTGGCTATTGGTTGGACCGGCTCCGTCAACATAGTCCGACTCCAGCAGTTTCACTTGCGTGTCCAGGCTCATCGTGTCCTGGTCGATACGTCGCATGATGGCAATCGCTACCGGGACCTTGATCGTGGAGGCCAGATACCAGAACTCGTCGCCGTGATAGGACGCCGACACACCGCTGTCCAGATCCTTGAGATACACGCCGAGTTCCCCAGAGGTCTGTTCGTCGACCTTTGCGACACGTTCGAGAAAGTCTTCGGCCCAGCTGAAACCCTCCTGGGCGAAGGTTTGCGTTGGGGCTATCAACAGCGCAGCAGCCATCAATAGCGATGCTGCGATACCGGTACGGGACGGATGCTTGGATCGGGGCAACACTGCGATCTGACCTCACTTGCTGACTTGATACCGGCTATTGACCCCGCAGGGTCCGGCCCGTGCGGAACCGGTACGTGACTGAATTTCTCAGCGGTCGAGCGTGCCGCAGCTGCGCTGCAGCTGTGCGGTTGCACCCGCGCCCGGTCTAGCAACCTGCCCATCATCGAACGACTGGCCGTAGCGCAACGTCCTACCTCTTGACGGTACGTAGCAAGCAACAGGACAGGAGCAATGCGTGGGGCAGGTCAGCAAGGACAAATTCATCGGGCTCGAATGGCTGCGCTTTTCGCTCGGCATGTACATCGTGTGTTTCCACACCCTTCACAATTATGCCGACGACCTGCCTGGATGGTTGGCGGGCATGACGGGTGTCGGGTTCTTCGCCACCAGCACCTTCTTCGTCCTCTCGGGTTTTTTGCTGGCTCACGTCTACTGCCAGCAGGGCCAGCTGCGCGAGCCAGGGCGAAGCTTTCTCAGCAGGCGTTTTGCCAATCTCTACCCGCTGCACCTGTTTTCCCTCGCCCTGACCGGGCTGGTGCTGTTCATCATCGCCAAGCTCGGCATTCCGCCTGACGACGTCAAAGCCACGCTGCGCTTCGTGGTTTACGACACCCATGAAGACCTGGGCGACGCGTCGCGCGAGACGCTGGAGCACTTCATGGGCAATGGCGAGCTACTGCTCAATTTCGTGTTGCAGTTGCTCATGCTGCAGGCCTGGAATCCCTATTACCTGACGTTCAACCCGCCGTTGTGGTCGATTTCCACCCTGTTCTTTTTCTACCTGACCTTCCCGTTGCTGGCGCCTCGGTTGATGAACCTGAGACACAAGGCGCTGTGGCTCGGCGTGGTCATGGCGATTTACCTGATCCCGCCCTTGTGGGTGGTCCAGCAGCACGAATATGGCATTCCGTTTACCGGCATGCTGCACCGCATGCCATTGCTGCGCTTGCCCGAGTTTCTCGCCGGCATCCTGCTGTACGGCTTGTTCCGCGAGATGCAGACCCACGACCGCTTACCGCGACTGGGCGGCCGACTGCTGATGGCGGGCTTGGTTCTGGTGTGTTTCGTCGGCGCGATCTGGCTGCTCAAGGGAGAGAAATACTGGTACTTCCTCCTGCACAACGGCTTGTTGCTGCCCTCGCAGCTGGCGCTGATCTATCTGTTCGCACTCATCTCGACGCCGGCGAGCGCAGGGCTGATTCGCTGGTCGCAGCGCCTGGGTGCGGCGTCCTTGCCGCTGTTCGTTCTGCACGTGCCGGTGTTCATCCTGTTTTCCCGTTCGGAAAAGTTGTTGGCCGTGTTCTCACCAGGCTGTATCGAGGCGTGGAGCGATTGCGCAGCCCAGGCGGGTGAGCAGTCCTTGTCGCTATGGTTCTATCCGCTGTACCTGATATTGACCGTGGCGATCTGCCTCTGGGCTCAGGAACACGCCGTGGTGCCAACTCGCAAACGGCTGCTCAGGTGGTTGCCGGTTCAATCGAAGTCGGCATGAGCGGAGCGGGGCGATGAAAGACACGCCAGCAATATATCTCGGCACCGCCAGTTGGAGCCTTCCGCGTGAGCAGTGGCCCGCTTTTCCGGTCGAGGGCACGCACTTGCAGCGCTACGCAGGCCGGTTCGGTGCGGTGGAAATCAACAGCTCCTTTTACCGCCCCCACCGTCCCGCGACCTATGCCAAGTGGGCCGCTAGCGTGCCGGAGGCGTTTCGCTTTTGCGTGAAGGTGCCGAAACAGATTACGCACCAGCAAAAGCTGATCGGGTGCGAAGCATTGCTCGAACGCTTTCTGCATGAATGTGAGCATCTGGGCGAAAAGCTCGGCTGCCTGCTGGTTCAGCTGCCGCCGTCGCTGGTTTTCGACCCGCCGAGGGCCGAAGATTTTCTCGACGCACTGCGAGCGCGTTTCGAGGGCTCTATCGCTATAGAGCCGCGTCATCCGACCTGGCTGCAGGCCGACGCCCTGCTGCAGCAAGCGCGTATCGGGCGGGTTGCCGCCGACCCGGCTCCTTTTGCCGAATCCGCCGAGCCGGGGGGATGGTCGGGGTTGCGCTATTACCGACTACATGGATCGCCGCGCATCTATTACTCGACCTACGAAGCCGATCGGCTCGACGCCCTGGCCGTGCGTTTGACGGGCGAGTGCAGCAAGGCAATCCAATGGTGCATCTTCGATAACACGGCAAGCGGGGCCGCTACGGCCGATGCGCTTGCCCTTCAAGGACGCCTTTTGCAGATATGAGTCCGCTTACAGGCTCGTTTGCGGGCTACGCCTCATTCCATGGCAACCTGGATACACCCAACCCCGAAGATGCCAAGCAGATAAAGGCCCCGGTACTGGTGTTGCACGGCGCCGATGACGCGGCCGTTTCGCAGGAGCAGGTCGACGCTTTCGTCGCCGAGATGAAAGCCACCGAAGTGGATTGGCAGATGGTCAGCTACGGCAATGCCGTGCACTCGTTCACCGATCCCTACGCCAAGGTTCCGGGTCGCAATGAATACCATCCGGCAGTGGCGAAGCGCGCGTTCCAGGCCATGAATGATCTACTCGACGAGACGTTCGCTACGCAGTGATAGCGCACGGAGCCGTTCGATAAAGATCGGCGGATGCCATTACAAAGCATCCGCCAATGCATCGACTTATCGCGGAATGATCCGTACCCGTCCAGCCGTGTTGTCACGGCGGGCGACCTTCTCGTTTTCCGCCCGACCAGGAATGGAGCCATCATCGGCGCCGCGATCCGGTGTGGCCATGCCGTTGAGCTTGCGCTCGTCTTCGCTGATGGAGGAGGCGTCGGGGTAACCGGTGGTCAGTGTCTCGGTGCTGGCGGTGACAGGCGTTGCGTCATCGCTGCCCCAGGTGGCGCTGCGCTCATCGATGTCGATTGCACCGTTGCGCTCCATGACCTGCTCGACCCAGGAGACCTGGCTATCGTCCTCCAGCGTGACGGTGACTACGGTCGATCCCCGACGTGCCGCCTCCGGGTAACGGCCGGCATGCTTGCTCGAATCGTCGCCGAAGACCTTGCTGAAGAAGCTGCCGAGTTTGTCGGCGACCGTGGCGTCTTCGTCCGGCTCTTCGCCGATGACTTCGACGCGGCTGCTGTCGACCGTTTCAGGGTTGGAGGAGGCGGATACCTGGATGGCGCCACTGGCAATGCCCTGGCTCAGTAGCTCGGATTTGACTTGCTCGGCTTCGGCGTAACGGTCGAAGGCGGCGATGAGGATCTGGGTCATGGATGTACCGCAGATGGGCTGCATCTAAACAATGTGCAGCCGTGGCTGCGTTGACAGTTGTAGCAAGCGCCTCGGTAAGTCAGCTAGACGCACGCCGTCCTGTCTATTGGGCGCAGGGGGCGGGGCATTGGTTCCGGTCGTTCTCATTACCCAATGCTTCGGGCAGTTGGCCCGTACCCGGAGCTGCACCGTCCAGGGGCAGCTCCGTTTGCGACGTCTGCGCCTTCGCGGGCGAAGTGCACGGCTGCGGCACGACCGATACCGCTGTCGCCACCGCTGACCAGCGCGACCTTGCCTTCCAGCTTGCCGCTGCCCTTGTAGCTGTCACGGATGAACTCGGCAGGTGGCTGCAGCTCGCTTTCCAGCCCGGGTAGACGGTCCTGCTTCTGCGCGCGAATTTTCGGTTAGCTCATACAATCTCCAGTCGTGTGAATGCTTGCTGTAGATACGGCTGGCGCCTGAGTTCAAGCGGCCAGCGCTGGTGGCGGCCTATGTACTGACCGCGCTGGTGATTACCGCGCAGTTCACCGCCTACACCTATATCGAACCCTTCGCGCAGACCATCGCGCGCCTGAACGGCAACATGACCACGGCGCTGCTGCTGCTGTTCGGTGGGGCCGGTATTCTCGGGTCGGTGCTCTTCAGCCGTTACAGCAACCGGTATCCGAAGGGCTTCCTGATCGCGGCGATTTCGACCGTGGCTATGTGCCTGTTGCTGCTGTTGCCCGCATCGCGCGACGGCTCGCTGCTGGCTGCTCTGGTGGTGGTATGGGGTATCGCCGGCATGTGCTTTGGCCTGGCGCTACAGGCGAAAGTACTGAACCTCGCCTCCGATGCGACGGATGTCGCCATGGCCTTGTTCTCAGGCATCTATAACGTCGGCATTGGCGGCGGCGCACTGCTGGGCAGCCTGGTCACCGCTCATCTCGGCCTCAGCGCTGTTGGCATCGTTGGCGGTCTGTTGGCCCTGAGCGGCGTCGTGCTGTGCTGCTTTGCGACCTATCGCTTCGCCAGGCCGGTGAGCCGCGCCGCGCTCTGACGCGCTGGGGCAGGTGTCAGCGGGGTTGTGATCCCACGTTGCTGCGCGGGTTAGGCTTGGCCGAAGAGCTGGGTGCTCCGTTGACGCAAATTCCTGGCGACGTCGATTCCGGTATCGGCCGTCAATGAAGGGGCTGGCGTACCGTAGCCAGCCATCCCATCAATGCAGTTCGTTGGCGAAGCGACCCACCGCGCTTACGACCTGTTTGGCCCCGTCCTGGATTTCGACGATGACCTCGCCCGCCTGGTTGGCCAGCGACAGCCCTTGGGCTGCTTGCTCGCGGCTGTTGGCCATTTCCCGTACGGCTTCGTCGACCAGCGCCTGGTTCTTCTGCACCACACTGACGATCTCTTCGGTAGCGGCGCTGGTGCGGCCGGCCAGTTGGCGAACTTCGTCGGCGACTACAGCAAACCCGCGACCCTGTTCACCGGCGCGTGCGGCTTCGATGGCGGCGTTGAGTGCAAGCAGGTTGGTTTGTGCAGCGATGCCGCCAATGGTCTGGACGATGGAGCTGATCAGGTGCGATTGCTGGCCCAGCGCCTCGATACCCTGAGTGGCCGATTCGACCTCCTCGGCGATGCGTTTCATGGTCGCAACCGTATCCTTGACCACCACGGCGCCGCGCTCGGCGCTGGTGTCGGTCTTGCGCGACACATCATAGGCGATGCTCGCCGCTTCCCGGACCTCTTCCTCACGTGCGACCTGATCGCTGACCACACTGGCGAACTTGACCACTTTGCACAGCTTGCCTTCGGTGTCATAGACGGGGTTGTAAGTCGCTTCCAGCCAGACGTCCCGGCCCTTGCTGTCGATGCGCTTGAAGCGATTCGCAACGAATTCGCCGCGATTTAGCGTTTGCCAGAAGGTCTTGTACTGCTGGGAAGACGCTTCTTCCGGAGGGCAGAACATGCTGTGGTGCTTGCCCACGATCTGCTTGAGCGAATAGCCCATGCCTTGCAGGAACTGGTCGTTGGCCGAGACTATGGTGCCGTCCAGATTGAACTGAATGACCGCGGTAGAACGCAGCAGCGCGTTGATGAACGCTTCGTTCTCCTTGGCCAGCTGCAGCTCTTTCGTCACTTCACGGGCGTACCCGCTCATGTGCAGCAACTTGCCTTGGGCGTTCAGGATCGGATACCAGTCGATGTGCAGCCAGGCAAGGCTGCCGTCGGTGCGCAGAAAACGATAGTCGTCGCTGACGGGTTCGAGCTTGGACACAGCCGCTCGGAAATTATGAAAGCAGGGCAGGCTTTTTACATAGGCCGGGACGATATCCGCCATGGCGCGGCCTTTCAGTTGCTCGACGGTGTAGCCGAGCGTCTGCGCGAATTTCTGGTTGACGGCCACCATTCGAAACTCGGTGTCGAGGGTGATCGACAGCATCGTTGCGTTCATTTGTTCGCGAAGCTGCCGAAGCAGCGACAGTTCTACAGTCTGCTCTTCGACTTGTTTTTTGAGGTGGTTGTTGAACATGAAAGCACCGACAGATGACTGGACGTACCTCTCTATCGGCACGCCACTTCCATACTTGATGACCAACGTCGCTCGGAGCGCGTGCCTCAGTCGACCCGCTCCAGGCGCACCCGGATCACGCCGGCGCGCGTGCTGGCGATGTGCTCAAACGCCGCTTTCGACAGGTCGATAATCCGCCCTCGGACGAACGGCCCGCGGTCGTTAATACGCACTACGATGCTTTGGCCGTTACGGGTGTTGATTACCCGAACCTTCGTGCCGAAGGACAGGGTGCGGTGCGCTGCCGTGAGTGCATTTTGGTCGAAGCGCTCGCCGCTGGCGGTCAGTTTGTTGTGGTGCTGGTTGCCGTAATACGAGGCCTTGCCTGAACCGATCAGTGCGCCCGTCTCGGTGGGCGCTTCCTGCGGTGAGGGGATCTTCGGTCGCGGAGTGGTACAGCCTGCAAGTGCTACGACCGTGAGCAGGGTGAACAACCAAACGGCTGGCCTGATGAGCATCGTCGATCCTTGTCTTCGTCATGAGGAATCCGGGCAGCGCCGTACGGAACGGTAAGGCGCGGAGCCATTATGAGAGTGTATCGGTGCCAGTAAGTTTTCGAGGTCACTCGTGCTTCAGTGATCAGCGCTCGCGCACCGGGGAGGGTGCAAGCCGAGCGGTGTAATGCATAGCGGACCCGATCGCCCGGGTCCGCCCCGGCGCGCTTACTCGCTCGGTTTGGCCAACCAGGCGTCAGCGATGCGTTGGTATTCTCCAGTGGCCCTGGTCAGGTGCAGCCACTGATCGACGTAGGCCTTGAATGCCACATCACCGCGCGGCAGCAGGAAGGCCTTTTCGCTGTACTGCAGGGGTTTGTCGGGGTTAACCGCACACAGAGTCGGGTAGTTGCGCTGTTGATACTGCGCCTCCGACGAGTCGGTGATCATTACGTCGGCCTTGTTATCGGCGACGGATTTGAAGATCACGGTGTTGTCGTGGAACAGCTCCAGCTGCGCCTTGGGCAGCTCGCGACGCACGAAGGCTTCGTTGGTGCCGCCTGGCGGCTCGATCAGGCGCACCGAGGGCTGGTTGAGCTGCTCGACGGTCTGGTACTTCTCGGCCTCATCACAGCGAACGAAGGGGATCTTGCCGTCCACGGTGATCGGGTTGCTGAAGAAGGCCTTCTTTTGCCGCTCGAGTGAAATGGAGACGCCGCCCACGGCCATGTCGCATTGAGCGAGGAAGTCCGGCATCAAGGTCTTCCAGGTGGTCGGTACCCACTCGATCTTGACGCCCAGGGACTTTGCCAGTGACTCGGCGAGGGCGATGTCGATGCCCTCGTAGCGCTTGTCGTCGCGCAGAAAGGTGTAGGGCTTGTAGTCGCCAGTCGTGCAGATCTTCAGCGTACCGCGCTGTTGGGCTTCATCGAGCACCGAGGAGGAGGGCGCAGCGAAGGCCGCGCCGCTGGCCAGCAAGACGCCAGCCGCAATCAGAGATCTCATGGTGTTTCCTTACAAGGACATGCCTGGGCTGCGGTTATTGTTCTGACCCGTCAGTCGGGCACGTCGAACGTAACGGAGAGCGGCCAGACCTCACAAGGGGTTTGCGTGACGCCGTACCGCCGCGTAAGCACCGGGACCATGGCCGAACAAGTTCGGCCCTGCACTCGGGCTGAATTTGTTTCGCCGTCCTACGGTCAGCCAACGATTCCCTTGCAGGGCCGAATTCATTCGGCCGCCGTGCGGTAATTCCAAGGCTGATCCCCGGCAGGCCTCAGGCGTGCGGCTTGCTGCGAATGGTTTTCATCAAGTCGGCCGGGGTGATGTGGCCGACCACGCTGCTGGCGCTGCCCGGCTGCGGCAGGTCGAGGATGTTGCCCTTGATCTTGCCGATCACGTGCATCTCGCAGGGCTTGCAGTCGAATTTCAGGGTCAGTACCTCATCGCCGTGCATCAGCTGCATCGGCGCAACCTTGGTGCGCACGCCGGTGACGCCCTTGGCCTGTTTCGGGCAGAGGTTGAATGAGAAACGCAGGCAGTGCTTGGTGATCATCACCGGCACTTCGCCGGTTTCCTCGTGGGCCTCGTAGGCCGCATCGATCAGCTGCACGCCGTAACGGTGATAGAACGCCCGGGCTTTCTCGTTGTAGACGTTGGCGAGGAACGACAGGTGCGCTTCCGGGTAGACCGGCGGCGGCACGCTGACCGGCTTGCGCCCGCCGCGCGGACGGATGGCTTCGCGCGCTTCGCCCAGCGCCTCGATGGCCTCGCGGCGCAGCGCCTTGAGCTGCGAGTTGGGGATGAAGAAGGCCTGCGGTGCATCCACTTCGACTTCTTCGGCGTGGTAGATCGTGGTGCCCAGCTGGCTCAGCAGGTCGGCAATCTGGCCGGGTACCTGTTCCGGTTTCTTCGCTTCGCCGAACGGGCCAGCCAGGGTGGCCGTGGCATAGGCGCCTTCCTCGCTGGTGACGTGCAGTTCCAGTTCATCGGCGCGCAATTTCGCCAGCCAGCGCACGCCGATGCGGCGCTCGGCGGAGGTCTTGAGCAGCGCGTTCTGCCAGTTGTGATCCAGGTTGCGGTTGAGCGGGTGGTTCGGGCGCACCTGACGCATGGCGGCGGGCATTTCGTTGGGTTCGACGCGGTACTGCCAGAACGACTGACCGTCCTCCTCGAACCGCTTCAGCGGCTCGACCACGCTGGCACGGAAACCCACCACCTCGCGCTTGATCAGCACGTTGAGGCCGTCGCCGTTGGACAGCGGCTCGCGGGTCTGCACGGTCAGGTCATGCTTGCCGACCTTGAGCACTTCACCCACGGCGAGACCGGTGAAGGTCGGCGAGTCGAAGGCGCCAATGTCGATCTTGCGGTCGGTCACGAAGTAATCGGTGCTGCCGCGGTGAAAGGTCTTGTCCGGGTCCGGTACGAAGAAATGGTCGGTGCGACCGCTGGAGGCACGGGCGAGGTCCGGGCGCTCGGCGAGGATGCCGTCGAGGCGCTGGCGGTAGTAAGCGGTGATGTTTTTCACGTAGCTCACATCCTTGTAGCGCCCTTCGATCTTGAACGAACGCACGCCGGCATCGACCAGCGCGCGCAGGTTCGCGCTCTGGTTGTTGTCCTTCATCGACAGCAGGTGCTTGTCGAAGGCAACGACGCGGCCCTGGTCATCCTTCAGCGTGTAGGGCAGGCGGCACGCTTGGGAGCAATCGCCACGGTTGGCGCTGCGGCCGTTTTGCGCATGGGAAATGTTGCACTGCCCGGAAAACGCCACGCACAGGGCGCCATGGATGAAGAATTCCAGCGTCGAATCCACTTCGTCGTAAATCGCGCGGATTTCCTGCAGGTTCAGCTCGCGGGCCAGCACCAGCTGCGAGAAACCGGCCTTGTCGAGAAACGTGGCGCGCTCCAGGGTGCGGATGTCGGTCTGGGTGCTGGCGTGCAGTTCGATCGGCGGGATGTCCATTTCCATCACGCCCATGTCCTGCACGATCAGCGCATCGACGCCGATTTCATAGAGCTGCCAGATCAGCGCCCGCGCAGCTTCCAGCTCATCGTCATGGAGGATGGTGTTGATGGTGACGAATACCCGTGCGTGGAACAGATGCGCAAATTTCACCAGCTCGGCGATGTCCGCCACGCTGTTCTCGGCGTTGTGCCGCGCACCGAAGCTCGGGCCGCCGATATACACCGCATCGGCGCCATGCAGGATGGCTTCACGGGCAATGCTGGCATCCCGGGCAGGGGCGAGCAGTTCGAGATGGTGCTTGGGCAGGGACATGGCGCGGACCGGATTTGAATCGAAAGTCACGCATTGTAATGGCTTGCGGTCGGTTTGGGACTGGCCGCCGGGCGAGTGGGGTGCCAGCACCCGCGAGCAGGGTATTACGCCAACCTGCCCTCGGTGGACGGGGCGCGAGTGCACCGGTGGTTCCGTTCCCTCGCGAGTGCGAGGGAACGGTCTGCGGCTTCGTTTACAACGTCAACACCACCTGATGTTGTCCACCATCCAGCGCAAGCCGCACGTACCCGTTTGCGCAATCCAGTGGGCTTTCATCCAGCTGCGCGTGCTGGATACCGCGGTTGGCCTGTGTCGGATTTTCCACGCGAATGGCGTAGCGCGTTTCGCCCAGGGTGATGGTCGCTTCGAAGCCGGGCCACTGGCTGCTGATGCACGGATCGACGATCAACCATTCACCTTCACGGCGGATGCCGAGAATCCCCTCGACGCCGGCGCGGTGCATCCAGCCGGCGGCACCGGTGTACCAGGTCCAGCCGCCGCGGCCGTTGTGCGGTGCGACGCCGTAGACGTCCGCCGCCACCACGTAGGGTTCGACCTTGTAGCGGCGGCTTTCTTCCGGTGTCAGTGCATGGTTGATGGGGTTGAGCAGGCTGAACATGCGGCAGGCCGCATCGCCATCGCCCAGCTTGGCGAAGGCGAGCATGGCCCACATCGCGGCGTGGCTGTATTGCCCGCCGTTCTCCCGCAGGCCGGGCGGATAACCCTTGATGTAGCCCGGCTCTTTTTCCGTCTTGTCGAATGGCGGGGTGAAGAGCAGGGCGAGGCCATCGTCGTCGCGGATCAGGTGGCGCTGCACCGAGCCCATCGCCTGCTTTGCACGGGTGGGATCGGCCGCGCCGGACAGCACGGCCCATGACTGGGCGATGGAGTCGATGCGGCACTCGTCACTGTCCTTGGAGCCGAGCCAGGTGCCGTCGTCGAAGGTTGCGCGGCGATACCACTCGCCATCCCAGGCCTTTTCTTCAAGCGAATCAGCCAGTGCTTGCGCGTGTTTGCGCCAGCGCTCCGCGCGTTGGGCATTAGCCACCGTGCCGCGCTGGTCCGCCAGCGGCGCGAAGAGTTCGATGGTGCGCAGCAGCAGCCAGCCAAGCCAGACGCTTTCGCCCTTGCCGTGCTCGCCGACGCGGTTCATGCCGTCGTTCCAGTCGCCGCCACCGATCAGCGGCAGGCCGAGCTCGCCGGTCAGTTCCAGGCATTGATCCAGGCCGCGCGCGCAATGCTCGAACAGCGGCGCCGCATCGTCAGCCATCATCGGCTGGAAGAAGGCGTCATGCTCGCCGGGCTTGAGCAGCGGTCCTTCGAGAAAGGTGACCGGCTCATCGAGAATCGCCGGATCGCCGGCGACCTGGATGTAGGTCGCGGTGGCAAACGATAGCCAGACACGGTCGTCGGAGATGCGTGTACGCACGCCCTGACCGGAGTGCGGCAGCCACCAGTGCTGCACGTCGCCTTCAGGAAACTGGCGACTGGCCGCACGCAGGATATGGCTGCGGGTGGCCTCGGGCCGCGAGAAGGTCAGCGCCATGCCGTCCTGCAACTGATCGCGGAAGCCATAGGCACCGCTGGCCTGATAGAACGCCGAGCGCGCCCAGATGCGGCAGGCCAGGGTCTGATACAGCAGCCAGCCATTGAGCATGATGTCCATCGTGCGGTCCGGGGTTTTCACCTGTACGGCGCCCAGGGCGCTGCGCCAATGCTCGGTGACCTCCAGCAGCACGGCGTCCAGGTCCGTCTGGCGATATCGTTCGACCAGCGCCCGCGCAGCCTCTGCCGACGGGGATTGACCGATGAAGGCGACGATTTCGATGCTCTCGCCCACAGCCAGTTCGACGCTTGTCTGCAAGGCCGAGCAAGGGTCCATGCCGGCGCCCGTGATACCCGACAGCGGCGCACCCGCGAAAAGCGCTGCTGGGGTAGCAGGCCCACTGTTGCGGCCGAGGAATTCGCTGCGATTGGCGGTCCAGCCGGTTTGCCGACCGCCAAGGTCGGCAAAGGCCACCCGCCCGGGGAAGGCACTGTTCCAGGGGTTGCGCGCAAGGAGCATGCCGTTGCTGTCATCGCGGCCAGTAATGATGAAGGGCGCGTTGGCGCCGCGCGCCGTACCGAGCACCCACTCGCTGTAGCGGGTGACCGCCAACCGGCGCGGCACGGCCGACAGGTTGCGCAGGGTCAGGCGGGAAATCTTGATGGGGTCGGCCAGTGGCACGTACTCCAGCAGGTCCATGGCGATGCCGTCGGCCTGGTGCTCGAAGCGGCTGTAGCCGTGGCCGTGTCGTGCGACGTACAGCCCGCCATCACGAATCGGCTGTGCGGTGGGGCTGAACAGTGCGCCGCTGTCCTCGTCGTGGATGTAAAAGGCTTCACCGCAGGGGTCGGTTACCGGGTCGTTGGACCAGGGCGTGAGCTGGTTTTCCCGGCTGTTCTCGGCCCAGGTGTAGCCGCTGCCCTGCGCCGAAACCTGGAAGCCGAACTGCGGATTGGCGATCACGTTGATCCAGGGTGCGGGTGTGTTGGCGTCCGCTTCCAGCAGTGTCACATACTCGCGGCCATTCTTGTCGAAACCACCCAGGCCGTTGAAGCACTCGAGGTGCCTGGAAATCTCGGCGGCCGATGGACGCGCAACAGCTGACGTCGCCAGTCCGGTCGCTTGGCGCCCGGCAGGACGCGGCGGCAAGACCGGTGCTTGCGATGGAACCAGTTGGTTGGTCAGCTGATTGGCGATCGGCCCGCGGCGAGCGATCAGCGATAGACGAGCCACGCTGCGCAGCAGCGCACGCGCCTCGGTGCTCAGCAGGTCGGCGCGCAGCATGTACACCGTGCCTTGAGCGAGTTCGGCGCCAAACCGCGGGCGCGACTGACTGCTGCGCACGGCGGTTTCGATGGCGATCTGCAGGTCCTGCAGGTAGGAGCTGGCGTGCTCGTTGAGAATCACCAGATCCACCGCCAGGCGCTTCATGCGCCAGTATTCGTGGGCGCGCAGTAGCTGACGTACCTGGGCGATGTCCTGAACGTCGTCGATGCGCAGCAGGACGATGGGCAGATCGCCGGAGATCGAATGCGGCCAGAGGCCGGACTGGGCACCGGCGCCCTGGATGATTGCTGCTGACGGCGCGCGGAACTGCGGGTCTGCATAGAGGATGGGTGCCGCCAGGCGCTGGAAGTCGGCCGCTTCGGCCGGCTTGATGTCCAGGTGACGCAGCTGCACCTGCGCTTGTGTCCAGGCCAGCGTCTTGGCGCGGTCGTAGGCACTGCGGTCGTGGTGTTTCTCGATCAGGTTGAGCAGCTCGTCCCGCGATTCGGCGACCAGGGTCCAGAAGGCCACGCGGGCAACTTTGCCCGGCGCCACCTTGAGGCGGTATTTGAGCGCGAAGATGGGGTCGAGCACGGTGCCCACCGTATCCGACAGCGCCAGCCCTTCGGCAACCACCGCGGCAGTGGCAACGCTTGGCCGCTGGCCGATGAAGCGGGCCCGGTCGGTTTCATACTGCGGATCGGCCACGACTTCACCTTCGGCCACGGCAAAATGTGCGGCCCAGATCGGGCGCTCACCCTCGCTGCGCAGGCGTCGGGTGGCCAGCAGCGCGCCGAACTCGGGCAGGTATTCGGTGACCACGAAGAGCTTGGCAAAGGCCGGGTGCGCGTTGTCGGTGGATGGAGTGGTGAGCACCACTTCGCTGTAGGAGGTCAGCTCGATTTCGCGGGCGTAGGCGCCGCTGTTGACCAGTGATACGCGGCGCACTTCGCCGTCGTCTTCGCCGGAAACCAGCACATCGAGGCTGGTGGACAGGTCGAGATCGTGACGAACGAACTCGGCGCGGTCCTCGGCAAAGATCACCTCATGGCTCAGGGCATCGCTGTCGCTGGGTTGACCGCCAGCTGGCCAGACGCGGCCGTCTGCCGTATCACGGAGGAAGATGAACGAGCCGTAATCGTCACGGCTGGCATCTTCACGCCAGCGGGTCACCGCGATATCGCGCCAGCGACTGTAACCTGCGCCGGCGGCGGTGAGCATCACGGCGTAGCGGCCGTTGCTGAGCAGGTGGGTGACGGGCGCGGCACCGGCCGCAGAGGCGTTCAACCGACGCAGGGCTTGCGGATCGCCGCTGCCCTCGACAGCGCGGATCTTCACTTCTTCGGCGCGCGGATGGGCGATGGCGACGTCACGCGGCATGCGCTCATGCATGAGCAGTTCACAGGCCTGGATCATCGGCTCGCGATGGAAGCGGGCGCGCATCTGCCCGCCCAGCAGGGTATTGCCGATGGCGACGATGGTCATGCCCTGATGGTGAGCCATGTAGTTGCGCACGATGACGAAGGACTGGCCATCCGGCAGTCGCGTCGGGGTGAAGTCCAGTGCCTCGTAGAAGCCGTAGCGACCGACCGCACCCATCTCTGCCATGCGGCGGAAATTCGCTTGTGCGCCCGGAGCGTCGACCATGGTGGCAAGGCCGGTGGCGTAGGGCGCGATGACCAGGTTTTCCGCCAGCCCGCGTTTGAGGCCCAGGCCCGGCACGCCGAAGTTGGAATACTGGTAGGTGAATTCCATGTCGCGGGCGTGATAGGCCGACTCGGACACGCCCCACGGGACGTTGCGATCGTTGCCGTAGTCCTGCTGGCGCTGCACCACCAGGCGGTTGGTCTGCTCCAGCAGACTGCCGGCCGGCGCGCGCATGACCAACGACGGCATCAGGTATTCGAACATCGAACCCGACCAGGAAATCAGCGCCGAGCCGTTACCCAGTGGCGTCGCGGTGCGGCCCAGGCGGAACCAGTGACGGGTGGTCACGTCACCCTTGGCGATAGCGAACAGGCTGGCCAGACGCGCTTCGGAGGCCAGCAAGTCGTAGCAACTGGGGTCGAGGCTGTTTTCGGCCAGTCCGTAGCCGATCGACAACAGCTTGCGTTCGGGGTCGAGCAGAAAGGCGAAGTCCATCCCCAGCGCCATCTGCCGGGTCGTACGGGAAAGCTCGCGCAGGCGGTTCTGCGTGTCGCTCAGCGTATCGCCTTGCAGCTGGCGATCGCGAGCGTGCTCGGCCAGGGTTCGGCCCAATGCATCGATCCAGAATCGCAGGTCGGACGACGCGTCGTCTTCACCCGGCGGGCAGAGTTCCAGGCCAAGGCGAGCGGCCTTTTCGGCCCGTTGCTGGAGCGTCGCGGACAGCGTATCGAGCGCCTGCTCCTCGCCGAGTTGCGCGCTGATCTCGTTGATCAGCTCGGACAGAGGACGGCCACGCTCGCCGCTGGCGGACGGCAGCGCGGTCATGGCCTGGCGAATCAGTGCCAGGGTGTCCTGCAGGCCCGCGCGTGCATTCGGTGCGGTGGGCGCCTCGAGCCATTCCTCGCAGGCATTGGCGAGGGCGATCAGGTGGCCGGCGAGGTTGCCGCTGTCCACGGCCGACACGTAGGGCGGCTCCAGCGCACGCATGTCTTCGGTGGCATACCAGTTGAAGAAGTGGCCGTGGTGGCGCTGCAGGCGACTCATGCTGTCCAGCGCCGCTTCCAGACGGTCGAGGGTCTGCAGGGTGCCGGCCCAACCGAAGTCTCGCGCCGTAATGGCCGAGAGCAGGTAAAGGCCCATGTTGGTGGGCGAGGTCCGGCGGGCGACGACCGGCTTGGGGTCTTCCTGGAAATTATCCGGCGGCAGCATGTTGTCGGCCGGCGTGACGAAGGTTTCAAAGAAGCGCCAGGTGCGTCGGGCGATCAGGCGCAGCTCCTCGGCGTCCGCTTCGGCGAGCGTCTGCCGGGGCGCGATGCGCGGTGAGCGGCTGGCCCACAGGGCGATCGCCGGTGCACCCAGCCAGAGCAGGGCGAAGGGCAGCACCACTGGCCAGGAGCCGGGAGCGATCAGCAGCGCGAAGAGCGCAGCGCCAACGCCCAGGGCCGTGCCGCCGGCCATGCCGCGATAGAAACCGCTGAGCTTCAGGCGCGGGCTGATGGCCGATTGGGCGGCAGTGGTCCATTCCAGCAGATTGCGTCGGGCAGACAGCCGCGACAGCGTGCGGACGATGGCATCGACCATGCGCCAGGCCTGGTCCGGCAAAAAGACCAGGTTCAACCCTGTTTGCGAGGCAGCCAGGCGCAGGTCGTCGCGCAGCCTTCGCAGGTGGCTTTGCACGCAGATGCCGCTGCGGGCGGGCAGCAGTGCAAAGCAGATCGGCAGCACCGCGGGAATGGCCATCGTCGCGAGTATGAGCAAGGTGCCGACCAGCGCGGCCGGGAGAGGCAGCAGCCAGCACAGCGTCAATGCGAGCAGGGTGAGCGGTGCGACCAATGAACGGCGCAGGTTGTCGAGCATCTTGAAGCGGCCGATGTCCGGCAGCGCCTGTTTGCCATGGCGGGCGCCGAAGATCCATGGCAGCAGCTGCCAGTCACCACGGGTCCAGCGGTGCTGGCGCTTGCCGGAGACGTCATAGCGCGACGGAAACTCCTCGACCACCTCCACGTCCGTGGCCAGCCCTGCACGAGCAAAGACGCCCTCGAACAGGTCGTGGCTGAGCATGGTGTTGTCCGGTACCCGACCGGCGAGCGCCGCCTCGAACGCATCGATATCATAGATGCCCTTGCCGGTGTACGAGCCTTCACCGAACAGGTCCTGGTAGACATCGGAAACCGCCGCGGCGTAAGGGTCCATACCACCAGGGCTGGAGAAAACGCGCTGGTAGAACGAGCCTTCGCGACCCACCGGCAGCGATGGCGTGACCCGCGGCTGGAGGATCGCATAGCCGTTGACCACCCGTTGTTCGGCCTCGCTGAAGCGCGGGCGATTGAGCGGGTGCGCCATCTTGCCGATCAGGCGCATGGCGGCATCGCGCGGCAGCCGGGTGTCGGCGTCCAAGGTGATCACATAGCGCACATCGGCGGGCACCTGCTGTGTGCAACCGGCCAACGGCATATAGCTGGTGTCGGTGGCGCCGCGCAGCAGCTGGTTCAGCTCATGCAGCTTGCCGCGCTTGCGCTCCCAGCCCATCCAGCGTCCCTCGCTGGGGTTGAACTGGCGTCGGCGGTGCAGGATCAGAAACCGGCTGCCGCCAGGTGCCGGGCCATAGCGCTGGTTCAGGGCGGCAATGGCGCCAACGGCCACGGCGAGCAGATGCGCATCGCCAGGCATGGTTTCCGCGTCGGCATCCAGCCCATCGGTCAGCAGCGCAAAGGTGAGGTCACCGCCTGCGCCCGCCAGGTGATGCACTTCGATGCGTTCGATCTGCTCCAGCAGGTCCGCTTCGTTGGTCAGCAACGTGGGTACGGCGACCAGGGTGCGTAGAGACTGTGGCACGCCGGTGGTCAGGTCCAGCCCGGGCAGGGTCATGGCACCGAAACGCCAGGTCACCACACGGTTGACCAGGGTGGTGGCCACATCGGTCGTCGGCAGGAATGCGACCGCGGCCAGCAGCGCGAGCCATCCGGCACCCACGCCGACGCTGGTCAGCGCTTGCAGGCCGACCGACAGCAGCAGCGCGGTTACCAGCAGAATCGAGCCGACATAGCCGACGATCCCGAGCTGAATATGGAATCGGCTCAGGCGCAATCCCAGCGGCGGGCTGAAGCCGATGCTGCGTTCGAGAGCGAGGCGGCCCTCGCCGATCAGGTGATAGCCCGGATCGCCCACGCGCTCGTCCTGGGCGAGATCGTGCGTGGGGGCAGCCGCTGCGGCGCTGAGCGCGGCGCCGGCGACGTCCAGTTCGGTCGCGCTGGAGCCACGCGCCAGTTGTTCGATGGCGCTGCGGTACAGGTTGCGGGTGGGGAAATCCATGATGGCGAACGCGCTGCCGGCGCGCAGTCGCGCGTCGACCAGGCTGACGCTCTCGAACAGTTCGGTCCAGTCGATATCCGAGATCAGCCGCATGCTGGTCATCACGTTGCGTACACTGACGTTGGACGCGCCCTGGCGTTGCTGCGAGTGTTGCACCACCTGATCGATGGAACTGTCTTGCTGACCCAGTAACTCTTCCAGCCAGCCCAGAGCAGGTGTGGTGTTCGGGTCCTGGTCGCGTAGCCGTTTGGCCAGTTCCGCCGCGAACACTTCGGACATCGGCGCGCTACCACGCGAGGCAATTTCATCCTCCAGGGCTTTTTTCGCAGAGACGGCCGACAGCAACCGGCTGGCCATGGCATCGGCCGCGGCGCGGGTGGCACGTCCGTCGGTGATCTGGTCGCTCAGCCGACGCAGGTTCTCGATCAGCACGATGCGCAGGGTGATCGCCACGGCCCACAACTCACCGATGCTCAGCGGCTGGACCTGCTGGTAGGCGCTGATGAAGCGGCGCAGCGTCTCGGGATCGAAATGGCTGTCGGTATGGGCGACGAACGCCCAGGCGATGCCGAATACACGGGGATAACCGGTGAAGGGGCCTTCGGCCAGCTTCGGTAACTGGCGGTAGAAGCCCGGTGGCAAGTCGTCACGAATCTCGCGGATCTGCGCTTCGACCAGGTGATAGTTGTCCAGCAGCCATTCTGCGGCGGGCACCACGCTGCGCCCACCTTCCAGCTCCGCGGCGCTGGCGCGGTAAGCTGCCAGCAATACCGCCGCGTTGTCGTTCAGCCGCGCGTGCAGTGGCATGACGGCGGGCGGGCTGTCGGTGACAGGCTGGGCCGCGGCCAGGCTACGGGCGTGGTGTTCCAGCCGTTCGATACCGAACAGCTCGTCGCGCACGGGCGCGCGGTCGTTCCAGAGGGGCGAGCGCTGGTGGCGTCCGAGAATGTGACGGAAAACTGAGGTCATGTGCGCCTGTCCGACTAGCGGATATGGGGGAGCAGGCGTAGAGGCGCCGGATCCTGTCGAGAGGAACCACGGCGGCAAGCTTTCGGAACAACGGGAAACCGGTTGCCGGTTTCTGCCAAATCGCCGTACGGCCTCGTGCATACGCCACACCGCATGGCGGTGTGGCAGAGGCGTCAAGATTCGGCGACCCATGTAAGCGGAAGGGCCTAAAGGCCACCCCGCTTGCAGGAAGTATGCTGTCGCGGTAATGGACTCAGGATACAGCAACGCCGGTTTTATTGTCGGTGCCGGGTGGAGCAGCGACTTGCCCGCGTGGCCATGCAATTTTCACAGGTTGGGTGAACGCCGCTGGTGACGCTGCAATCAATCTGCCTGCCGCCCATGCCAGCCACGGGCACCCAACGGGGATACAGCTGATCGGGCCATGGGGAAGCGAGCGGGCTTCACTGGCGCTGGCTGCACGGTACGAGACGATGCAACCATGGGCGGCTCGCTTCGAACAACTGTGGTGTGACGCATCGGATCAGTGAATGCGTTGGGAGTGACGGCCACTATTGGCCTGAGCAGACCGCTCAAAGACGTTCAGGCAACCGATTCGACCTGGCATGTCGGCACAGGCGATCTCGTCTCCATCGCCGAGAAGCTGGCGGGGCTACAGCGCGGCGCTCACCCCGTGGTAGCGACGATCGAAGTACACCAGCCCGTCGGCACTGGCGCGGCGCCGAAGCGCCAACACCTCGCAGTAGAGGATGTCGTGGGTGCCGACACTGCTGATTTGGCTGATACGGCAATCGAAGGAAGCCACGGCATCCTCGAGCACCGGCGCTCCGGTGGCCCAGGTCGACCAGTTGGCCGCAGCGAAGCGTTCCGCCATGGGCGTCTTGCCGCCAAACAGGTTCGACAGCGCCTGATGGTCACTCGCTAGCGTGTTGATGCACAGGATGCCATTGCCGATAACGGCCGGGTGGGCTGAGGCACTACGGTTGAGGCAGACCAGCAGGGTCGGCGGGTCGTCGGTCACGCTGCATACGGCGGTCGCGGTGAAGCCGGCACGGCCGCTGGGGCCGTCGGTGGTGATCAGGTTGACCGCGGCCGCCAAGCGCGCCATGGCGTCGCGGTAATCCTGCTTGAGCACCGGCGGGGTCATATCGGGTGCGAGGTCGAGTTGAGCCAGTTGCATGGTCGGTTCCCATCAGGCGAGGACGCATGCCCGGTCGAAGGGCAGGCGTGGCAGGCGGTCGCGCAGTTTGCTGGCGTCGCCATAGCCGAGGTTGATCAGGAGGTTGGATTTCCAGCTCGTGCCGGCGAAAAAAGCCTCGTCCAGCGTCTTGGCATCGAAGCCTGACATCGGCCCGGTATCCAGCCCCAGCGCACGGGCGGCGAGGATCAGATAGCCGGCCTGCAGCGAGCTGTTGCGCAGGGCGTTCCCGGTGATCAGTGCCGGTTGCCCCACGTACCAGCTGCGCGCGTCGGCGAAGGGGAACAGCTCCGGCAAGGTTTCGGGGAAGTCTTCGTCATAGGCGACGATGACCGTCACCGGCGCGGCCATGGTCTTGTCCAGGTTGCCCTTGGACAGGCAGGGCGCGAGCTTCTGCTTGCCCTCGGGCGTGCGCACGAAGACGAAGCGGCCGGGGCAGCTGTTGACGGCGGTCGGCCCGAGGCTGACCTGCGCATAGAGTTGTTCGAGCAGGGCATCCGGCACCGGCTTGTCCAGCCAGGCGCTGTGCGTGCGGGCTTCGCTAAATAGCGTGGCGAAACCTTGAGAATCGATGGGTGTAGACATGTTTCGGTATTCCTCAGGCTGCCGCGACCTGGCCGCATCGTTCGGCCAGATAGTCCAGCAGGACTCGGTTGAAGGGTTCGCTGTCGCTGACGCTGGAGGCGTGGCCGCCGTATTCCAGCAATTCCAGGCGCGCGTTGGGCAGTACGTTTGCCATGTGCTGCGAGCGGTTCCAGGGCACCAGCATGTCGTCGCGGTTGGCGATCAGCAATGTCGGCGTCTGGATGCTTGCCAGTTCGGCCTCGATATCGAAGGCCAGCAAGGCCTGGATCCGGCGCAGCAGGTTGGCCGTCGGCGGAAAGTGCGCCAGGGCGTGGGCATCATCCCTGGCGAGTTTTTCGCTGTTGGCGGCGATCCAGTCTGCCGGATACAGAAACAGGGATTGGGCCTGGACATAAGCACCCGGCCCGCTGTCGCGCAGCAGGTTCTGCCGTACGGCGAAGCAGCGCGCGCTGTGCGGGTTCGGGCTGCTCCAGGCGTTGATCAGCACCTGGCTCTGCAGCAGTTGCGGTCGTAATAAGGCCAGTTGTAGCCCGACCAGCCCGCCCAGGGCATGGCCGATGAAATGGCACTGACGGATTTCCAGCGTATCGAGCAGTTCCAGCAGCTCGACAGCCATGGACTCGATCGAGTAGTCGTCAGGCAGATGCGCCTGACTCTTGTTCGTCCCCAGTTGGTCATAGACCAGTACGCGGTAGTCCTGGGACAAGAGCGGCAGTTGCGGTGTCCAGAAGGCACCGGCGCCGCCGAGCCCGGAGCTGAGCACCAGGGTTGGTGCGTCGGTGTCCAGGCGCCCGTGAATTTCGTAATGCATAGCGTACCTCTGCAAAGCTGTTGGCACTTGCGTAAGCGCGCTTGCTTGCGAATCCGCTCATGGTAAAAGCGTTCGCGCGCAAGCTCGCCCCTACGGGGCGCGCGTCATTATCCTACGTGGGCGATGCTGGCGATCTCGATCAGCGCATCCGGCTTCACCAGCCCGCATTGAATGCAGTAGCGCGCAGGCTTCTCGCCGGGGAAGTATTCGGCGTACACCTCGTTGACCTTCGCGTAGTTGGCCCAGTCGGTGAGCATGATCATGTTGAAGGTGACGTCGTCCATGCTGCCGCCAGCGGCTTCGACGACGCCTTTGATGGTTTCCAGCACGTGGCGGGTCTGGGCGGCGGCATCGCCGACATGGACCACGTTGTTGTCCTTGTCGAAGGGCAGGGTACCCGAGACGTAGACCACGCCGTCGGCCATGGAGCCGGGGACGTAAGGGGCGAGTGGTTTGCCGGAGCCGGCGGGGATGATGGATTGCTTGGGCATGTTGGTGATCTCGTGCAAGGCGATTGAGTGCGGCCGCTGCGGGGCGGCGCGTTGTTCGGATCTAGAGCGCGTCGGCAGTGGCCTTGGCGGACGAAAAGGTGCTGCAGAAATCGTCTACCTTCGAGACCCAGCCAAAGAAGGTCTCGATGTTGTACAGCGCGGCCTGCTGGGCGAATTCCGGGCCGGCCTGATGCGTCGCGTCGGCCAGCACCACGCCGAAATACTCCAGGTGGAAGCCGTCACGCAGGGTCGACTCCACACACACGTTGGTGGCGATGCCGGTGAACACCAGGTTGCGGATGCCGCGGGCACGCAAGGTGCTGTCCAGGTGCGAGTTGAAGAAGCCGCTGTAGCGAGGTTTGGGCACCAGGATGTCGCCGGGCTGCGGCGTGAGTTGGTCCACCAGCTGGTAGTCCCAGCCGCCCTTGGCCAGCAGCGTGCCGGCCAGCTCCGGGCGCTTGCGCATGGTTTTCAGCGCGTTGGACTTGTGCCAGTTGGGCGAACCCGGGCCGCCGGCCTCGACGTACTGGTGGTCCCAGCCGTTCTGCAGAAAGATCACCTGGATGCCGGCTGCTCGGGCTGCGGCCAACGCCTGGCGGATCTTCTCGATCACCGGCCCGGTGCTCGACACATCGAAGCCCGCCAGATCCAGGTAGCCGCCCTTGGTGGAATAGGCGTTCTGCATATCCACCACGATCAGCGCGGTTTCGCTCGCCTTCATCGCCAGCGGCTCGGGGCGCGCCGGCAACTTCAGCGCCTCGCCAGGCGCCTCCAGGCCATAGCCGGAAAAGGATTCGACCGCGTTCATCAGGCGCTCTCCTTCAGCGGCTCGATATGGCGGCGGCTCTGCATCAGCGGCTGGATCTTCTGGCCGAAGGCCTCGATGCCCTCGATGAAGTCATCGAAGGTCAGCATCACGCCCTGCATGCCGGGCACCGTGGCGATCTCGTCGAGCATCTTCGCGACATTGGCGTAGGAGCCGACCAGCGTGCCCATGTTGATATTCACCGCCGAGGTCGGGTCGGCCATCTGCCGCACGTTGGTGTCGTTGCCCGAGGTCTTGTCCGCCGCGCCCTGTTCGCCCAGCCAGGCGATGGCTTCCTGATCCGCGCCGGCCTTGTAGTGTTCCCACTTGGCGCGGGCGGCTTCATCGGTCTCGTCGGCGATGACCATGAACAGCACGCAGGAGGTCACGCTGCGGCCGGTCTTCTCGGTGGCCTTGAGCAATCGCTCGGTGGCCGGGGCGAAGGCGGTCGGGGTGTTCACGCCCTTGCCGAAGCAGAAGTTGTAGTCGGCGTACTTCGCCGAGAAGGCCATGCCAGCGTCGCTGGAACCGGCGCAGATGATCTTCATGTCCGCCCGGGGCCTGGGGCTGACACGGCAGTCCTCCATCTGGAAGTGCTCGCCCTTGAAATCGCTGCGCCCGGTTTCCCAGAGGTCGCGCAGCACCTGGGCGTATTCGCCGAGGTACTGGTAGCGGGTGCCGAAAAACTCGTCGCCCGGCCACAGGCCCATCTGGCTGTACTCGGGCTTCTGCCAGCCGGTCACCAGATTCACGCCGAAGCGCCCGTTGGAGATCGAATCGATGGTCGAGGCCATGCGCGCGACGATGGCCGGCGGCAGGGTCAGCGTGGCGGCGGTGGCAAACAGCTGGATCTTGCTGGTCACCGCGGCGAGGCCCGCCATCAGCGTGAAGGATTCCAGGTTGTGCTCCCAGAACTCGGTCTTGCCGCCGAAGCCGCGGAGCTTGATCATCGACAGCGCGAAGTCGAAGCCATAGCCCTCGGCCTTCTGCACGATGGCCTTGTTCAGTTCGAAGGAGGGCATGTACTGCGGCGCGTTCTCGGAAATGAGCCAGCCGTTGTTGCCGATCGGAATGAAAACACCAACATCCATGGGTAGCACCTCTGTAAGCCGTGGCTGAAAGCGCTGCCCGAACAGGGCGGGCAGGGTCAGGAATGCTTTAGCAGGATGCAGGCCAAAAACGGTTTCCCATTCATTTTCAATCGCTTGGGCTGTTTTAAGCAAAACGAATGGACCATTTGGTCCGAATCAGAGCACCTGGTTTGTGCGCGCTGCATGCCTGATGTGCAAAAAATGCGCAGCGCTACGGTCGGCCGACGTCGTTCGTGCGTGGTGCCCTCGCCCCGCGCTACAGTAGCTGCCCGTTTGACCCCGACCGGTAACGCAGTGACAGACCAGACCCCAACACCCCCGCGCCGGCGCCTGACCGCCAGCAAGACCGTCAAGGCCAAAGGCGCCTTGCGCGAGCCCAGCGCCAGCGCGCTCAACCGCCGCACCCGCCTGATCGAGAGCAAGCGCGCCGCGATTCTGCAAGCCGCTCTGGAGCTGTTCTCCCGCTTCGGTCTGCACGGCACCAGCCTCGATCAGGTCGCGACGCAGGCCGATGTCTCCAAGACCAACCTGCTGTACTACTTCGGCAGCAAGGAAGAGCTCTATGTCAACGTCCTGCGCCAGTTGCTCGACGTCTGGCTGCAGCCGTTGCAGGCGTTTTCGGTCGAGCAGGATCCGATCGAAGCGATCAGCGATTACCTGCGCGTCAAACTCGAGCTCTCCCGCGACCATCCCGCCGAATCGCGCCTGTTCTGCATGGAAATCATGCAAGGCGCGCCGCTGTTGCTGAGCGAGTTGGAACAGCCTTTGCGTGACCTCGTGGAGAACAAGGTCGCGGTGATCCAGGCCTGGATCGACGCCGGCAAGCTCGCGCCCATCGCGCCGCATCACCTGATCTTCTCGCTCTGGGCGACCACACAGCACTACGCCGACTTCCGCGTGCAGGTCGAGGCCGTGGCCGGCAAGACCCTGGATGATCCGGCGTTCTTCGAAGAAACGCTCAAGAGCCTGCAGTCATTGATACTCAACGGAGTTCGGCCGCGCTGACGGCGCCTCGGGCTCCGTCAAGGAACCCGAACCATGAGCAAACCGCTGATCTCCTGGCCGCTGAATCCCGGCCGTACCGCTGTAATCGTCGTCGACATGCAAAAGGTGTTTTGCGAACCGACTGGCGCGCTTTATGTGCCGGCCACAATCGCGATCATCCAGCCGATCGCTGCACTGCTGGCGTGCGCCCGTGCCGCGGCGGTGCCGGTCATTTACCTGCGCCATGTGGTGCGAGGCGATGGCCGCGATACCGGCCGGATGCGCGACCTCTAACGGAAGCAACGGGCCGTAGGATGGGTGCAACCCATCAACTGACGATTTTGCAACGACGCCTGCAGTTCCACGCCATCCCCCTCTCCTCCAGGAGAGGGCCGGGGTGAGGGCTTGCCTGTACAGCGGAGCAGGAAGGGGGCTCGCCTGTAGTGTAGGCGCGGCCTGCGCCTGCGCCTGCGCCCGTCGCACGAATCGCGCAGCCCGCAGCGGCCTTTTTCCGCGAGCAGAGCTCGCTCCTGGAAGGGGACGCGGGCAGGGAGACGCCACTGCCTCGCCCGCTTTTCGTGCCGTGCGCACAAACCAAGTGCTCCGGTTCGGATCATTTGATCCAGGTTTTTTCCGGCGCTGATTGCAACTTCTTGATTTGCGGAGGATTGGTCGAGTGGCACAGATTCTGCTCAGTCGCTCCTGTCAAGCCCTCCGGCTGCCGGAAGACGCCGCTCGATGGGCTCGCACGCAAGAGGCCGCTTTCTCCCGAAAGCCCCACGACCTTCCGCTTCGCCTTCCACAGGAGTGCGTCAACATGACTTTGCGGCATGTGCCCATCATCGACCTCGCCCCCTATTTCGCCGGCACGGAGCAGGGCAAGGCCCAGGTCGCCAGGGCCGTGGACCAGGCCTGTCGCGACATCGGCTTTCTGGTCATCACCAATCATCAGATCCCCAGTGAACTGATCGAGCGCGTGTCGCGGCTGACGCGGCAGTTCTTCGCCTTGCCGTTGCCGGAAAAGCGCAAGGTCGACCGGCCCAGCCCGGAAATGGTGCGCGGCTACAGCGCCATCGCCGAGGAGAGTCTGTCGTACTCGCTGGAAGAGGCGTCGCCGGGTGATCTCAAGGAATCCTTTTCCATCGGCCCCAGTGATGTGCCGGATGAGGACTACTACCGCTGCGCGGCCGCCGGCCCGCATTTCGCGCCGAATGTCTGGCCTAGCGGTATCGACGGTTTCGAGCAGGCCTACCGCGAATACTTCGCCGCCATGAGCGAGCTGTCGCAATCGCTGATGCGGATTTTCGCCCTGGCGCTGGCACTGCCGGAAACCTTCTTCGATGACAAGATCGACAAACACATCAGCATGTTCCGCAGCCTCAGCTACCCGGACGTGAAGGGTGCGGTGGAGCCTGGCCAGATGCGCGCGGGTGCCCACACCGACTACGGCAGCCTGACCATCGTCAAGCCGGACAACGCCTTGGGCGGCCTGCAGGCGCGCAATCGGCAAGGCGAATGGGTGGACGTGCCCTATGTCGAGAACGGCTTCGCGGTGAACATCGGCGACCTGATGATGCAGTGGACCAACGATCAATGGATTTCCACGCTGCACCGGGTGGTCAACCCGCCGCAGGACAGCCCCGCCGACAGCGGGCGCCAGTCACTGGTGTTCTTCCATCAGCCCAACTACGACGCGCTGATCGAGTGCCTGCCAGGATGCTGCAGCGACTTCGCTCCGCCGCGCCACCCCCCGGTCACCTCCGGCGACAACCTGCTCTCCAAGTTCGTCAAGCAGACCACTTTCGGCAAAGGCCTGGAGGTCGCATGAACACACTCTCCTACGTCAATGTCTTCGCCCGCGACATCGAAGCGCTGAGCGGCTTCTACCGCGAGCTGTTCGGCTTCCGGAACATTCCGGAGATCGCCTCGCCGATCTTTCGCGGACTGGATACCGGCAAGAGCTGCATCGGCTTCAACGCACCGGAGGCCTACGAGCTGCTGCACCTGGAGGAGTTCACCGACACCCGCGGCTGCAAGTTCCTGCTCAACATCGATGTCGATTCGAAAGAGGAGGTCGATCGCCTGGTGCCCATCGCCCGCGCGATGGGCGCGACGCTGATCAAGGCGCCCTACGAGACCTATTACCACTGGTATCAAGCCGTGCTGCTGGATCCGGAAAAGAACGTGTTTCGCATCAACCACATGCTTTGACGTGCCAACCTCAGGAAGACCCAAGATGCTCAATCAGATGAAACGGACCTTATGTGCGGCGGTGGCTCTCGGCCTGGCTGCGACTGTTGGCGCCGCCTCGGCGCAGGAAGGGCAGGGGCTGACCCTCGATAAACCGGCGAAGATCGCCATGCTCTACATCAGTCCGCGCAATGACGGCGGCTGGACCCAAGCCTTCGACGAGGCGCGGCAGAAACTCGAAACCGAGCTGGACACCAAGATCCAGTATGTCGAAAGCGTGCCGGAGAATGCCTCGTCCATCCGCCCGGCGGTGGATCGGCTGATCCAGCGCGGCGCCAACGTGATCATCGGCACCGCCTTCGGCTACTCGGACACCTTCAAGGAGCTGGCCGACAAGTACCCTGACGTGGCCTTCCTCAACGGCTCGGGCACCACCAACAGCGCCAATCTCGAATCCTTCTACGGCCGCACCTACGAAAGCCAGTACCTATGCGGCATGGCCGCGGGCGCGGCATCCAAGACCGGCAAGCTCGGCTTCGTCGCCGCCAACCCCTTCGGGCAGGTGAATTGGACGATCAATGCATTCGCCCTCGGCGCCCAGGCGATCAACCCGGACGCCACCGTCACCGTGGTCTACACCGGCGCCTGGAACGATCCGGTCAAGGAACGCGCCGCCGCCATGGCGCTGATCGATGCCGGCGCCGATGTGCTCGGCCAGCACGTCGACAGCCCGACCCCGCAGATCGTCGCCCAGGAGCGCGGCGTGCACGGCACCGGGCACCATCGTGACATGCGCGAATTCGCCCCGGACGCCACCGTCTGCTCCTCGGTGTGGGTGTGGGACAAGTTCCTCGCTCCCGAGCTGAAGAAGATCAGCGCCGGCAACTGGACGCCACCGGAAAACGGCGCGCTGCTGTCCATGGCCGAAGGCGGCACCGATGCGGCCTGCTGCGGCCCGGCGGTTTCCGAAGCGCACAAGGCGAAGATCATGGCCGCCCGTGAAGAGTTGGTCAAAGGCGAGAAGAAGATCTACGCCGGCCCGATGCTCGACCGGGACGGCACCGAGCGCATCGCCGCCGGTGAGGTCATGCCGGACCCTGAGCTGTGGCAGATGGACTGGTTCGTCAAGGGCGTGGTCACCCAGCAATGAGCACCCTCAACGCGATCCAGCTGACCGGGGTCAACAAGTCGTTCGACGGCTTCATGGCCCTGTCCCAGGCGGACTTCACCGCCAAGTGGGGCGAGGTGCACGCGCTGCTCGGCGAGAACGGCGCGGGCAAGTCGTCGCTGATGAACATCGCCGCCGGCCTCTACGCACCGGAAAGCGGATCGCTGCTGATCAATGACAATGCGGTACGGCTCAGCGGTCCGCGGGATGCGAGCCGCTACCACATCGGCATGGTTCACCAGCACTTCAAGCTGGTGAAGCCGTTCAGCGTGGCCGAGAACATCCAGCTGGCGCTGCCCGAGGGGCCCGGTAATCACGCCTTTTCGGGCAGCCACCGCCAACGTCTGGCCGCGTTGGAGCAGCAGATCAGCGAGAAGGCGGCTGAGCTGGGCTTTGTCATCGATCCGCGCAAGGTCACCGAGTCGCTTTCCGTGGCCGAGCAGCAGCGGGTGGAAATTCTCAAGGTACTGCTGGCCGGTGCGCGGATATTGATCCTCGACGAGCCGACGGCGGTGCTCACCGATCAGGAAGCCGAGCGCCTGCTGGAAACGGTGCGCGCCTTTGCCCGCCAGGGCGCGGCGGTGATCCTGGTCACCCACAAGATGAGCGACGTGAAACGCTTCGCCGACCAGGTCACCGTGATGCGCGGCGGGCGCACCCTCCAGACCCTCGATCCGCAAACGGTCTCGGTGCCCGAGCTGGTGCGCCTCACCGTGGGCGAATCGGCCCCGGCCAGTGAATACCAGCCGGCTACGCCGGGTGAGGTGCGGTTGCAGGTGCGCGAATTGCGTTCGTCAGGCGCGGACGGACATGGCGCGCTCAATGGCGTGACGCTGAACCTGCGCGCCGGCGAGATCTACGGCATCGCCGGCGTGGGCGGCAACGGCCAGAGCGAACTGGCGAACGTGCTGATGGGGCTGCCTGAGCGCTGCGAGGGCTCGTTGGAATTGTCCGGTTTTGGTGATCTGCGCCGGGCCAGCCCTGAACAGCGCCGGGAGTTGCGCATTGCTTCCATTCCGGCTGATCGCTACGGCACGGCGTTGGCGGGTGAGCTGTCGGTGGCCGAGAACTTCGGTGTCGGGCAGATCCACAGCGGGCGCTACGGCTCATTCTTCAAGCTGCGACGCAAGCGCCTGGAGGCCGAGGCCGCCGAGGCGGTGGCCGGGTTCGATGTGCAGGGCGTGCGCTCGCTGAAACAGAAGGCCGCGCTGCTCTCCGGCGGCAATGCACAGAAACTGGTCATCGCCCGGGAATTCTCCCGCGACCCGCAACTGGTGCTGGTGCACAGCCCCAGCCGCGGGCTCGACGTGCGCGCCACCGCCGCCGTGCATGCCCGCCTTCGCGCCGCGCGCGATGCCGGCGCGGCGGTGCTGGTGATCAGCGAAGACCTGGATGAAGTGCTGGCTCTGGCCGATCGCATCGGCGTGATGAACGCCGGGCGCATCGTCGCCGAATTCAACCGCCCCGCGGATCGCCAGGCCATCGGCAAGGCGATGGTCAGCCATGGGGAGCTGGTTGATGGAGATCTGGACCAAGAGGCGCCCGCTCATGGCGAAGCGGTGGATGGGCTCGGTGTCAGAGAGCCGGTCGAATGAATTCGACCCTACAGGTATCGACGATACGGATGATCGTACAGGTGTCCCAACGATGCGGATGAGCCGAACGGTAGGGGCGAACTTGTTCGCCCAATGCACCGTAGCCCCGCCGGGCACGGTGCCCGAGAACCGGTCGAATGAATTCAACCCTACAGGTAGCTCAACAATGCGAACCACGCGAGAGCCATGAATGAACAGGTACGCCCCGTGATGCTGGAGCAGGCCGCGCCGATGGCTAAGCGCCCGAAACAGCCGCTGCTGTCGCGGCGTTACGCCTTGGAGGTCCGCCAGCAACTGGCTTGGCACTGGCAGGCGCTGATCATTGGCCTCGCCCTGTTGCTGGGGCTGGGCATCTCCGCGGCGATTCTGGTGGCCGCCGGCGTACCGGCCGGCGAGTTGCTCAACGAATTCGTCATCATGACGGTGTTCGATGCGCAGAGCCTCACCGCCGTGCTGTTCCAGGCATCGCCGATGATCCTCGTCGGCCTCGCCGGCTGCATGGCCTTCCGCGCCAAGTTCTGGAACCTCGGGCTGGAAGGCCAGATGATCTGGGGCGCCATCGGTGCCACGGCGATCTCGCTGTTCCAGGTCGGCCCGCCCGCGCTGCGTCTGCCGTTGATGCTGGCGGCGGCAATCTTCTGCGGTTTGCTCTGGGCGCTGGCGCCGGTGCTGCTCAAGCTGCGGCTGAAGGTCAATGAGATCATCTCGACGCTGATGCTCAACTACCTGGCGATCAATTTCCTGCTGCACCTGCTCTACGGCAGATGGAAGGACCCGAAGAGTTCGTTCCCCTATTCGCCGCAGTTCCAGCCGTTCGAGCGCCTGCCCGAACTGTTCGACGGCATCAGCGCGGCGGTGCCGCTGGCCGTGGTCGTCGCGCTGCTGGCGTTGTGGTTCCTCGGCATTTCCCGCGCCGGGCTGTACCTGCGCTTCGTCGATGCCAACCCGCGGGTGGCCGGCGCGGTGGGCGTGCCGGTGCAGAAGATGATCATCGGCACCGTGCTGATTTCCGGCGCCATGGCCGGGATTGCCGGCTTTCTGGTGACGGCGGGGCAGGAGGGGCGGCTGACGCAGTCGTTCTACCAGGGCTACGGCTTCTCCGGCATCCTCATCGCCTTTCTCGCGCGTAACAATCCGGTGGCGGCGCTGGTGGTGGCGTTGCTGATGGCGATGCTCTTCGTCGCCGGGCGCAGCCTGCAGGTGTTCTACCAGATCCCCTTTTCCATGGTGCAGCTGATTCAGGCGATCCTGGTGATCTGCGTCGCCTCGTCGGATTTCTTTATCCGCCACCGCATCCGCCGCGTTCAGGGAGGCGAAAGCTGATGGACATGATCGCCAACTGGCTCGGCAATACGCCGGACTTCGCCGTGCCCTTCGCCCTCGCGGCGCTGGGGCTGATCCTCACCGAACGTGCCGCGGTGCTGGCGCTGGGGGCCGAAGGCCTGATGCTGGTCGGCGCGCTGGCTGGGATCGGCGCACAGCTGGCCTATGGCATGCCGGGGATCTCGCTGTTGCTGGCCATGGGCGCGGCGGCGGTGGTGTCGCTGCTGTTCGCGCTGATGGTGCTGGTGCTGCGCATCAACCAGGTGATCGCAGGGCTGGCGCTGGTGTTCTTCTGCCAGGGCTTGACCGGCCTGCTCGGCACGCTGCTGGACTGGACCAACAAGCCGGTCAAGGGCCTGGGCGCGATCGAGCTCTGGCCACTGTCGGAGCTGCCGCTGCTGGGCAAGCTCTTCGTGCAGAACCCGCTGGTGTTCATGACGCCGCTGATCGTGCTCGCCGTGGTCGCCTTTCTCACGCGGACCACCACAGGCCTGCGGATGCGCGCCGTCGGGGAGAATCCGCAGGCGGCGGATGCGGCAGGGATTTCCGTGCTCGGCTATCGGCTGGCGGCGATTCTCGCCGGCTCCGCGCTGATCGGCCTGGCGGGCGGCTATATCTCGGTGCTCAGCACCAAGCTGTGGATCGCCGACATGACCGGCGGGCGCGGCTGGATCGCCGTGGCGCTGGTGATCTTCGCGCGCTGGTCGCCGTGGAAGGCCCTGGCCGGTGCGCTGCTGTTCGGTTGCATCGAAGCGCTGATCCCGCAACTGGCCGCCGCCGGCGTGCGCCTGCCGCAGTACTTCGTGCTGATGACGCCCTATGCGGTGACGCTGGCCGTGATGATCTGGGTCGCCAGTGGCAAGAACGTGACGGGCAATCAGCCAGGGGCGCTGGGCATTCCCTTCATTCGGGAGGAGCGGCGCTGAGCACACCGGGAGTGCCAGGGCCGACGCTT
The DNA here is from genome assembly GCF_024448935.1 of Stutzerimonas stutzeri. Lineage (GTDB taxonomy): Bacteria > Pseudomonadota > Gammaproteobacteria > Pseudomonadales > Pseudomonadaceae > Stutzerimonas > Stutzerimonas stutzeri_AO. The sequence goes on from NZ_JAMOIE010000048.1 coordinate 36,948, forward strand.
CGCGCGCACGGCGCTAC